>PWID01000167.1 GCA_003555145.1 Balneolia bacterium | reverse complement strand
ATTATACCGTGGAATTTTCCGCTGCTTATGGCAGCATGGAAAATTGCCCCGGCCCTGGCTACAGGAAACTGCGTTGTGCTCAAACCAGCAGAAACCACCCCCCTGACCTGCCTCAAGCTGGCCGAAATCATTAGGGAATGTGGTTTGCCTCCGGGAGTAGTTAATATCGTAACCGGAGCAGGCGATACCGGTGCCGCTATTGTGAATCATGAGGATGTCGACAAGATTGCCTTCACCGGATCTACGGCTGTTGGCAAGATTATTCAGAAATCCATTGCCGGCACTCCCAAAAAGCTCACGCTTGAGCTTGGTGGCAAAGCTGCCAACATCATTTTTGAGGACGCCGCCATCGATCAGGCTGTGGAAGGTATCATAAACGGTATTTTCTTTAATCAGGGACACGTCTGCTGTGCGGGATCGAGGCTTTTCGTACAGGAAAGTATTTCCGATGTGGTGCGTGATAAGCTCATCGACCGCATCGAAACACTGCGCGTTGGCGACCCGATGGATAAAAACACCGACGTTGGTGCCATCAACTCCAAAGAGCAGCTGGAAACCATTAACCGCTACCTGGAAATCGGCCTGAATGAAGGCGCCGATATATACCAGTCCAAGTGCGACCTGCCTGAAAAAGGATACTGGTGCTGTCCTACGCTGGTAGCCAACGTTTCCCAGGCACACCGAATCGTGCAGGAAGAAGTTTTCGGTCCGGTACTTACCATTCAGACGTTCCGTACGCCTGAGGAAGTGCTGGAAAAAGCCAACAATACTCCCTACGGTCTCTCCGGAGGCGTATGGACCGATAAAGGCTCCAAAATCTTCAACATGACCACCGGAATGCGCGCCGGCGTACTTTGGGCTAATACCTTCAACAAGTTCGACCCCACCTCGCCGTTTGGCGGTTACAAGGAAAGCGGACTTGGTCGCGAAGGCGGTCTTCACGGTTTAATCCCATATCTGAAACTGTAATTATGAGTAAACGACTGGACGTAAAAAAAACCTACAAGCTGTACATCGGCGGTGCTTTTCCCCGCTCGGAATCCGACCGCTACTACAGCCTGAACGACAAATCCGGAAATTTTGTGGCCAATATCTGCCGCGGTTCCCGGAAAGATTTCAGAAATGCCGTTGTTGCGGCACGTAAGGCACAAGGAGGCTGGGCATCGCGTTCGGCCTACAACCGAGGCCAGATTCTGTACCGCATTGCTGAAATGATGGAAGGCCGCAAGGATCAGCTGGTGGCCGAGCTCAAACTTGAAGGCAGCACCGAGAAGCAGGCCGTAAAAGAAGTGGAGGCCGCTATCGACCGGGCCGTTTACTTTGCAGGCTGGAGCGACAAGTTTCAGCAGATATTTAGCACTGTGAATCCGGTGGCCTCGTCTCACTTTAACTTTTCTGTTCCCGAGCCTACAGGCGTTGTAGCCATTGTAATGCCGGAATCGGCATCTTTACTTGGTTTTATGCAGTACGTGCTTCCTGCAATTGTAGGGGGGAACACCGTTGTGGTTCTTGCCGCCGAGAAGAAGCCTCTTGCCGTGCTAACGCTTGGTGAGATTCTTCATTCTTCGGATGTTCCCGGTGGCGTAATTAATATTCTGTGCGGTTACCGCGACGAGCTGCTGTCTAACTTCAGCTCGCACATGGATGTTAACGCGCTAGTACTCGGCAGTACCGATAAAGACGCCATCACCCTTGCACAACAGCAGGCTTCACAAAACGTTAAGCCCGTACTTGTTAAGCATGATGATGACTTCCTGGACGAAAAGCACGAAAATCCATATGCGATTCTCGAGCTTCAGGAAATCAAAACAACATGGCATCCGATTGGAATTTAATTCCTTTCCAAAAGGGTGATGCCATCACAATTGGCATCACCCTTCTTTTTAAAACTACATTTTAAAAACTCCCTGTCTTTTTGATGAGCACGTTCACAAAATTAGCACTGTTTGGCCTGCTTCTTGTTTTGGTCGCATCTTGTGCACCGAGTCGCGAACTGGCTGAAGAAGCCGAAGCTCCGGTGGCTGAGGAAGAAGAAATGGCCGTTTCCACCCTGCTTACGCCCGGGGAACTTTCCGAGCTCCGCCTGAACGCATCGGCACGGTTCAATACTGGCCAGAATCCGATTCCCGAAGTCTACCGCCTCACCGATGAAGACGTTCGCGATGTGGACACCAACGCCGGTTTCCGGATACAGCTGCTTTCAACAGAAAACATTGCGCTGGCGGATTCCATGAGCCTGGAATATTACGACTGGGCCGGCGAGTTCGATGCCATCCCCTTTGATGTGTTACCCGAAGCTTATGTGACCTACCGTCAGCCTTTTTACAGAGTTCGCATCGGTGATTTTCAGCGCCGAAGCGATGCCAATACGTATCTTGCCATTCTCCGTGAGCAATTTCCGGGCGCATGGGTAGTGATGGACACCATCGACCCCGAGCTGGCTCCTTAAGCTTTACCCGGCACATCATTCCGATTGCAGTGAAGCCCGTACTAAATATCTTTTTTTGTTTCACCCTAACCATGCTCTTCTCTTGCTCTGAAGCACAGAAGCCCGGGGTTTCCAAATCCGCTATGTCAGAATCAGCTATATCCCCCAACACCCTAACTGTACGACTTGTGTCGCCTTCGATTACAGGAGACGAGCGAAGCGTATACATCACCGGTAATTTCAATGACTGGAATCCGGCCGACGAAGCCAGCCGCATGCACTCTACCAGCGAGGGTGGTTTTGAGATTCAGTTTGGCGATATTTCTACTCTTCCCGATACGCTGGAATATAAGTTTACCCGAGGCGGGTGGGAAGAAGCAGAAATAGATGCGTACGGAAATCAACCACCCAACAGGCGTATTTCAAAAAACGCAGGTTTAACAAACGACACTGTAGCAGGCTGGAAAACCGGCGGCAGGTTTCATCACGAGCAGTACAGACCACTGATTAATACTATTTCGGAGTCATTCGAAATCCCTCAGCTCATCAAAACCAGACGCATAACCGCTCTGCTGCCTTATAACTACTACAATACAGACCAGCGCTATCCGGTGCTGTACCTGCAGGACGGACAAAACCTGTTCGACGACCACGCACCCTTCGGAAGCTGGGAGCTCGACAAAAGGCTGGCCTTTCTGGCCGAGCGTGGTTTGGGAGATTTTATTGTGATTGCCATAGACCATGCGGAGGAGGAGCGGCTGGCCGAGTTTAATCCATCCGTACCAACATCCAGACTTGGGAAAGGCGACGGTCGCAAGTATGCACGTTTTTTGACTGAGACGCTGAAGCCTTACATAGATTCTCACTTCAGAACAATGCCCGAACCTGAGCATACAGGAATTGGGGGAAGCTCAATGGGAGGGCTCATAAGTATTTATGCAGCCATGGAGCACCCTGAGGTATACAGCAGGCTGCTGCTCTTCTCTCCTTCATTCTGGGTTACTCCTGCGCTCCCCTCCCGCTTTATAGACGAGGCTACGGCCTTCGAAGGCCGCATTTATATCTACGGCGGCGGAAAGGAAACGGAAGCCCTTGTAGGCAGGCTGGAGTCTTTTAAAAAGAAAATTGATGCTGCCTCAGGTAATGGCAGAAATATAAGCGCGAAGCTATCCATAAACCCGGATGGCACGCACAGTGAGTCTGAGTGGAGCCGGGAATTCCCTATGGCGGCGGAATGGCTTTTCGGCAGGGATTAATTTTAATTTGAAGAAATAAGGGTGTATAAAGCGCAGGGGCTTTATAGCTCTTCCGGCTTCAGCTCGCATTTTACTACTTCAATGCGGGAATGGCTTGCCTTCACGATGGTGAACATCAGATTATTAATTCGAACCACTTCCCCTACTTTCGGGATACGTCCAATCTCATTAATGATGTAACCAGCGATAGTTTCGAAATCACTGTCTTCCTCGCTCAGCCCGATTTCGGGATAGTTTTCCTCAATATCCTCCATTTCCACATTACCCGAAAAGATATAGCGGTTTCCGGCAAGTTTCTTCATGATGGTTTCTTCCATATCGTACTCATCCTGAATATCACCCACTACTTCTTCTATAAGATCTTCGCTAGTTACCAGACCGGCCGTACCGCCGTACTCATCAATAACAACAGCCAGAGAAATATTGAGTCTTCGAAACTCCGAAAGCAAATCCGTCGATTTCTGTGACGAAGGCACATATTTAACCGGGCGGATAATATCTTCGATGTTCTGTGGCTTCTTAAACAGGTCGTAGGCAAAAATTACGCCCTTGATGTTATCGATACTGCCTTCATAAACCGGGATTTTCGAATAACCGCTGGTGATGAAGGTATTCAAAACCTCATCGAGTGAACTGCTTATTTCCACAGCTATAATATCGGTGCGGGGAATCATGGATTCCTTAACCCTCATCGAAGACATTTCAAGCACATTCGTGAGAATCTCAGAGTCGTCTTCATCAATATCACTTTCCATATTTGAGCCAATTTCTCTGAATATCATTTCAAAATCTTCACGCTTGAAAAAATCTTCAACAGAATCTGCATCCGGATTAATAAACTTCACAATTTTCTGTGCAATCGTATTGGCTATCCAGATGAACGGCCTGAAAATGATATTTGTAATTGCAATCGGGAAAATCACAATTGGTATAAGCCTGTCGGCATGAACCCTGAAAATACCCTTTGGTATCACTTCACCCATAATCAGAATGAGTACAGAGGCCGTAAAGGTTTGCACAATTAGCATGGATAGCTCTGTAGGCGGATGACCAAATACAACCATCCAAAGCTCGGTAATTGGCGAGAGCAGGAAAATGGTCATAAGAGTAGCATAAGCCACATTAACCACATTATTACCCACCAGCGTTGTTGAAAGATAGCTGTCGGGGTTTCGGAGAAAATAGGCCAGGTAGTGAGCGCTCAGAGAGTTTTCTCTCGACTTAATTTCCAGTCGCAGGCGGTTCGCTGCTACGTATCCGATTTCTGAACCGGAGAAAAAGCCGCTGAGGAGCAGCATAAACGCAATAATGAGCAGCTGTTC
This sequence comes from Balneolia bacterium, assembly GCA_003555145.1. Classification (GTDB taxonomy): domain Bacteria; phylum Bacteroidota; class Rhodothermia; order Balneolales; family Cyclonatronaceae; genus Cyclonatronum. The sequence goes on along the minus strand of PWID01000167.1, from coordinate 9,842 downwards.
AATCATAAGCTGCTCCCTTGATGCTGTAAATCAGTTTTCGACGGAGGTTCCAATCAGACAGTAATTATTTTCCGGAAAATGAGGGTTTTCGTTTCTCCAGAAATGCGGAGGTTCCCTCTTTGAAATCTTCGGTTGCGCAAAGCGAACCAAATAAACCGGCTTCTGCCCGGTAGCCTTCATCGCTTCCCTGTTCAGAAGAGTTGATGGCTTCAATAGCTCTTGCCAGGGCAACAGGGCTGTTTTTAAGCATCTTGCCAAGCATGTCGTTAGCGCGATCCATGGCTTCGCCTTTACTGCCGGCAACGCTGTTTGCAATACCAAGCTGCAGAGCTTCATCGGCCTTAACCATTCTGCCGGTTAGAACCAGCTCCATCGCTTTGCCTTTGCCTACAAGACGTGTAAGGCGCTGTGTGCCGCCGTATCCCGGAATAAGTCCTAAAGATACTTCAGGAAGGCCGAAGACGGCATTCTCTGTGGCAATGCGCACATGGCACGACAAAGCCAGCTCGGTACCACCTCCAAGCGCATAGCCGTTAACCAATGCAACTACTGGCTTGCTGCAGCTTTCAATGCTTTCAAAAACACGTTGACCGTTAACGGATAATTCCCGTCCTGTAACTGCATCAAGATTCGATAGTTCTTTTATATCGGCACCGGCTACAAATGCTTTGTCTCCAGAGCCGGTAATCATTACGGCTTTAATTTCCGGAGACTTGTCAATCCACATAAATGCGGATTCCAGATCAGACAGAACGGTCTGATTAAGCGCATTAAGCTTTTCTGGCCGGTTGATAGTAATGGTGCAAATTCCGGCTTCCGTTTCCAGAAGCAGCGTTTCGAACGTTGGCGTTTCGTTAGATGGCATAACAATCGGTTAATTTAGAATCCGGTTCAGGACCGGCTATATTTCAATCAATTTTCGGATTCACGCCCTTTCGCAAAAAGCGCGTCGGTTTCTTCCATTTCTTTTTCCAGCTTTTTCAAGTCATCAAGATACGAAGGAACATCATTTAAATCGTGATTTATCTCTCCGAATACACTATCGGTGTCTTCAAGATCCATAAGCAGGCTATCCATCTGCTGTTCGATTTCTGCAGGGTTGCCAAAGGTCATAGATTTTTCGTAAATATATCGGATTGTGTCTTCAATGGTTTTAAGCTGTGAGTCTGAAATTAAGTATTTTTCGCGTGCCGCTCCATACTTTTCAAGTCTTTTGTTCAGGATAATCAATCGGCGTTCCAACACCCGTACCAGTTTTGATGAATCCGAATTATCTATCTCAGCCTGCGTTTTTTCGACTTCAGACTGAAGATGCGCCTCTGTAGTATTGTTCAAATAATACCGGTAGCGCTCGTTTCCTTCAAGAAGCATCATATAGCTGGTAAGCAGCGCCTCTATGCGCGTGTTAATACTGTCTGCGAGCCCCTGAGAAGTATAGTTAATTTTTGAGAGGTTATCCCTAACCAGTCCGGTTATGTGTTTTAGTACCAGAAACCGTTTCTGCGATGCCTCACTTAATTCACCAAAAATTTTACGCTCATCGAAGCGGCTGTTGCGCTCTTTAAACGCCCGCAGATTCATGTACTTCTGGAAACGGGCAGATCGGGGAATAGTACCTAAATAAATAAGCTCAGCTGCAACAGCACTAAAAATGATGATGTTAACCAAAGAATCGTACCCCGCGAGAAAAAAAGCCGAAGAAAAAGCGGCAATCAGTACGCCCAGATTCAACGGGTGAAGAAAAGCTTCCCTGGTATAGTTTACTGGCTTATCCATTAAGTTGAACAAATGTTAGAAAGATGAAATGACGTATTGGTACGTGTTTTCTTGTAACAGCTTAACACGCATACACAGGCTTACGTTTTTTTCCTGCCAATTGTTTTGTTCACTTCTGCATTCGTGCGGGCAGGATCTTCAGCTGAGGCTAATTTGTTGTTACTTAAACTTTTTTCGGCGGGCTGCATGGTTTTTTCCGAATTCAGAGAATCTGCACGACTTTCGAGGTCCCGCTCGATGGTTCCCATTTCAGCCCGTATTTCGCTCAGCAAGTCTGCGGCTTTTTGTTTTCGGGTGAAGTCCTCCGCGGCCTGAATTTCCTCCAGACTTACTCCACCTTCTTTTGATGCATTATGATCGAGATAAACCTCAAGACGTGCTTCTGCCTGCACAATACGCTCCCGAACGGCCTGAAGCGCCCCTTGAAACGATTCCAGGACTGGATTCGGATCAATTTCACGCAGGCTTTGCATTACCTTTGCTTTCCTTTCGTAGGCGGCAAGACGTTTTTTTTGCTCAAGCAGCTGTTTGTAGTGCTCCTTGTACTCCTGCTTTAAACGTTCACGCTCTTCCCTGGACATAGGTTGTTCAGATTCTTTTTAAGTAGGGTGATGAACATCATCACTCATAAATTGGGCACGATAAGACTGGTTTCAGCTTTCCTTCTGCTTACCTATTGTCTTTGAGCCGGCTTTTTCACCCTTTACTTCGTCGTCGCCGGTAATCTCGATAGTCTTTTCTTCCGAAGCAGCCTCTTTTTTCGGTGCCTCTTCTGGAGCTTTGCCCATTTCACGCTTAAACTGCGCCACCAAATCCGAGGCGCGCATACGCTCTGCGTCGAGCTCGATTTCCAGAGTTTCGGTATCGAGACTATCCATCGCCATTTCGATGCGGGCCTCATTTTTAGCCGTGCGTTCATTCAGGCGATTTACCATCTCGGAATGGGTGGAATCCAGACCGGTAATTTCGAACTTCTCCAAAGTATCGGCAATCTTAGACTGCCACTGAGCACGCTCATGGGCCTGAAGCGCTTCTCTGGCCTCGCGGATTTTACGGTCTTTTTCGCGCATAAAAGTCTTCTTAACCTGCAGCGACTTTTCGTATGCCTGCTCGGCAAACTTCTCCTGCTCAGACGTAGATATAATGTTTTCACGCGCTTTTTCGAGCTGCAGCGCATAGGTTTCGGCTATATCATCCCGGTTGGCGTTAATGGCCGACTTAATCTTATTGGTAAGCTCCATTTCGTGCTTCTCGTATTTCTGGCGCTCTTTGCGAAGCATCACCAGGTTGGCTTTTACCGTGGCGATGTTCTCATTCATTTTCGGCACCTGATCGTTCAGCTCCCGGATGTTCTGTTCCAGAATAAGCTTCGGATCTTCGATACTCGAAACAAAGCCGCCAAACATTGATTTAATCGCACGTACAAATCGATTCCACATAACTCAGTTTATTTAGGATGATGTTTACCGCACCGGCGGCCGGAACTCCAGAGTGGAAATCCGGCTGCCTTTTCGGTTGCTGCAAGTTTATTTTGATGTAAGAACCGGCCGGATTCGCCTATTTCAACGACAGAACTTCATCATAATTAAAATCATGAATTCCATTCTTATCCACAACATGCGTAATGAGCGGTTTTGCCACACCCGGCTCAGCGGCAATATTGTACGACTGCTGCATAAGATCGAGAGCCACATCAAACTGTTCCTGCTTGTTCGTATGCATTACCGCAATTGTTTCACCTTTCTTCACACTATCTCCAATTTTCTTGTGAAGCACAATTCCGGCGGCAGGATCAACAGGCTGCGTTTTTTCCTTCCGGCCTGCTCCGAGCTCTAATGAAGCCATGCCAACGAGGTAGGCGTCGATCGTACTCACGTAGCCGTCTTTTGAAGCCACAAATTCTTTTTTATAACCAGCAGGCTTATAGCTGCTGGGATCATCTATTACAGATACATCTCCGCCCTGCTCGATTACGATATCACGAAGCTTCTTAAGGGCAGATCCGTTGTGAATCGTAGCCTGAGCCATCTCAATTCCGGCATTGAGCGTTTCGGCACGGCCACCCAGCTGAATCATGGAACCAGCAAGCAGAAGAGTTACTTCGCGAACGTCGTCCGGCCACTCATCTCTGAGGCAGTAAATACTTTCCTCAACTTCCAGCCAGTTGCCGATTTTGTTCCCTAAAGGCTGATCCATATTAGTAAGGAAGGCCACCGCTTCTTTTTTGAACTCTGTACCAATATCCACCAGGCGACGAGCCAGGATCTTGGCCTCTTCCGGATCTTTTATAAAAGCGCCGGACCCATGTTTAACATCGAGTACCAGGGCATCGATACCTTCAGCAAGTTTTTTACTCATAATACTGCTGGCTATGAGCGGTATACATTCTACCGTTGCCGTTACGTCGCGAAGGGCATAAAGACGCTTATCTGCAGGTGCAATGTCTTCTGTCTGACCAATAAAAACGAGATTGTGTTTGTCAATTACTTCCACATAACGTTTCAGATCGAGGTTAACATCAAAACCAGGTATGGATTCCAGTTTATCCAGCGTTCCGCCAGTGTGCCCCAGGCCACGACCAGATATCATAGGGACCGGAACGCCGGCAGCGGCAACGATAGGCGCCAGAATAAGCGAGAGCTTATCGCCAACGCCACCCGTGGAGTGTTTATCGACTTTAATTCCTTTAATACTGCTCAGATCCATCACCTTACCGGAATGAAGCATGGCGTATGCAATGGCCGAAGCCTCCTCGTCGTTCATGCCTTTTATAAAAACCGCCATAAGGAACGCACTCATCTGGTAATCAGGGAGTTCATCGCGGGAATAGGCGTCGATTAAGTACTGTATTTCGTCTTTAGTTAGGTTGCCACCGTCGCGCTTGCGGCGAATCAAGGATACTACGTTATAAGTTTTACTCGTCATAATGTTTTAAATAATATGCGTTTATCAAATAGAAAATTCTGTTGACTCAAAGCTCATCCAAAAAATAAATCCGAACTTTAAACTCTGCATTATCAAAATCGTGATTAATTCTGATAATCAGAACGATAATGCTTAAATTCGGAAACATTAGCATAAGCGTTTACGTTTAGCCAATAGTGTGGATCAGCCTGATCGATTTACACTTTGAAATTAAAATAACTAAAAGAACTTCCGTATAACATGGAAACCCTCATCATTCTCTTCGTCCTTTACTCACTGTTTCAGTGGTTGTTTGGAGACAATAAGAAGAAACAACAGCAGAAGCAAAAACAGCGCCAACAGCGGGAACAGGCTGCAGGTGCCGGAGCTGAGTCAAACCAGCCGCAAAGCTGGGAGGATGCCATGAAGGAACTTGAGTCTATTTTTACCGGTGAGCCAACACCGAGCCGCCAGCCAGAGCCCGAGCCGTCTCCAAGACAGCAAAAACCCGAGCCATTCATGCAAAAACAGCAGCCGGTTCCAACAGACCGCTTTTCTGATGATCCTTTCAGTGACGATATGACTACAAAACGTCGCTCATTCAACTCAGGAATCGATACCAAAGAGCTTGAAACATCCGGAAATCCTATATACAGCAGAGAAATCGGCAGCGATGATGAAGATTTTATTTCTGAAGGCGGTATCGATACCGTTCAGGCTAAAGATGTCTTAGAATATATCAATAATCCGGAGGCGGCCCGCAAGGCTATCATTATGAAAGAAATACTGGATCGTCCTAAATCCCTCAGGAAATCTGCCCGGATTTGGTAGGGTGATGCCCTCCGTGTCCTGAAATCCCGCCCTGCCTGTGATTACCATTCTGTGTGATGCACATATTCCCTGGCTTGATGCTATTCTACCCCAAGAACAGGTAAATACCTGCAGTTTTGACTCAGAAGCAGAATTACAAAGCAAGATTCTCAAAGCCGATGCGCTGCTCATCAGAACGGTTACAAAGATAAACCGTACAAGCTTTCCCTCCTTTCCAAAGAAGCTACGCATAGTTGCGTCAGCTACAGCAGGTACCGATCATATAGACGCAGAATGGCTTGAGAAAAACAACATTCTCTTTTTCCACAGTCCCGGCTGCAACGCCCGCTCCGTTGCCGAGTACGTCATTACCGTAATGATCCACGCCCTTAATGGCGATTTCAAAAAGCTGAAATCAAAAAAAACGGGCATCATTGGGTTTGGTCATACGGGCACGCAATTAGCACGCATTCTAGACCGGCTCGGCATGAGTTACAAAGCTTACGACCCGCCGCGGGAAGCCCGCGACAGCTCATTCAAAAGCGCCGGCTGGGACGAGCTCATGTCTTGTGATGTGCTTAGTCTGCACGTGCCCCTCTCTACCGAAGGCAGCTGGCCTACGCATCACATGCTGAACGCTCGGACATTAGGGAATCACTCGTTTGATGCCATCATAAACGCGGCACGCGGCGGGGTGGCTAATGAAGCGGATTTGCTGCAGATGAAAAAATCGGGCAATCTTGGCTTCCTTGCGCTCGACGTCTGGGAAAATGAGCCTGACATGAATCCTGATTCTCTCGAGGCTGCAGATATTGCCACGCCTCACATTGCGGGCTACAGTCAGCAGGCCAAGAACAAGGCCAGCCAGATCGCCAGCGAACAAATTGGTGATGCCCTAGGATTCGAACTGAAGAATGATAAGCCGGATTACAAAACTTCACCGCACATCAATGCCGGAGACGGCTTATATTTAGCGCTTCAGAACATCCATCCGCTATTCGAGCTGGATCAGCTTCTGAGAAAAGATCCCGGCCAATTCGCTGCGCTTCGAAACACCTTTCCGCTTCGAAATGAGTTCAGGGAAACAGATCTTATAAATAGTCTAGATGAAGAAACTCAAATTATTACAGCACTTGAATTTAATCAGTTTCATTGAGAATTAATCCAGCCAATATACAGCAGTTTTTGCGCATCAATCCAGACAGGACGAACGCGGTTTCTTTTGTGCTTACTGCGCTTGTTTTATGCTACCTGATGATCTCCGTTTCACTCAACGCGGAATCTCCGGGCGAGCGCATGGTTGTTGTGCGTTATCTCAATTTTGTGTTCTGCGGCTTCTTTGCATTCATCATTCCGCACGTTCGCTTTCCGGATCGAAAGCGCTACCTCATACAGGCTATCAACCTTAGTCCTGCCCAGCTTTACAGCTATTCCGCCAGAGCGCTTGCTCCGGTCTTTGCGCTGTTCACCCTCATGCTTGCCATTTTATCATTTGGCGATCTTCAGAACCCGTTGGCAGATCTGCAGAGCAAGGCTGTTACCTTTCTGAGCGGCTGGACACTCATGACCGGTATCGGAATTATGGCCCCTGTTCGTTACACGACTATTGGCTCGGTCAGTCAGGAGTGGCAGGAAGGTACGAGAGGAAGCGGATTTATGAACACCATGCGCAATGTGGGTCAGTCGCCATCTGTGCCAACCGGCAGCTTCCCTTCCCTGCTTACAACGGTTTATATTGCAGCAGGCGGTATGATGCTCGTCGTAGCCGGAGCTTACCTCAGTGGAGTTACCGGCAACCCAGTGCTTGAAATGGTGCCGGGGCTGCTTATTCTGGCATATGCCGGCATTCGGGCATTATCCATCCGGAAGCTGTTTGACCGTTACTTTTACCACACCAACGCCTTCTACGCCGAGCTGTTTCTGAATCCCAAGGCTGTGCAGGAAGGCCGCGAACCGATCCGCCATGATGCCCTCTACTGGGTTCCGGCCCGCTGGAAGCCGGCCGCCTGGTTTTCACTGCTTCAGCTCGACCGTCGTCAGCCTCTTGGGCGGTTGCTGCTTACGGGCCACATCATCCTGTGGACGCTCTTCTATGCCGGACTTGGCGACGCCGTTATTTCGAGCTTCATCACCCTTCTTGTGCTTGGCAAATCTCTGATGGTGTACATGCTTATTTCCAAACCGTTCGCCCCCCTCCTCTTTCAATATCGCCTTTTGAAGCCAACCGACTGGATTATTGTCCGGTTCTTTGTCAACCTGCGCTGGCTGCCGCTATTGGTCATCAGCCTGTGGATTGTTTCCCTGCTCAGCGATCGTGTTGACGGTAACTTTATTCTCCAGTGGGCTTTAATCGACGCCGGAATTTCACTTTTGTCAGCTATGATCTTTACTTTCCTACACGAATTCAGATTTAAAAAGCTCTATGCCTGAGTCAACCAACAGAACAGCGCTTGTAACCGAAAACCTGAGTAAACGCTACGGTCAGGCGGAGTATATCATAAAGGACTTCAACTTCCGGTTTGAGCCCGGCACGGCAACCGGCCTGAGCGGCCCGAATGGTTCAGGGAAAACAACCCTGCTTAGATTGTTAACAACGGCGGCCTACCCGACTTCAGGGCGTATTTTGTGGGGCGATGTGGATATTCACAAGCAGCCGCACGTGTACCTTTCACAGACCGGATTTGCCTTCGACAGCAGCGAGCTTCCTCAGTTTGCCAATACCGACGAGCTTCTGGAAGTCATTCTTCGCTCCCGCGGTTTATGGAAGGATGATGAAAGCCCGGAGCGCATTAACAGGCTGCTGAACCTTCTTTCGCTTGATGAACGCCGTACGTCGCTGATTGGAACCTACTCCAGCGGCATGATGCAGAAAACCCTGCTCGCCGCTGCCCTCATCACCGAGCCGCCCCTGATTCTGCTGGATGAGCCTTTCCGCGCGCTTGATGTAAGCACGCGTCAGGCTCTCACAGACTATCTGAACGACCGCAAACGCACCCACGGAGACACTATCATCATATCATCCCACCTTCCGGAAATCGTGGAGCAGCTGTGTGATGCAGTTATAGAATTTCCGCTGCATAAGCCTGAAGCGGCAATAAGCTGAAATCAGGATAGAATAGGTCACATCATAAAAAAAGGCTCACTCCGCATTGCGAAATGAGCCTTTTGAGTTTCAGGGAGGATTGATCTGTCCAAAACGTTTAAAACCGAAACGCATATGAGCTTCGGTTTTTTGTTTTGTACTTTTTAAATATTTCTCCGACTCCGAAGGAGTCAAACAACAATAGCCCCGGGTGACCGAATGGGAACCCGGGGTATGAAGTTGTAAATTAAAGGCCCGAGCCTCAATAGTAACAAAGCCACAGATGATTCCGAGGGGCTATGTTTGTAGAGATTTTATACGAATATCGATGCTTTCGTTTAAAATTTTTGCCGCTTCCTCACCTTATTTTCTGAATCTGTATCTACAAGATGGGAGGTTGCTATTGCTTTTGAAAACCATAACACCATCCGTCATTGTTGAACCCCTTCAGGGTTCGGAGATTAGTACCTCTTCGTCCCCGGGCTTACGCACCGGGGCTACGCACGTTCGATCCCTTCAGGATCGATTGGATGTTCAATGAGGTCAAAAGTGTGTTTCCTAAAGCGCGTAAATCTCCTGATGCCAGAAATTCAAAAGATCAGGAATCAACAATCAGAAATTCTCTGCCCAACACCCTGCAGAATTCAGAGATTGATTTTGCAAAAATGGCCAATACCTGTCCTTATGCCGATTAAGATCTGCCTAAGGACCACTCTTAAATTATTTTAGACAGCTATGATTGTGAAAAAATAACTCAGCCAAGCTCTTCCAATCCGCCGAGATAGCCTTTCAGCACCTCGGGAACCTTCAGCTTGCCGCTGGGCTGCTGATATTGCTCCAATATGGCCGCCATGATACGAGGCAGCGCCAGACCGGAACCGTTTAACGTGTGAAGGGTTTCGATATCGCCATCGGCGTTACGGAAACGAACCATCATCCTGCGCGCCTGAAAGCCTTCAAAATTCGAGCAGGAGCTCACTTCCAGCCAGCGCTGCTGACCCGGGCTCCAGACTTCGAGATCGTACTTTTTAGACTGCGTGAAGCCCATATCGCCCGTACACATAAGCAGGCGGCGATAGCTCAGTCCAAGCTCCTTGATAAGGTGCTCGGCGTCCTCACGGAGGTTTTCAAGCTCCTGGTAAGACGTATCGGGATGGACAAACTTCACCAGCTCGACTTTATCAAACTGATGCAGGCGGTTCAGGCCGCGAACGTCTTTTCCGTACGATCCGGCCTCACGTCTCCAGCACGGAGTGTAGCAAACGTAGTT
>PWID01000219.1 GCA_003555145.1 Balneolia bacterium | reverse complement strand
GGATTATTTATTAAAGGGTGTCTAAGTTCAACAGACCTGGCAGGTTTTTTAAAACCTGTCAGGTCTGTATATAGTCCGGGTTAAGTTTCTCCGTCCCGTCAGGGACGAAATATGGGTAGATAGTATGAACCCCAACAATCCCTGTGCCGTAGGTACAGAACAGGGATTTGCTATATAGCATAATACCATCAAATGGTCATCTGGTATACATGGTAAATGTTTCTAAAGCGAGGCACTTAGAATCGAACTCATGTAGCCGCTACGTTTCAGAAGCTAACCGCTATCGAAAAAGAGGGGTGAATACCAAGATCCAGAATATCAGTTGGCACAGGAGTGAGTCGCGGAATATTCCGGGTCTCATCGAAGGTGAAAGCGTAGTCCCTGTACCACTGGTTCTGATGATTGAGAACGTTGAAGACCGAAAAGCTGACTTCCAGATCTGATCTTTCGCTAAGGTTTCTATGATATTTTGCTGAGAGGTCGAGCCGGTAATAGGCGTTTAGCCGCTCATTTTCTTCGTTCTCAGGTGTGTACACGGGATTAGGGCTGCCGCTCATCATCAGCCACGAACCCCACAGGGTTAAGCTGTTCATTACGGGGACTTCCAGAACGGCATTGTAAGAGTGGGTGCGGTCCCACGGGGCAGGAGCCGGACGGCCATCACTTAAATCCGGATTACTGAACTCGGCTTCGGAAAGCGTATAGTTTTGAGTCAAAACCGTATTAAACTGGCGGGTACGCAATATGAATTCGAGACCTCTGGCATCACCCGAGTTGTTATAAAACCACGGCGACTCAGAAAAGGTATTTTCGAGCGAGCGGGTATTGAGCTCGTGCAGCCGGATATTACTATAGTTTTTTTGATAGGCATCCATCTTGAAATAAAACCAGGAAACAGGGCTGAGTTCAAAACCTGCAGAAAACTGTTCGGATGAAGCCGGCTTCTGCTTTTCATCAGAAAGAATCCAGACGTCTGCCGTGGCGGTATTGGCTATGGAAATGCGGTGCAGAAACTGGCGGGTTACAGCGTATCCTGCATTCAGGCTGAATGATGAACCCGGCGTTATTTTAATGGCAGCACGTGGTGCGGGCAGAATCTTATTTCCTTCATTAAAATAATAGAGCCTGCTCCCGCCGGAAATCTCAAGAAACGAGACCGGCTCCCAGTCAGCGTGCACGAATGCAGTGCCCAAAAGAGCGTCTTTTTCAATAAAAACATCCGAACGGTCGAATGATGATTCACCATATTCACCCCGGTAGTATCGCAGTCCGGCTCCGGCAGCGATATCGAGATTTGCCAAAACCCTGAACTCCAGATTCTGATCAAACCGCAGCTCGTTCATGGTGCTGCGGTTTCTGAACGGATACGTGAATATGGTTGTGGATACGCTGCCTGACTGCTGCTGAATTCTGGTGTAGACAAAATCATCCTTGCTGAAATCGGATTCATAAGAACTCAGTCCGGTTTTGGTGGTGCTGTAAAGTCCGCTTTCGAAAAGGTGCTCATACTGCAGACTCACCAAGGCATTGCCCCATAAGTTTGTCGTTCGTACGGGTTCAAATACAAAGCCGTTGTCCGTATCGGTTCCGGGCCTGCGTACCCTTCGTTCGGCTTCACTCCAGGTATCATCACCACCAAGGTAGGCGCTGAGAATAAAGCGGCTGTTGCTGCTGGTTTCGTGGTAAAACTTTCCGTGCAGGTCAAAAAAAGCGGCGGATGAATCACCGGGACGAAGTACAAGGCTGGTGAAGTCGGCGGAGCTGTCGGCAGATCCTGTCGGGCGGTCTACATCCAGTCCCCAGCGTATGAAATCATCATTCCGAAACCAGGACAGCTGATTCATGTAGGAGGCGCGTCCGGAAAGCATCCAGCTGCTGCGGCTGCCTGCAGGTCCCTCAAGCGTGGTGTTTAAACTGGTGTTGCTTAGCCCGGCCCTTCCTCGAAAGCCGGCTCTTGATCCTGTGCGGGTAATGAGGTTCAGGGTGCCTCCGGTTGGTGATTCCATCGAAGCCGGGACAACGCCGAAGTAATAGCCGGAAGACTGTACCGCGTGCGGGTTAAAGCTGTCGAGCAGCCCGAATAAATGGCTTTGATTGAAAATAGTCATGCCGTCGAGCAGTACCAGAAAACCGTCGGGGTTGCTTCCCCTTACGTTCATACCGCTGTTAAATGCGGGACCGGCTGCAACAGAAGGATGCGACTGCAGCGCGCGAATGCTGCTGGCTTCACCCAGCGGGCTGAACCGGGATGCGTTTATCATTCCGGCAAGCAGGCTGTCGGAGGGAGTACTGCCCGAAAACCCTGACACAATGATGTCATCACTCCTTACTGAAGCCGGTTCGAGGCGAATGGTTACATCCCGAATCGGCAGTTCTGACCGGTCAAAAGTTATGGTAAAGGTGCGGTATCCAACAAAGCTGAACGTGATCTCCGGTTCTAAGTCAGTAAATCGCGGACGAACGTCGAAACGACCCGAAGTACCGGTGGCTACGCCGCGCAGCTGCCCGCTTTCTCTCCAGCTTACGGTCGTAAACGGGAGCCGTTCACCGGTTTGGGCATCCACGACCTGACCTGTAATGCGAAGTTCGGAAGGATCAGCCTGAGCTTGTCTTCGTTCCGTAATGATCACCACGCGCCTGTCGTGCTGAATTACAAGCTTGATGGGGTAGGGTTCGAGCGCACTGCTGAGTTGCTCAAGCCCGATAGCTTCATCCTGATTAAACTGCAGGCTGATTCCCGAAATCAGCGACTCCCGGTAGAGAAATGTATATCCGGTTTGGCGCTCAGTTTCACGGATTATTTCACGTAAAGACTGTTCTTCTGAACTATTGCTTAGTGCAGCTTTTGAGTCTGACGGAAACGAGAAGGGCAGCAGAAATAGCAGTGAAAGCAGTAAATATTTCATACGTGGTTTAGTTCTGTATGAAAACATATGTACCGGTGTCCTGCTGCTCAAAGATGCCACCGAGTACCAGGCCGAGCTCTGTCAGGCTTTGTTCAAGAGATTCCAGTCTGATGGTGCCTCCGAGCGTTTGACCGGCAACTTCACCGGGCAGGAGTACGTTTTCTTTAAAGTGATATGAAATTTCTGAGGCTACCCAGCCTGCCGTTTGGTTATCGAACTGAAGCAGATTATTTGTCCACGATGTGATTGCGTCCGGCTCAAATGAGCTGATTCGGATTGTAGCTCCGACGCTGTCCAGCTGAGCCGACATGCCCGGTTGCAGGGAAATTATTTCGCCGCTGCTAACCGAGGTAAAGTCCACGCTTCCTTCGAGCAGGTAAACCGATGGGATTCCGTTTCTGTCTGAAGCCTTAAACTGCGTTCCGGTCACCGTTATGCGACCTGTCCCGGCCAGCACTTCAAATATGCGTTCGGGATTGGAGGTCACGTCAAAAAGACCTTC
>PWID01000119.1 GCA_003555145.1 Balneolia bacterium | reverse complement strand
TTTAGTTCGGGTTCCCGTTTTTCAGTATGTCAGGGCTACAGTATGTCAGTGTCAACAGTTTGTTATTATACATTTTACGCTAACAGGGGTTTGGATTTGCAATAAGGAATAAACATTGGGGATCAGTATATCATTGGGAGAGTGCCAAGAGTATGGCAGAATTCCTCCGGAAATAAATTATTGGAACAAGACCTTTGCATGCTTTCGTGCTTAGGTTTACTGTATTCGAAATTGTGAACTGATTTTTCATCCCAATACGAGAATCCAGAAGACATTTGACTTTCGACATTAGACCTGCGACCATTTTTAATCTGCACGCCTCTGCGTCCTACACTACAACATCGGCATATCTACGCCACGATCGCGGGCGGTGTCTTTGGCGATATCGTAGCCGGCGTCGGCATGGCGCATCACTCCGGTTCCGGGGTCGGCTGTAAGTACACGTTCGAGTCGGCGATCGGCCATTTCCGTGCCGTCGGCCACGCTAACCATACCCGAATGGATGGAGTAGCCAATTCCAACTCCTCCGCCGTGGTGCAATGATACCCAGCTCGCGCCACAGGCCGTATTTAGCAGCGCATTCAGCAGCGGCCAGTCTGCAATGGCATCGGAGCCGTCCATCATGCCTTCGGTTTCACGGTTGGGTGATGCCACCGAGCCCGTATCAAGATGGTCGCGGCCAATTACCAGGGGCGCCTTCACCTTGCCCTTTTTTACCAGCCAGTTGAACTTGAGCCCCATCTCGGCACGCTCACCATACTCCAGCCAGCAGATGCGCGATGGCAATCCCTGGAAGTGCACTTTCTCCTGAGCGTTGCGTATCCAGTTGGTTAAATGTTCTTTATCAGGGAAAGTTTCGAGCACCGCCTGATCCGTAACCGCTATATCGTTGGGGTCGCCCGAAAGCGCCGCCCAGCGAAACGGTCCGGAGCCTTTACAAAACAGCGGCCTGATGAACTCAGGAACAAATCCGGGTATATCGAAAGCTTCAGATTTACCGCGCAGATCTGCTACATGTCCACGCAGATTGTTTCCATAATCAAAGGTGATGGCGCCCTTTTTCTTTAGCGCAAGCATGGCATCAATATGCACGCACATGCTGTCGAGTACCTTTTCTTCGTAGCCGGCATAATCCTGCTTGCGGAGCGTATCGGCCTCATCAAGACTTAGACCAGCTGGAATATAACCCAGTTTTAGGTCGTGTGCCGAGGTCTGATCGGTTAGTACATCGGGCGTTACGCCCATCTCAATCAGTTTAGGAAGCACTTCGGCTATATTTCCAACAAGACCGATAGAGAAAGCCCGTTTCTGCTCTTTGGCTTTTGACACCTGGTCGAGCGCATCGTCGAGATTGTAGGAAATAGCGTCGCAGTAGCCATCATTAACCCGCTTCATGATGCGGGATTCATCCACGTCCACGCCTAAAAAGGCGCCGCCGCAGAGCGTAGCCGCCAGAGGCTGAGCCCCGCCCATGCCACCGAGCCCGCCGGTAACAACCAGCCTTCCGGAAAGCGTACCGCCAAAATGCTGCCGCGCGCATTCCGCAAAGGTTTCATACGTACCCTGAAGAATGCCTTGCGTGCCAATATAGATCCACGAGCCGGCCGTCATTTGTCCGTACATGGTGATCCCGAGCTCTTCCAGCCGGCGGAACTCGGTCCAGTTAGCCCAGTTGGGAACGAGTTGGGCGTTGGAGATAAGCACGCGGGGCGCCTCATCGTGGGTACGAAATACGCCAACCGGCTTTCCGCTCTGCACGAGAAGGGTCTCATCGTTTTCCAGCCGCTTTAGGGTTTCAATAATCTTGTGGTACGATGCCCAGTTCCGGGCCGCTTTGCCGCCACCGCCGTAAACAATAAGCTCGTCAGGGCGCTCCGCTACCTCGGGGTCAAGATTATTCATAAGCATGCGCATGGCCGCTTCCTGATGCCAGCCCTTACAGCTGATGACTGATCCGCGGGGCGCACGAATGTTTTGCTGTACTTTTTCCATCATAAACACCTTTAAAGATTCATTTCACTCTTGTGAAATACAAGTCGTATCAAATTATTGGGATGTGCTTTCCGGCTCTGTCCAGGGATTACAACCGGATGCCATCATACTAACACAATAAAAATAGACCGTTTTGTTTATGAACCCAATACTAAACTTCTGATTTTTAGTCTGGCTTATCTGTACTCTGCTGCTGTTCGGGGCGAATGCGGAGCGTATTGAAGGCGTACTGTATGTCTTTCTCTTTTTCAAAAAGATCAATCAGGTCGAGACTGATTAATTGCTCAACTGAGCGGGTTTTTCTAACCGGGCATAGAAAACGGGCGGTAAGCCTCACGCCCTGTTCGTGAACTTTCGCAAACACTGTGGGTGTATAGATGTTGAATTTAAGCATGAACGACTCCTGAGCATGTTTTATCGTATGCTCGGCTTCTTCCACGTATGTGGCGGTATGTTCCTCAACAACTTTCAAAAAAAGCTCCCGGGCTTTTTTATGATCCGATCCGTAGGTAATCGTAATCGGTATTTCGTGCCAGATAAAAGGAAAGCCGCTGGTGTAATTGGCTACCGTATCGGTAAAAACCTTGCTGTTTGGGATGTGGATGATTCGCCCGGTACTATGTTCGGCATCCACCCGGTTGCCAATTTCTATAACCGAAAAAGTGAACATGCGCTTGTCGATTACATCACCTTTAACTCCTGCTACTTCAATACGATCGCCCATTTCGAATGGCTGACGCACGATGATGTATATCCATCCGGCAAGACCGGTTAGCAGCTCGCGCAGTGCAAGAGCAAGCCCGACAGAAAGCAGACCCAGGAAGGTGGCTACAGACTGGAATCCTTCGAACCAGACCTTGCCAACCATAAGTACCCCAAGCACAAAGAAAAGCTGAAACGAATACCGCTTAAAGGTGTAGTGGATCGAGGCCTTATCGCTTCTCCAAAACACCAGCATAATCAGCAGGTACCGCAAAGCCACCAGGCCAAGAATGATAAAAAGCGTGGAAAGCAGTTTTTCGGACATAGCTTCCGATGTACCCAGGTATTCTGAAACCTGACCGGCGATATTTTGAAATTCATATAGCATGCCCAAATGTACGACCTTCGGGAGCTATATCAATAACCAAAAGGTGTCTTTGTTAGTTTTTCTCTACTTCTGTTTCTTGGGCCGCTCTGCTTTTGTAATGGAGAGATGGAGAGAATGATTGTAGTTTTGAAACCAATTCACAATTCAAAATTGTATTCTCAGGACGTCTGTTTCGTCTCAACCTTACAGGTGCGGATGCCGAATGGCGCATACAGAGGACAAAAGGAAACAAGGCTCGTAAGCAGAAATACGCCTGCGAGTACAAGCAGTACAATGCCCAATGTGCCGGTAATTACGTTTGTGAAGTAAAGTACGGCCACCACTAGTGCTATAATGCTGCGGATGGTCTTGTCGGCGGTTCCCATGTTTTTATTCATAATACGTATGGTTTGTATGTAAAAGGGTGATGTGCTCTGATGTGGTAAAACTGTATCAGAAGCTGAAGTAGCGCACGTTTGGCTGCTTCATATATGCAGCAACTTCCGGCGGTGCGGCAGCTCCGATCCCTTCGATAAGGTCATCGGCCGAGAGGTGATCACGGTTAGGAAGGTAGATACCACAGACCTCAACAGTAACGCCATTATTTAGCAGGTTTTGAAGCAGCTGCTTTGGGGAGCGGTCGGCGGGTTTAAAGCTTGGTGATTCCGAATCTTTCAGCGCCAGATCTCCGGCTTCGCTGCACAGCAGAATCCGTACGGTTACGTCCTGATTAAAAGACTGTGTTGCCAGAACCATCGCCATCATCTGGGTTTCGGCATCGCCTGAGGTTAATACCACAAACAGTTCATCCGAGTTTTCATTACCGTGGTTATCCATAGTGGTGGCAAACAAAAATGATGCTGCAGACATTGTAATCAGCAGGCTTAAAAAAAGAGTTTTCATATTTCTGGGTAGATGAATTTATACATTACTTTTTGTTGATATAGTTATATAGTATGAAAAACGATACCTAATAGCAATGTTAGATTATCAAACGGAATTACAGCATTCGTAAAGTGCTTGTAGTTTATTAGTTTATAAAAGTAGCCATCAACTTAACCAACCGGCTATTTTTCTTCAGCAGATCAGGATTCCGAGTACTTAATATGCTTCAATCTATCCTTCATAATAGATCAATATCCCGCCTTATTAATACGGCGCGGCTCATTTCTGTTGTTATGATTTTAATAATGATGCTTTCGGCCTGCTCTACGGCCAACAGGGATTTATTTCCCGCAGATCCTGAGGAGCGCGATATAGAAATCCACGTTGTTTCGCACGGCTGGCATGTGGGCATTGTGCTTCCGGTTAATAAACAGTTCAAGGATGTGATGCCCTCTTCTCTGCACATAACCAACGATCAGTCTTTTGCCGAATTCGGCTGGGGTGACCGCGACTTTTATATGGAAGAAAGCCCCGGAGTGTGGACAACGATTAAAGGCGGACTTCTGCCGAGTTCATCTGCCCTGCATGTTGCGGCGTTCTCCAATGGGCCAGAAGAGCAGTTCCCCCGCCTCGAAAGAGTTACCATACGCCTTACTGAAGAAGGGTATCGTGCCATGCTTGTACGAGCCGAAAGTTATTTTTCGAGAGATTCGCAGGGTGAAGTCATCGAGCTGGGGCAGGGCCTTTATGCTGATTCCCGCTTCTACGAATCGCCTAAATGGTATTATGTGCCAAAAACCAGCAATAAATGGGTTGCACTTCTGCTAAAGGAAGCCGGTCTGCCGGTTAACACCTTTACTGCCGTTCGGTCATCTAATGTTATAAGGCAGGCTGCAAAATCCGGTGCGCACCATAAGCCTTAAGGCATCAGCTCTGTATCTGTATCTGCATCTGCATCTTCACCCGTGGTTTGGCTCAGAGCTTTTTCTTTTCATTCATTCTGGCATCGCCGGTATCGTTATCGCTGCCATTATCATTGGGGTGAAAACCGGCGACACCGCCCGAAACAACAAACTTCATTACGTCACCCGGATTGAGGTCCAGCTTTTTTACCTGCTCTGTGGGTACGATAAACATCTCGCCCGAAAAGTTATATGAGTGCGGGAAATACACCGCTACTTTACCCGGTTCATTTAAAATGCTGAGATCGGCCTCGGTTAGAAACCCCAGCTTCTCCAGATTGGTGATTGGATTGACCAGAACCAAAACCGGCTGATTAAACTTGCGTTCGGTGCCAAGAAGTGATGAAAACAAATCTGCGAAGGCCGAATAAACAATGTTCAGGATAGGAATCTTTGCAAGCAGGGCTTCGACCCATGATTTGAGCGGACGGCCTACAAAAGTCTGTGCGAAGTAGCCAAGCAGGATGAGCAGCAGCACCATAACAAGGATACCTAAACCCG
Organism: Balneolia bacterium; assembly: GCA_003555145.1. Taxonomy (GTDB): domain Bacteria; phylum Bacteroidota; class Rhodothermia; order Balneolales; family Cyclonatronaceae; genus Cyclonatronum. Next base: position 9,530 of record PWID01000119.1, on the reverse strand, counting down.
GAATAACAGGACCAAATACAGACTGAAGCACAGACCGCAGCAGGGAATCCACGAAGGAGAAAATGATCCAGATGATATACAGAGTAATTGCAAGGGGGGTTATGTAAAGCATACCCTGCAAAAAATAACGAACGAGTTGTCGAGTCATGGAATAGAAATCAAGCGGTTAAAGGTACAGCTCAATTTATACCCGACAAACATCTGCGGCAACTGAAATTTTGTAATAAATACAACATCGATGCGATGAAAGAGGTATCAGGCAGAATGAATAAATAATAACAGTATGCCAGGGCTGCAGGATATCAGTATGTCAGGGCTACAGTATGTCAGTGTCAACAGTATGTCAGCGCTAACAGTATTTCATTAGCTGGTTTTATATTCGAATACCGTAATATGAGAGACCTTCGACCTTCGACCTTCGACTTTCGACCTTGGACCTTTGACTTTCGACCTGCACCTATTCAAAGATCATCGATCAAAAATCAGATATCAGACTTCTAAAACCTGTACGTCGTTCCGAAGGAGAAGGCAGCCCAGGCGCCGCGGCTTTCGGTAGCCGGGCTGAATGATGTGCCCAGATCCAGGGTGAAATAGCGCATCCTTAATCCGGTACCCAGACCTACAATGAAACCGTTTTTTCCTCCTGTGGCAAAGCCCGTTCGCAATGGCAACACCCTCACAGGACGGTGCTCTATTCCCACTGCCAGACGAAATACCCGGCTGTTTATGCCAACATTGTTAAAGCCTTTCTGTATATCAACCGAGATATCGGTTTTTGGTGAGCTTAGCATACCGCTTAGGCTGGCAAAACCAGGCAATGAAACAGTATAGGATTCACGGTCTACACCGTAAGCCAGATAGGTACTGCTGCCGAGGCTGTCGTTGAGCACATAGTCAACATAGTCATCGATATTTCCATCGAACTCGTTGTCAATCCAGTCGTTATCGATAGCCAGACCCTTCCAGCGCAGCTCATCCGAATGGGTAATGCGGGCCGATTCGCGCGATATCACCGTTCTGCCCATATCCGAAAGCGCAAAACCCAGCTGAAGGTTCTTCGAACCCCGTCCAAAGAACGCATTATCGAGTACGTGTGCAGGAAGGGTGATGTCGGCCACCGCACCAAGGCTCAGTCCGAAGCCGTATCCGGCGGGTGAACCGAAATCGTCGAATGAGTCGCCCGTGTAGTCCGAAAGTGAAGGGTTCGTGCCTCCGGTGGCGTCACGGTCTGTGGCGTACTGCTGCAGGTTGTTCCCAAGCTCGCCATGGGTCAACAGGCTGTAATTGAAATTATGCACCACAAGACTGTCACCGGAAACCTTCAGCGTGGAGCTGAAATCCATATCAAAAGAACCGTAGGCTATTATCAGCTTTGGTGAAACACCGGCTTTTATTCGAACCGGAAGTCCGAAGAGCGGGCTGTCGCCATCATAATAAACTTGTCCCGCCCATCCGGCCGAAAACTCGGAGAGCGCCATTAGCTCTGTACGCAGGTCAAGGCGCTGCGCATCGGCAAAAAGCTGATCATCGAGACCGCCAAAGGCTGCTTCAAAGACCCCTTTAGTCGTTCCCGTGCGCCCGTAGGCTCTTGCCCGGTGCCCTACAGCAAGGGCATGGTTGCCAAACCTGTAGCTGATTCCAAGCGTAGTTATGCCCGTTTGGAATGCCCCGTATTCCATTTGATTACCACCATTCGGAAACCACTTCAACAACATCTCGGCCTGAAGCTCATCAGTTAGCACGCGGCCTTCTGTAAGGTACTCGTTGTACACGCTTGTGTTCATGAGCTGCCCTCCGGTTCCAAAACTGATGGAGGGAATGGTTAAGCTGAAACGGTGGCGGTCGGAATAGCTGTACAGGCTGGCTGGATTCAGGTGAAGCGCATCGTAGCCGCTAACAGAAAGCATACCCGAACCTGCCATAGAAATCGTTACCGGATGGTCGTAAAACGACTGTGCTTTTGAGGTATGGGGAAATAATATGCACAGCATTACCAGCATCGCTAAAGTTGCTGATACTACATTAGGAAGGACCTTTTTATCATATTTCATCATCATAAATCCTCCTAATCTACTTTGAGCCGAATGGTGAAGTTCGACCTCAGGTCAATATTCAGGAAGTCGCTCCCCCTTAGGTTTACGGGGCGGAAGTCCGTTGTAATCAGCTCACCATCCAGCGCGATAAACTCGGAGCGGTTAAGCTCCTCCAGCTGCTGTTCATTGAGTGTAAACTGAACCGTTTCGGTACGTACCTCGCTGGAAAAACCGGCCGGCCCTACCGGAGCTGAGAGCATTCTAATGCGCTCTGAAGGCTCAAAAGGGAGGATGGTGATGGAATCTTCGATCGCATCCAGAAAGGTGAGGCGGACATCAACGTCGAGCGGGAGTCTGTTCTGGTAAACCAGGGTAAATACGGCTTCGGAAATATAGGCATCGTCGCGACGGTCGGGCAGCTGTGAAAGAGAAATCTCGATGAGATCGTCGAAGGTGGCGGGCTGGTCTTCTGTTACCATCGAAAACGGTATGTTTACGCGCCAGAGCACGTCAAAATCTACGGGAAGCTCTACAAAACCGGGTTCCTCCAGCGGATTACTTACTACTTTACTTACCACAAAAACTTCGGTGGGATACTTACTCAGGAATTCATTCACATTGCTGTTATCGCCAGTGAACCTATGTATATCCTGTTTTATGTCAGTGCCATCATCGGGCTCGGTTGGAAAGCGAAGCAGCGTCTCTTGCGGTACTTGTGTTCCGTTGTACAAGAAGCCATCAACTGTATCCTGCGGACTCACGTAGTAGGGAGAACCTGGTATACCTGACAGAAAAAACTCTTCCCCGTCGTCGTTGCGCCCCATTACCAGCGAATACACCATGGTTCCGATTCCCAGGCTGGTTGTATACTCCAGCTCCAGGCTTGCGTCGGTAAAAGTAATACCACGGAACCGAACAGATAGAAGATCCAGATCCGAAAAGAGAGACTCAAAATGTCGTTTCGGATCGGTTACATCCAGAGGCTCATCCTCGGAGCTGCTTCCGTCGTTGCTCAAGGCACGTATGGTGGGTTTTATGATTCCCCGGGCCGCAACAGGCTTAAAAGCTTCTGAGGTCATCATAAGGCTGAAAGCCCCGCCGGTTGGCGGTGAGGAGCCTTCACTCAGTTCTACAAGCACATTAACCGGTATTTCGTTGTTTTCGGCCAGTATGCGAACATTAGCAAAGCTTTCGGTAAAAGTGCCGGCAGCCAGATCAGCGCCGCTTCGTTCTATTACAAGCGTGTCGGAAGGAACCAGGTTTCCGGCCGCATCAAGGCCAAATATTGTGGGGAATGACAGCTGCAGACGATCAATGCTAATTCCGGTTTCGTTGGTGATATTGTCAAAAACGAGGGTGGCCTTTTCTACCTCTACGAAATCCTCCGGCGAGCTATACTCAAAATTCTGGCGATTAATACGCGAACTGAAGCTGCCATAAATCACTATACCTTCTGAAGTCGTTTGCGCCATATCTTCAGGAGTAAAACTGCCGCCCGATGGCTCTAGTTGGAAATCAGAAAGAACGTCATTAAATGAGCCAAAAGGCATATCGGCCTCAAAACCCAGAAAAACGATTCCGGTTTCATTGTTAGTGTCGAACCTGTCTCTAAAACTGGTACGGGTGGTATCAATTATGGAGCCGGAGCCGCCCAGCAGGCGATACTCGGTGTTATTGATGAGCGGAATAGTGTACCGCTGCTCGGTCTCAAACGATGGCGAAGAGGGTCTCTCGCAGGCAAATAGTATTGAGACAACGGAAAAAAAGACAACGGCCGTTAAACGACCGTGGATGGAATCTGATAGTATCATATAGTCGGAACCTCTCTTAAGGCACTTAATAAAGCGTGGCATGCTTTATTAAAAATACCTAATAAAAATAGAGGAAACGACTAAAATAATTCCCTAAGTGTAAAAAAATCTTTCTCCTTAGCTGAAGTCCCCGCTGTCGTATTTCCGGAAATACTCTTTGGATGCCTTAACAACCTTAGGCGCAAGCAGCAGCGTGGAAATCATGGTCGGGATGGCCATCATTGCAAATGCGCTGTCCAGAATATTGATAACAGCACCAATGGTAGCTACTGAGCCAAATACAATGCTTACTACATAGAAATAGTTGAAGAATTTTTTCTTATCTGCCCCACCTATATAGCTTATACATTTGGTACCGTAGTACGAGTAGGTGAACATAGTGGTAAGCGCAAATACGGCTACACAAACAATTAGAATCGGCACGCCAATTACCGGAATACCGGCTGAAAACGCCATTGCGGTGAGCGTAACGCCGTCCAGATCAGTGTTTAGCCAAACGCCGGTAACCAGGATGGCGAGGGCTGTCATGGTGCAGACAAGTATGGTATCGATAGCCGGCTCGAGCATGGCTACCAGACCTTCGCGCACCGGTTCGCTTGTTTTAGCTGCACCGTGCGCCATCGACTCTGTACCAATTCCGGCCTCATTGGAAAAGGCCGCGCGGCGTACACCTATTATAATTACGGCACCGACGGCACCGCCCAGCATGGACTCGGAGTTCACATATTCTCCTCTGAAGGCATCCGTAACGATAAGCGACAGGTAGTAAGGAACCACGTCGATATGGGTAATTAAAATGTACACTACGGAAACCACATAAAGCACCACCATAAACGGAACCAGCGTAGCAGCAACGTTACCGATGCGTTTAATTCCACCAAATATTACAAGAGAAACAATCGCAGTAAGGATAATACCGGTGATGAGATCCGAACCAAAATGGGCTTCGGGTGTAACAACACTCATGGGAATGAGAACGCTGTCGCGAATAATTTGGGTAAGCTGATTTGCCTGAAAAAGCGGCAACGTGCCTAAAAGACCACAAATACTAAAGAACCAGGCCAGCGGGTGCCATTTCTTTCCGAGGCCCTCGCGAATTACATACATCGGCCCGCCCTGAAGCTTGCCCTCGCTGTCGCGCCCGCGATACATGATCGAAAGCGTACAGGTAAAAAACTTGGTAGCCATACCAACCAGCGCGCTCACCCACATCCAGAAAATGGCGCCCGGACCGCCCATAGTAATCGCTACGGCAACGCCACCGATATTTCCCATACCAACCGTTGCGGCCAAAGCAGCACTCAGTGCCTGAAAGTGGTTGATGTCGCCTTCTGCTTCCGGATCGTCGTACTTTCCGGTAAGTATACCTACCGCATGACCAATATATCTGTAGGGCGAAAAGCGGGACAGAATAACGAAGAAAATACCTCCGCCAACCAGCAGGGCAACCAGAGGCGGTCCCCAGGCAAAATCGGCAAACTGGCCGGTGAGATCTTCAAGGCGTTCAATCATACGAAGGCTTCAATAGTTGAGTAAAAGTCAGTTATGTTGGCAAATATGCTCCCTTCCGGAATGCAGTCTGCTAATCTAATGATTTCACCCATACCATAAAAACGCACTCTTAGTTCCCGAGCGACACGCTTATTTCAAGCAGAGCCGCTATAGAATGGTAGAAAGTCGAAGGTCATTTAGACTCGACCTTATCAAATCGCAATTCAATTCAATAATCGTATATCGCAATCAAAACTCTTCTGCGAAAATAGACACTTGCCTGTCTTCGCCCCGGCAGACAGGCAGGCCTAACAGAATAGGTAGCTTTTATTCTCTGCCAGATTTTTATCCCAAATTACTTTCCCCGGACAATAGTGATTCAAAATTTAAAATTGCGAGCGAATGCGAGCTTCACTTCACCAGCATCATCTTGTTAGTTCGGGTAAAACTGCCGGCCTGAATGCGGTACAGGTACACTCCCGAGGCGAAGCTGATGGCGTCGAAGCTTACGCTGTGGTGGCCCGCCGGCTGATAACCATTCACCAGAACGGCTACCCGCTGCCCCTGCAGGTTAAACACCTCAACCCTCACATCAGAAGCTTCGGGCAGTGCGTAGGAAATGATCGTGACCGGATTAAACGGATTCGGGTAGTTTTGGTTGAGGACAAACTCAGCCGGCATATCCGGATCGGGCTCCGTATTCACCAGCTGATCATTGTTGAAAAAAGCCAGATCCAGCATAATTTGGTTGTCGTCTCCGGTGAGTTCAACTACGCGGTTAGTCGTGCCCTGCTCACCCACATTGTCCGTTTCCCAGCCGTCGTTGGGCAGATCACGTCCGTCGCCGGCAACCATTAGAAACTTATATTCCACCATATCTCCACTTTGTCCGCCAATACGCTGTGTATATTCGAACACGTTGGTTTCATCGGTTTCGTACATAGGGGAAAAGTCTTCACCCTCCGCATATTCCCATGCGTTGAGACCGCCCATTACAAAAACCTGATCGCCGGCGGTGGGTTCAAAAAGGCCTTCATCTGCATAAAGCGACATATTTAAAGTGAATGTAACCACATCCGACGGAGCAACCAGAATCTTAAGACTGCCATCCACGCTTAACGTGTCGCTTAACGGAGAATCGGTGGAAATTTTGAAGCTGTAGCCAAACTCCTGCGGATCCAGTATCCCGGCCAAACCGGTAACATCTACTGTTAGCATTACTTCCGCAGACTCATCCGGCTCTATTTCGCCAATTGAAGGAGAAAAACTGAATATATCTGCAGCCTGAACCGGAAAGTCTTCGCTAACTCCGCTTAGCTCCGGATTACCAATAGTATAGCTGAGGGGATCATCACCGGGATTCGTAAACACCAGCTGAACCGTGGATACACTGTTATGCTCAACTTCCAGGTCGAGATTATTAAAATCTGAAAGCAGCTCGGCTTGGCGGCGGGCTTCTCCAATCAGCCCGATTTGTACGGTTCCATTCGGGGCATTGCTTTCGATAGATAAAACGCCTGTATCCAAACCGCGCTCCAGCGGAGAATACTCTACGGTTACGGTGATGGTTTCGCCGGGAGCAAGCACCTCATTTTCATACTCGCCAAAAAATACCGGGTTGTCTGTGGTAATGCTTTCCAGACTGATATCGGCCATAGATTCGTTCGTAAGCCCGACATTCATCGACGCCGATTCCGATATATACACCTGGCCGAAATCCAGTTCGCTCACCGATGCAACCAGCCCCGCGACAGGATCCTCAACCAAAAGCTCAAACGTGAGCGGGATTGAAGGATTCGATAAATCGTTGTTCATAATTGGAGTCTCGCCTTCATAAAGACCGTTTTCGAGTCCGGTAGCATCAAAGGTGATGGCTACCTGAGCCTCTTCACCCACCGGTATACTTCCGGAGGACGGGCTTACGGAAGTGATGAAAGTAGGCGTATCGTTTACGCCAATCAGTTCGATGGTGCCGGTCCAGGAGCTGGCAGGTCCGGTATCAAAACCGTTGCCGATCCACACGTAGAGGTTTTCGAGACTTAGGGGCGTTGGAATGGAAATGGTGGTTAATACGGGCGTTCCGTCGGCACCAAAGTCGCCCGTTCCCCAGGGTATTAGGCTGGCCGGCGCTCCGTAGTTGGAAAAACCGCCCACCTGAAGCACAACCGTGGAGCTGTTAATTGCAGCTTCGGTTGTAACCAATACCGCAAAGTCGCTGGCCCGTGACCCTCCTGAGTTCGATTCAAGAATAAAGTCTGCCGCAATAGCGGTTAAGTCGCCGGCGTACCCGTTGGCTGTTACGTTAATGAACTCACTGCCGCTAAGGCTGAGGCTTTCAAATTCGATTAGAATGCTATCGCCGGTGTTTGCAGGAGTTGGCAACCCGGGATTCTGATTACGGCCTCGCGTATTATTATACGCATCAATTACGCGTTGCTGCGAGGGGGCAGGATTGCGAAGCTTACCGGAAACGTAGCTATATATAATGGCCCTTTCTGCTTTTGCCTGCTCGCTTTCCGGACTTTTGTTATATATGGCCCGGGTTTTAAGGGGTGATGCCGTCTCGCTGTTCAGAACGGTTTCGGTTATATAGGCCGGGAAAACGTAAGATAGAAGCCCTTCACCCGTATTGGTTATGGTCAATGTACTAATACCGGTCTGACCTTCAGCCAAGGTTTGAGAAAAATGTGTTTCGCTTAGCGAAATTTGCGGAGGGCCGTCCGTTGTGGCTTCAGCTACGTTCGAAAGTGCGGAGATGTTGCCAAAAAAGTCGCTGGCTTTCAACGCGATATAGTAAGTTGTAAGTGGTTCGAGGTTTTTAATTACTACTTTTTGGGTTTCGCCAGAAAAAGCCGGTCGTGGTGGATTTTCTACCTGAGTGGCATTTTCGAAATCCGTTTCATCAAAAGGGCTGGTCGAGAACCGTATATCGTAATGTGCCGCCCGGCCTTCATCACCACTGCCGCCAGGGGCGGTCCAGCTAAGGGTGATGCTGTTCTCGGTCGGTAACCCATCCATGGCCAGGTCTGTTACGGCAGAAGGCGGGATGCCGTCGTCTTCACCGGGCTGCTGAAAAACGAGCCCGGAGTTGTCTTCAATCCATTGTTCGAAATAGGATATACGAGTGTAAATGCCCATTAATTCGGGTTCTGCACAACCATCACCCCAGCTGGTAATACCGGCGACTACAAAACCCAAAGGTGCATCCGGCTCCGGTACAACTAGCGGGCCTCCGCTATCGCCCTGACAGGTGTCCACGCCGCCAACGCCCCAGAATCCTGCTGCAAGCATACTTTCTGTTATAACTTCACCCGGATAGCCTTCCTGTGCCAGCTCATTGGAAACAACCGGCACTTCGGCCGCCTGAAGAATCATTGGAGATGTTCCACCAAAACTTAATCGGCCCCAGCCTGTTATGGTCGACATAACGCCTTCATTCTCAAAGCCAAGCTGGTTGTGCATAACCGTTGATATACCCACCGCATCCACATTCGGATCGCTTAAGTCGAGTGGTTCAGACAACCGTAACAGGGAAATATCATTGCCGTCCCTTATCCATTCATAGTTTTCGTGATTGATAATCTGAACCGCCTGCCGATCCTGACCGCTGTCATCATTTTTATCGGAAACGCCCGCGCGTATGTAGGCCGTACTTCCGATACAGTGGGCGGCCGTAAGAATCCACTCCTTATCTATTATGGTTCCACCGCAGTAATGCTGTCCCGCAGCTGTAACAATAGCAACTGTCCAGGGGTAATCGGCTATATCGGCGTCTTCACCACCAACGATATTAATGATGGGCATGCCAACCGTTTGGTACATCTGCTGCAGGTGGGTCCGTTCATCCGGGGTAAGTTCGAGCGTATCCAGATAGGCAGAGATCGCATCAGAGTCGGTTGTTTGCTGTGCCCGGACTTGATCCGGAAAGAATCCTGCAAAAAAGACAATCAGAATGATAATGAGAGCCCGCAGGCTTCCAGGGTGATTCATAATAATGTTGCGTCAAATACAGGGAGGGTGGTGTGGTACACAATATGCGACATTCGGTTTCTGATATACGATATATGAAACCGGGTCGCTGAAATAAGGGTGCAGTGCAGTTCTAATTAACTCAAGTTAGGGAATTTGGGCTTTGAAAGGGCATTATGTGAGATATTTAATACATAAAGTCCGATTCCTGCAAGTATGAAGACGC
>PWID01000035.1 GCA_003555145.1 Balneolia bacterium | reverse complement strand
GCCATGGGCAACATGCCCATGGCTTTTTAACACCCAACACAAACAATTAATTATTTAAATATGCGATACGAATTTACAGCTAACACGAACACCTATAGCTCCAAGCCCAGCAAGACAGAGGCGGCTAAAATCAGCACTGATATGCACACGGTATATATTGATAGCATCGAGGGGTTTCTCGAAGATATCGAACAAGGTGTCTCCTGAAGCCCGAGTATATTTAACGGAACTCGTTCAAATAAAAATTGGACCGGACAATGCATAATGGCTTTAGATTTTGATGGAGGATTATCTCCTGAGGTAGCCATTGAACGAATGCAGGCATACGATATCACTCCAAATGCCTGGTATCCTACTTTTGGGGATAGCCCACAGAAGCGTAAATTTCGTCTCATCTTCTTTCTGGACACGCTCATTACCAACGCTGCTGCCCGAAACTACCTGATGGACGCGTTGTTCGACATGTACCCCGAAGCCGACCGGGCATGTAAAAACCAGGCCCACTTCTTTTATGGAACAAATAAGCCCGGCCAGGTACTCAACACCAAAGCCATTTCGCTGGATGTGTTTTTTTCAGTGCTGGAGTCAGATAAGATTAAAAATGGTGGCAGGGCAAGAAAAATAGGCGCTCAGACGTCAGGAGCAGCGTTTTTACGAAATATTGGAGAAACTAAAGCTTCTTATAATTATAATATAGAAGACTTACAAAAAGCCAAAAATGAGCAAAAAATTGACTACTACGAAAAGCTAAAACAGAACAAGCGGGGAAAAGCGATCGATTGGGAAAAGCTGCAAAGCCGGGTTCGTATCTTCTTCGACTTCATGAATAGCCAAGATCGCCTTTCATATGCCCAGCTACGGGGATTGGCCCAAAACCTGGTCTGGATGAATGGTGGACAGAAAATTTATGAAGAGAGGCTCAAAGAATTTAATGATACCCATATAGGGAACAACCCCTATCCGCGCGACGGGCGATTTGAGCTTATTCGAACCATAAACAAATACAACAGACGCGTTGAAACCGCCTACTTTCCTCAGCGTCTTGAAAATTTCTCGCCTTATCCAGGCGATCATAAATATCGAAATTTAATTACTGCGGAAAGGGACTTCGTAGACGGTATTGAGCAAACAGAGCCCATCCATCGCATGCCTGTTGAAAAAGCTGAGCAACTCCTTGAATATAAGTTTACCCAGGCCATGGACTGCTTAAGCGACGATATCTTTATTTTTAGATTGCCAACCGGGATCGGCAAGACCCGAAGAATCAAAGATATGAACGAAGTTACCTTAGCTTTCCCTACCAATGATCTGAAGCGCCAGGTATTCGAAGACCGGGAAGAGTTGGATTCGGCTATCATGACTCCGGAATTTCCGAAATTTACCGACGATACCCTCAATGAAAAGATCGACCGGCTATTTAAGGCTGGGTTTGTAAAGCAAGTACACCGGCTTCTCTGGGAATTTAAAAAAGGAGTTGGGTGTGACCCGGAGGATCAAAAGCTGGCTCAAGCCTATATCGATAAAAATAAAGCTGTACTAGGCTCAGTAAAAAGCATTTTTACCACCCACAGCCGCGCTATTCATTCGTCCTTTTGGCATGACACCATTATTTTTGATGAAGATCCCCTTTCTCTGCTGTTAGATGTGGATACCCTGAAAGTGGCAGATTTAAAGAAGGTCAACAAAAAAAGTGGGGCATTGCTTTTTGCCAATCGCTCGACAAGCCTTCTTAACCTTCAACGCTACTTGGAGAACGCCGAGCCCGGGCAGATACTAACTCTACCTGATGAGTTCAATGTAGACATCACGAATCAGTGGCTACTATTTATGCAAACTGAAGGCATTGATAGTAATATCCTGAAGTTTTTAGACTGCGTGTATTTCTATAAAGATGAATTGGATCGAGACCTCGTCCATTTTATTAAAAAGGAATCCCTGCCAACCGACAAAAAGATTATCATTATGAGCGCTACGATACCCGTGGAGATATACAAAGAACTCTACGGAGAACGCGTTCAGGTTATTGATATTACCGATGTAGTTCACCGGGGCACGATTACCCAACACACCAAATACTCCTATTCCAGAAATTCGCTAGGCAAAAATCTTGAAGAGGCGAACTCAAAGCTTGATAAACGCCCGACGATTACCTTTAAGAGCTTCAACGACCAAATTGAGCATGCTACCCCGGACATGTGGTTTGGAAACTGCTCGGGTTACAATCAGTATACCGGTACCTCAATCAATGTACTTGGCTGCCCCCATAAGCACAATGCCCAATACCTACTCATTGGAAAAGTTTTAGGCGCTAACGTCGACCAGTTTAACCGGGAATTTAAGATGCAAGCCGTAGAATGAGGCGGATTTCGGTTCAACTTTAATACGTTTGATAATAAGCGATTGCAAACAATTCAGCTGAGTTTGATCGAAAGCGAGTTGATTCAGGCGGCGGGGCGGGCACGGGCCCTGCGAGAGGATGCGGAAGTAGATATCTACGCGAATCTGCCACTGAGAATTACCCAGAGGTTTATAGACGATTAGCCAATGCAACGATTGTGTTCTGGTTGAAAGGGTCGCTCCGGCAAGGGGTGGCCGTTTCTTGTTTGAAAAGTGAATTAAACTCATTCTTTACTGGAAGAACCTTGTGTGAAGACCGTATATCAAGCCCACCTCTGACCCCACCAATATTCCTTTTGAATCCAGGTTAAACTCAACCACCCCCCTTCTCCGAAAATCCCAGCTATAACGCGAAGCTCATATTTTTTGGTCAAATTTTTTAGCCTTTCCCACCGCGTTGAAGCTAAAAAAAGAGAGCTTAGCTCTCTTTTAAATCAGCCCCTGATTTCTCAGTGAAATATATCCACCCCGGTATAAGATGATATGATCATCTACGGGTATCCCAAGAAGTTTTCCCGCTTCCACGGCACGCTTAGTCAAATTTATATCAGCAGCTGATGCTTTGCTATATCCGGATGGATGGTTATGTGCGAGAATTATGGATTGGGCATTTCCAAGCAATCCAACCTGGTATATGGATGATATGTCGACTATGGTCGATGTTGAGCCACCAGAAGAAATAAGACTCCAACCAAGAACTTTTTTCGCATTATCAAGCAAAATGACAACGAACTGCTCTTTGAGGTCTAAAAGATCATCATCCCAGATTGATCTCAGATATGCAGCAGCTTCATCCGGGGAGGTTATAGTCGGTAATGTTTCAACAGGCACAGGGGATTTGTAGGCCAGTGTGACTTCAGCTATAAGTGGCATTTGTATAAGGGTTTGTTAAGGTTAATGAGGGCTTTAAAGCCATCATTGTTCTTATACCATAATGTTGTGGTTACTGATCTCCTGTGGAGCCGTCAGCAACGGAATTCAATGAACAGCTCTCCTATTTGGTTTTTCCTCTTGACGACCACATTAATCTAAT
>PWID01000217.1 GCA_003555145.1 Balneolia bacterium | reverse complement strand
TCTTCTACAGCATTGGAAATTTTCTTTTTGACAAACCGTACCGCGGAGAGGTTACAGGATGGAATATCGGCGTGATGGCGGAACTGCTGATTGATGAAAAAGAGGTGGGGTATAAAATTCACCCATACATTCAGTGTGCGGAAGAAGCCGGGCTGAGAAAGCCGGAGAGTGAAGAGCTTCAGGCATTCGAAAAAAATCAGCGCGAAAACAACAGGCTGTTGCAGAATGACGAGGAACTTGTAGAGAGATTTAACCGCTTGTGTGAGAGCCTTTCCAGGCAGTACAGCGGCTATCTGGAGCCACACTCAATCCGGGTTCTGCATGCTCTTAGAAACCGAAACCTGGCACCCTCACTTTTAACTAAACAAAAAAAACGATTACTCCTCAATCTCACTCGCTGCGAAGCCCATAGGGACGTGATCATCAAACTACTAAAGAAATGAGAATAGCAATTCACCACAGACCCGGCAGCTTCAGCGACCGATGGATAGAGTACTGCAAGTTGAACAAAATTGAGTTCGGTCTCGTAAATTGCTACGCGTCCGACATTGTAAAGGTGATGGACGACTATGATGCCCTGCTCTGGCATTTTCACCAGGGCAGCCGGAAAGATGTTTTGTTTGCCAAACAGCTCTTCTATTCGCTCGAAACGGCCGGGAAGAAAGTATTTCCGGACTTTCATACCTCGTGGCACTTCGATGACAAGCTGGGCCAGAAATACCTTCTGGAGGCCGCAAAGGCTCCGCTGGTGCCGTCGTACGCTTTTTATGAAAAGAGGGAAGCTCTGGAATGGGTGGAAGAAACAGATTACCCGAAAGTATTTAAGCTGCGCAGAGGCTCCGGCTCCGATCATGTGAGGCTGGTGCGTAACAAAAGAGAGGCAAGGAGACTGGTGAAAAAAGCATTCGGGTCCGGATTCAAACAGTATGACGCCTTTACCAACCTTAAAGAGAGAGTTCGTAAATTCAGAGTCGGTAAAGCAGGTGTTAAGGATGTTTTGAAGGGAGTAGTCAGACTTGGATACACCACCGATTTTGCCCGCGTTATCGGTAATGAGCGGGGTTACATCTATTTCCAGGATTTTATCCCCGACAACGACCACGATCTTCGGATCAATGTTGTTAACGGCAAGGCCTTTGCGGTAAGGCGCGAAGTGCGCAAAGATGATTTCAGGGCTTCGGGAAGCGGGTATCCAAAATTTGAAAAGCACTACTTTCCCGATGAGGTGATCAGCATTGCCCAGGAAGTGGCCAAAAATTTAAAGCTTCAGGCGGTTGCGTTCGACTTTTTGCGCCATAAAGGATCTTTTGTAATTGCTGAGCTGAGCTATGCATTCTGTGATATGACCAATAAATGCACCGGCTACTGGGATGAGGATGGAAAATGGCATCCGGGTGAATTTCATGAAGAGGACTGGATGATTGAATGCCTCTTAAATCATACCTATGAAAAATCCTTGCCTGATAATATATTAAATGATCCTGGATCAGCATTACCGTACAGTAGATGAAACTTTATAGAAAAATCAGAAACGAGCTTGCGCGCCACGTCCTTAATTACAGGGGTTGGAGAACCGACAGAAAGCTGATTGTTTTTGAATCGGACGACTGGGGCAGTATAAGGATGCCCTCCAGGGAAGCTTACCAGAGTCTGTTGCAGGCCGGGGTGGACGTGAATAACAGCGCCTACTGCAGGAACGATTCACTCGCCAGCGAAGAGGACCTTGAAATGCTGTTCGAGCTTCTTTTAAGCGTTAAGGACAAAAACCGGCGAAACCCTGTATTTACCGCGAATGCGGTGCTTACCAACCCCGATTTTGATAAAATACGGCGCGATGGTTTTGACAGCTACCATTGCGAAAATTTCACGGAAACGCTGAAACGGTATCCCGGCCACCAAAACAGTTTCAGCCTCTGGAAGCAGGGGATGGAGGCTGGAATATTTCATCCGCAGTTTCACGGAAAAGAGCATTTAAATGTGGCCTTCTGGCTGAAATTACTTCGTGAAAACTGGAACGACTTCCAGCTTGCCTTCGACAACGAGTGCTGGGGGCTGAGTGGAGATGTCTATCCCGAGATGGGAAGAAGCGTACAGGCTACCTTTGATTTTTCGGAGGATGAAGAGATTGGCCAGCACCACGAAAATATTGCCAGCGGACTCGATCTGTTCGAAGAAATATTCGGATATAGGTCGTTATCATTCATAGCCAATAACTTTATCTGGAGTGAAGAGTTAAACCAGACGCTTGCCAATTGCGGCGTGCGCTACCTGCAGGGGATGAAGTACCAGTTGCTGCCGGTCAAAGAGGGTGGAAAAAGAGAACTGATCAGGCATCACGTGGGCGAGAAGAACAGCTTTGGGCAGCTTTACCTGATCAGAAACGCTGTATTTGAACCATCTCTCCGTAAAGGCAGCTATGACAATGTTGGAAGCTGCATGAAGGGCATTAAGACAGCATTCCAGTGGAAAAAGCCTGCAATCATATCCACCCACAGGCTCAACTATATCGGTTTCATTGATCCCGACAACCGAAAACGGGGGCTCACTCAGCTGAAGCAGCTGATGCATGAGATACTGAGAGAGTGGCCTGACGCCGAGTTCGTAACATCCGATGAACTCGGGCAGCTGATTGAAACAGGTGCCATTAAAAAAAAACCTATCGTTAAAACCAGTGAAAAGGAAGATTTGAAGAGTACGGTCTTATAACCGGAATCTGAAAAGGGAGTCCGATGGTAAGAGATGCGTTCGATAAGTAATGAACGGTTTTGTTTTGGGGGTCTGTTCAAGTCTTCGTCATAGGGAGTTTTACATGCCCCAACGGGGCTTAGTCACCAGCATAGTGGTGTACATTCAACCCCGAGGCGGGATTTCCATCAGCGCCCGGGTCAAAATCGAGGGGTTCCGGGAAAGATCATTAGCGAGTTTTTCGTAATCCTGTTGTGGAAACCTCCGAATTCAGCTCGTGCTTCTGCATAAATCCGGCCGGAGGTTTTTGGTTTAGGCGTGTTCTTTTACCACGGGTTTGGCCATGAATGGCCGACCCGCGGCTAATCGTATTTGACACCTTCGGTGTCGGTTGTTAAGCAAAGGATTGCAGCTCCAAATGGATTCAAATCTTCTATGGTTTGATTCATAGATTAGAACCCGGAACGCTGGAGGCGTTCAACGTGATTAGCCCGGAGCGCAGCTCCGGGTAGATTTTGATTTTGATTCAACCCCGAGGCGGGATTTTCATCAACTCCCGGGTCAAAATCGAGGGGTTCCGGGAAAGATCATTAGCGGGTTTTTCGTAATCCCGTTGTGGAAACCTCCGAATTTATCTCGTGCTTCTGCGTAAATCCGGGCGGAGGTTTTTGGTTTAGGCGTGTTCTTTTACCACGGGTTTGGCCATGAATGGCCGACCCGCGGCTAATCGTATTTGACACCTTCGGTGTC
>PWID01000138.1 GCA_003555145.1 Balneolia bacterium | reverse complement strand
TTTACAGTCCTGCAAACGACGCCCGCCAAAACTACGTCGGCACCCAAATGACCGAGCGCTATGATGCATTCATTTTTCTACCCTACACAAATGCCCTCAACCCAATCGAAGATTGAATAATGGTGAATTGGGAAGGACGCAGAATTACGCTGATTATACCGCTAATTCACGCAGAATGCATGGTTGGATATATCGACTAAAGACGTACGAATTTGAGAGACCTTCGACCTTTGACCTTTGACTTTCGACCTTCGACCTTCGTCTTTCGACCAGCTCCCATTCAAAGATCAGCAATCAAAAATCACCAATCAGATATCAATCTAACCCTTCCATCGTGAATTTTTTGAGAAGTATGCCACGGGCGGGTGGGAGCAGCATGAGGTGGACAATCAGCTTTTTGAGGAAGGCTGTTTTGTGCGGAAACGCGCGGCCGGTTTTAAGGTTAAATTCGGCTCTTTGGGCGGCGGCGTAGGCGGCCCGCTTCCTGCGGTATTCGTAGCTGTGAAGCAGTTTTGGGCGTGGCTTTTCGGGATTGAGGATATCGGGCAGCAAGCCGGCTAGCAGGGCAGCGTCGAACCAGCCCAGGTTCATGCCCTGTCCGCCAATCGGACTGACCACGTGAGCCGCATCACCGGCCAGAATTACGCGCTTTTTGAAAAATGCATCGGCCGTTAATCGCTGTACGCCAAACGAGCTGAGCATGCTGCAGCTTTCGGGATCGGGTGAGGTGCCGGTGCGATCCATTGCCTCTTTTGCAATCCATCCGGCTTCGGGTGTATCAATTTTGTCGGACGTTTTAATCACCCAGCGTCTCAGGTTTTGTCCGTGTGGGAATGATTCAACGAGACCACGGCTGGTGAGAAAAACCCGGGCTTCATCGCGTGAGTCTATGTTTTCTTCAAAGTCACCCATCACATAATGATCGGGATAGGTACCGCCAAGAAATTCAATTCCGGCCTTTTCGCGCACCAGACTGTTCTTGCCGTCGGCTCCAACCAGATAGCTTCCTTCGACCTCGGTGCTATTATCCAGAATAGCAGTTATTCCCTTTTTTGTTCGGGTGAAGTCTGCCACGCCCTGACCCCGGCTGAGGGAATCAGGAGCCAGCTCAAGCAGGCGGTTTTCGAGAATCTGCTCGGTTATTTGCTGCGATAGTGTGAGAATAAACGGATACGGATGCTCCAGCTTCGAAAAGCTGATCGTGCCGACAGCATCATGGTTTACAAAAGCTTTCCCTGAATGGATGCGATTACCCTTTTCCAGAAACTCATCCAGAAGTCCGGTTTCTTTAAAAAGCTGCAGCGATGGCGGATGAATACCAATTGAGCGGGAGTGCTGTGATACAGATTCGCGCGGTTCAAATATTAGGAAGGGGATTTTGCGCATGGCAAGCATCACCCCAAGCAAAAGTCCGGTTGGCCCGGCTCCGGCAATTAGCACAGGCTTTACGCCGCTGAGGTCCGGCTTATTCTTCTTTACCATCGGTCTTCTTTTCTCTTTTGATGATCATCCGGAACGGCGGGAAAGACTCTACTTCGAAGCCTTCGGGCAGGCTGTTGCGAAGCTCTTCCGGACGGTAGCTTCTTCGTATGGACATAAGGCCATCGGCCCGGATGAAGGATTTCCGAAATGCAAAAAGCGTGAGCGCGTTAAATAAGAGCCAGGCTATGGGACTGCGCCTCAGGTCGTTGAAAAGCAGCAATCCGTCGTTGAGAGGCTCTGTGTTTTCAAGCAGCCGGATAAGCTCTTTTTTGTCAAGATGATGAACGAGGTGATTAGAAATGATAAAGTCGAAAATCCGATTCTCGTTAATCAGCTCCTGCTCGCTCGAATGGCGAAAATGTACGTTTGGCAAACTGATGTTTGCGTTGGCGTACTCTACGGCCCGGGCGTCGGTATCGATGGCGGTGATGTGCAGCCTGATGTCGTACTTATGGGCGAGCTGCGCTAAGCGCACGGGCACATCACCACCGCCAAAGCCAATATCGAGCAGAAAGTAAGTTCTCTTCGGATCAGTACAGCGCGGCGCAATCTTAGTGTGAAACAACAAATCCCAGCCTGACAAAAACTTATTGATGATTCTGAACTGCCGGTAGGTATTCTTAAGCATTTCCGGACTGGAGTCCGGCTTATCCATAAGCTCAGTTAAAGTTGTGTTGCGCTCAGGCAGGAGTAGCTGCATGCGTATCGGCTTGAAGTTCTGTCTGTTTCGGTTGGGTATTCACGGTTTCGAAAAATCCGGTTTCTACAGTCAGGCCGGGTCCGAAGGCCATGCCGAGTACCGGTTTGCCGGTATGCGGGTAATGATACAGAATTTTTTCGAGCACGAATAAAATAGTAGCGCTGCTCATATTTCCATAGTTGCGAAGCACCTCACGCGAAGGCGCAACGGCATCATCTTTTAGCTCAAGAGAGTTTTGCACCTTGTCTACAATCGCGCGGCCGCCGGGATGTACGGCCCAGTACCCGAACTGATTTGGGTCGAATGAAGCGCCAAGCAGTGGTTCCAGAAGTCCGTTGAGATTGGCCTCGATGATGTCCGGAATGTAGGTTGAAAGCACCATGTCGAACCCGGAATCGCCAATGGTCCAGGCCATGTCTTTTTCGCCTTCGGGCGTGAGCATGGTGTGAAGTCCGTTGAGGCGGAAAGCGGGACGGTTCGCCTCGGGCTCCCGGGCGCTAACAATGGCTGATGCTGCACCGTCGGCAAATACGGAGGCCGAAATGAGCGCGTCCATATCGGTTTTGTGCTGTAGGTGGATGGTGCAAAGCTCGAGCGTTACAATCAGCACCACGGCATCGGGCTGCTCGGCACAGATGGTTTCGGCCATTTTGAGTGCCGGAAAAGCGGCGTAACAGCCCATAAATCCGATATGATATCGTCGAGTTGCCGGCGAAAGCCCGAGTGACTTCACCACAAAATAATCGGGTCCGGGCGCAAAAAAGCCGGTGCAGGAAACGGTGATAACATGGGTGATGTCTTCTTTGTCGAAAGCTGACTCATCCAGCGTTTTCTGAGCAAGGCGGGTGTACATCTTTTTCGCCTCGCGGGTATAAAGATCGTTGCGCTGGCCTGTAGTAGGGCTTAAAAATTTGTTGGTCTCGCCGTCGAAAAAAATCCCGCTTTTACCGGCGTGAAGCTCTTCAATTACGCTGTGGCGTTTGTCGATATCCGACATGGCGTACACCCGGTGAAGAATGCGGTTGAGGGCGTCGCGGTCGGCAACGTGTTCTTTCATGAAATCCCGGGCGATCTCGCGAGTGTAAAACGTCTCAGGAACGTCTGTAGCAATATGATGAATGTAGGCGGCCATAGATATATTTGATTAGGTGGTATCATACAAAACCACGGCCTCTGCTTTCCCGTTCGGGATGAATAAGATATGCAATTTTTGATGTGATTTGGGAAGAGGAGGACGCTGAGTCGCGGAGATTATG
>PWID01000187.1 GCA_003555145.1 Balneolia bacterium | reverse complement strand
TTGAGGTACGATTCCATATATAGTTTCTTCATCTCATTATTCAGGTAGCTTCGGTTTACAAATGAGCGGACTTTATCCTGATGGGATCTGAATGTGTTCAGGATTTTTATCA
This sequence comes from Balneolia bacterium, assembly GCA_003555145.1. Classification (GTDB taxonomy): domain Bacteria; phylum Bacteroidota; class Rhodothermia; order Balneolales; family Cyclonatronaceae; genus Cyclonatronum. The sequence goes on along the minus strand of PWID01000187.1, from coordinate 3,328 downwards.
CCCGCGTTTTTATCAATCCGATTTTGATACCAAACGCATAGAAGTCATCATAGGCGTAAAAGCCGTTGGCTTCGAAGCTTTCAGTAGTGAAATCATCCTTAAACAGCCCTTTAGATAAAGCCATTGAGGTATCATCTACATGCAGGCTGGTGTTAATCAGGTCATAAGCAGGGCTCAGAATATAGTCGCCCTGTGGTGTTTCTATGATGCCGTAGTTTTTTAAGTGGGCATCACCGTTGCAGATCAAATAGTTAAAAATGATGAGTGAAAACAATTTTTCAAGCTCAACCATCGCTGCCGGTATGTAGGCTTTAACCAGCTCTGCCATTTCCTCATAGCTGTATTCGTATTTGAAGTTTGCCCCGCCCGTTTCGGCCGTTTTTCCCGCAAGGGTGGCGAAGTCTTCTTTCCCAATTTTCAACCCGATTTCATCATCTATATCAAACCTTTTAGTGATATAGGCGGGCTCACCGTTTTTAAAAAAAATGAGGGCGTTTTCAGCTGTTCGAATGCCAAAAACCTGACGCGCAATTTGCATGGTGAGGTGTTCATTGGCCGGAACCTGATCCACTTTCCGCAGGTCTCGCGGGACCGGTTTTAAAATAAATGTTCCCTGCTCTCCCTCCTCTGTTAAGCGAAGTGTTTTTTTTTCAAGCAGTAAAGAAACCTTTTCCTGTACGCCGGAAATGGAAAGCCGCTGACGATTTAACTGAAACTTTTCAGCGTCTTCTTCACTCACATCCGGCGCATCGTACGAAAGAACATGGCTTACTTTCCTGCCACCAAATACCCGTTTAAGGCAGGTTGTGCTATATGTTTTAAATCCCTCAGCAAGGGTACCCGGACAGCATGTAATTTCGGGAAGACTCATTTTAAGGTTGATTCTGAGAATCGTTTGGTTTCAGGGTGATGGCTCCGATGGTGTCTGTGCGTGCCGTGGCAAGAAGAAGTCCGAAATAATCCTCTTCATCAATTTGCAGCTGCCGGCACTGAAGCGCACGGTTTACGCCCTCCGATAAAAGATTGAAGAAAAAAGGGAACAGGTGATTGGATTGGTACAATTTCCGGGTTTTTGGCAGGGTCAAGCTGACGGCCGGTTTTTCCGGATTGCCGAACCACTGATCATCATACTCAAAAGTATACGAATCCCTGTGATGCCTGCTAAGCACACCCACCAGCTCACCATTCCGATATACATTGGCAGATTGCATACTTATTCACCAGGCTTTTTAGTCGCCAGACGCAGCTCTAAACCGAGAACACGTGCAATTTTATTCACTACTTTCAGGGTAGGATTGGCCTGACCCGTTTCGATTTTGTACAATGTGTTCACGCTGATGCCGGCCATTTCTGCAAGATCAGGCTGCGTAATCCCGAGCGTATCCCGGCGCTCTTTTATTTGCTCACCAATTTCAGAAACCAACATTATAATGTGATTTTATGTGATGGTGCACGTTAATGGTTGGTAAATATACGCAATTTCACACTATAATGTGATATTCGAATTGCGAATTGTTGTGAGCTTGAATAAATCTTTTACGTTCAAACTTTTGATAAACTAATGTGCGGTGCGAAAAAACTGTTGTACTGTACTTTAAGAAACCCGCAATCTATCCCGCAAAAAGAAAGCTTGCAATACTGATATAAAAGTTTATACATTAATAAAATACAAATACTTGTAATGTTTCTATAACCCGCAATAAAACCCGCAAAAAACGCCGAATATGTTTGAACGGCTTTCACAAATTGAACCCTTGATCCCCAAAGAGCGAAAGCCGCTTGCTGAGCTTGCCATGAAGGTTTATAAAGAGGCTTCGGAACTTAGCGGTATGGTGCATCCGATCACCCGAAAGGAAATAGCTCGTCTTTTGCGGCACATTAACAGCTACTATTCAAACCGGATCGAAGGAGAACACACAACGCCTGCGGATATTGAGAAAGCTGTTAAAAATGAGTACAGCACAGATGAAAACAAAAAACGGCTTCAGATTTTAAGCGTAGCACACATTGAGGTTCAAAAACTAATCGATGAACGCTTTGAATCCGGCGAAGAGGTGCCGGTCTGTTCGGCTGGCTTTCTGTGCTGGATTCATAAAGCCTTCTATGAAAGGGTTCCGGAATCTTTCCTTAAAATACATCATCCCGACAGAGATGAGTACATCAGAATGATTCCGGGAGAAGTCAGAAATGAGGATGTTGTGGTTGGCAAACACATTCCGCCACGATGGGAAAAGCTACCGATTTTTTTAAATAGATTTGAAGAGGTTTATGCTTCAGATTCAATTTATGGACATAAAGAATTGATCCTGGCTGCTGCCAGTCATCATCGGCTCACCTGGATTCATCCTTTTTGGGATGGAAATGGACGTGTATCGCGACTGTTTACCTATGCATTTATGCGAAAAGCGGGGATTGAATCACACGGTCTGTGGACATTGTCTCGTGGTTTTGCCCGAAAGAGCGAAGACTACAAACAAATGCTTGCTCATGCTGATCAACCCAGAGCGGGTGATTTAGATGGAAGAGGAAATCTTTCTGAAAACGCACTCATTGACTTCAGTATGTTCTTTTTTGAAACTGCTGAGGATCAGATTTCCTTTATGAAAAAAATGCTTTCGCTGGACGGTATGCATAATCGTATTGTGAGTTATGTTAACAGGCGGTCTGACCAATCCTTACCAGATGAAAAGCCTCTGAGACCGGAGGCTAAATATGTGCTAACTGAGGTGATGATGCGTGGTGAAATTGCACGGGGTGAAGTGCCGCGCCTAATAGGTCTTGGAGAAAGAACAGCCACGGATCTGATTGGTCAGCTAATCGCAGAGGAACTGGTAACATCAACATCGCATCGTTCACCGCTGCGCTTTCATATACCTGCTAAAGTTGTGGGTTACTACTTTCCGGATCTTTATCCTGCTGGATCTATATAATTTTGTATGAGTTTCAGTGCGTTGGAATACATCTTATGATTTCTGACAGCTGATATTTAAAAAAGATTAGACTTTTTCGATCAAAAGGTTCGAATCCCAAAGACCTGTGACCTTTGACTTTGGACCTTCGACCAACCTTACTCCGCGGCATAATCCGCGAACCTCAGCGTCCTGGAAACCGGGCAGGGTCGAGATTGTAGAGCTCCTTCATTAACTCGTACAGCTCCGGCTCCTCCGTTTTGAAGCGCTTTGGGATGCCGAAAAAGGCTTCGGTTACAACGGCGAAGAACTCGGCGGGGTGCTCGGCTCCGTAGGGATCGAAGAGGAGGGGGCGCCGTTTTCTGATCTGCTCCAGGAAGCGGCTGAAGTGAGGGGTGAAGGCTTCAATCCACGGGAAT
>PWID01000003.1 GCA_003555145.1 Balneolia bacterium | reverse complement strand
GTTCACAACCACGCTCCACGCAGTCTGAAGCCCCAGGATTCCATTAGGTGCGTAAATGAACTCCACCTCTTTTTCCTCGATGGAATGTGGTGCATGATCAGTGCAAATAGCATCAATGGTACCGTCGGCCAGACCTTCAATCATGGCTTCGACATCATCCTCGGTTCGCAGCGGCGGATGCATTTTATAGTTTGTATCAAATCCGCTTCTTTCAATTTCCTCATCGGTCAGATCAAAGTGATGCGGGCATACTTCGGTAGTTACCTTAACACCTCGCTTCTTGCCGTCTCTTACCAGCTCCATGCCTCTTCTTGTGCTCAGATGGGCAACGTGCACATGCCCGCCCGTAAGCTCGGCTAAGAGAATATCCCTCGCAATCATTACCTCTTCGGCTATTCCCGGAGAACCGGCCAGTCCCAGACGGCTGGAAACGCGCCCTTCGTTCATGTGTCCGGGGCGTGAAAGGTCAAGATCTTCCTCATGGTTAATAATGGGCATATCCAGCATGGATGCATAATCGAGGGCGGTGCGCATCAATTTGGAGTTAAAAACCGGATCTCCATCATCGCTGAAAGCTACCGCTCCACCTTCTTTCATATCAGAAAACTCGGCCAGGCTTTCACCCTTTCGCTCCTTGGAGACGCAGCCGATGGGATAGACATCAACAGGGAGCTTTTTAGCTTTGTTTACGATGTACTCAACCACGTCGCGCGTATGAATAGCGGGAATGGTGTTTGGCATACAGGCAACGGCCGTAAAGCCTCCGGCAGCCGCAGCGGCAGACCCGGATTCGATAGTTTCTTTGTGCTCCAGGCCTGGCTCGCGAAGATGAACATGCATATCCATCCAGCCCGGAGATACAAATGCCCCCTTCCCGTCAAATTGATCCTCCCCCTCTTCAGGCTCAAGCTTCGCAGCCATTTCAGATATAATGCCGTCTTTTACGCGAATATCAACTGTTGCCGACGGAATTTTTGACGTTTTGCTGTCTACAGGAACGAGGTTACGGAAGAGCATGAGCAGAATTATTGAGAGTTTAAATTAATTCATTATCCGGCTTGAATATACCCGAAACAGACGTTAATATCGAACCACCTATTTATATTTTTAATTTTTCAAAGCTGTTTCATGAGTCAACCCAGTCTGTTTAGCGCCGAAGCACCAAAAGTCCCAACCGTAACCGAGCTCACCGGTCTTATTAAAGACCTGCTGGAGACCTCTTTCCAGAATGTGGACCTGGAGGGTGAAATCAGTAAACCAGTAGTCAGCTCCAGCGGACACCTGTACTTCACTTTGAAGGACTCCGGCGCACAGATGCCCTGCGTGATGTGGCGGTCTACCTATCAGAGGCTTAGCTTTAAGCCCGCTCACGGGCAGCAGGTGCAGCTAACCGGCGACGTGCAGCTCTATGCTCCCCACGGCAAGTATCAGCTCATTGTGCGAAGCGCCAGGCAGGCCGGACTCGGGGCGCTTCAGCAGGCTTTCGAAAAGCTGAAGCAGAAACTGCAGGATGAAGGCCTTTTCGACTCCCATCATAAAAAACAGCTTCCCCCCTTTCCTAAAGTGGTTGGCATTGTAACGTCCGCTCAGGGCGCCGCGCTGCAGGACGTCATTTCCACCTTCGAAAAGCGATACCCCATGATTACGCTGCGTGTGTATCATGCCGCGGTTCAGGGCGTGCAGGCCGCGCCACAGATTGCCCGTGGCGTTAACTACTTCGCAACGCAGCCCGAAACCGATGTGGTAATAGTAACCCGTGGCGGTGGCTCGCTTGAGGATTTATGGCCGTTTAATGAGGAGGTCGTAGCCCGTGCTATTTTCAACTGCCCGATTCCGGTGATTAGCGCTGTGGGGCACGAGACGGATTTCTCTATATCCGATTTTGTTGCTGACGTCCGCGCGGCAACCCCAACCCAGGCCGTGGCGCTGATGGTGCCTGATTTAAACGATCTTCGCTTTCAGGTTGAGGAGCTCCATCGCTCGGTACACTTTCGCATGGAGCAGCGGCTTCAGCGGGCAAAGGACCGCATACAATCTTTGGCAAAGACCTACGCGCTTCATGCCGTAATGGAAAAGGTACAGAGACAGCGAACGCATGTCGACCATCTGAGCAAAAAAACACTATCCCTCACGGAAATGATGCTCATGCAAAACCGGAGGAAGCTCGAACAGCTTCAGTCGCGATTGATGCAGCAGAACCCGAATCAGCCGCTCGAGCTGGGCTACTCCCGCGTATGGCAGGGTGATGAATGGATCCGGAAAGCATCAGACTTCAAAAAAGGCAAACCAGTGCGGATTGAGTGGAAGGATAATAAGCTCGATGTTTGAGAAAGAAATTGTGAATTGTGAATTGTGAATTAGGGCTTGGTGGAATTTTAACTGCTCAGAGATTCATTCTGTACCCTTCGACTCCGCTCAGGGGACGGCTAAAGAGATTTTACTCAACAGTTCGCTGGTTGAGCGGAGCCGAAACCAGCAAATTACCGCAAAAGAGTATGTTACCTGTTACCTGTTACCTGTTACCTGTTACCTGATACTTCTGACATACTGTTGGCACTGTAGCCCTGACATACTGTAAAACCTGTTACTGTAAAATGAATCCTGTATAACTGAAAAGAGGCCGGTCTCCCCCCGGAACCAGTACTCTCAGTAATGTTCCGGAAGTCAGTCAACCAGCCTCTCGCAAAAGCAAAATGCTTTTAAAATAAATCAGCGTTTACTTATTGGAATTCGTACTCCTTTGGCGGCTCCATGTTGTGAAGGTGCCTCACGAAGTAATCCCAGGTTCTGCGCAGTTTATAAGACTCATTCGCATAACCGTGATTTCTGTTCGGCATAACGATAAGATCGAAATCCTTGTTGTGCGCGATCAGAGCATCAATAACCTGCTTGGTGGTGTTTGGATTCACGTTGTTATCCATAGTGCCGTATGAAATAAGCAGGTGACCTTTGAGGTTTTCAACCTGCAGCTGAAGCGCCTGATTGGTATAGGTCGTTGTGCCGTCTTCAAGCTCTTCAAACGGACCCTGGAATTTTTCGCCCCAGTAGAAGGTATATCCCGCGTTATCCATATTACCGGCACCGGCTACACCTACTTTGAAGAAGTCCGGATGGTTGAACATTGCGGCCGCCGTGGCAAATCCACCGCCTGAGTGACCATACATTCCGGCACGCTCAATATCGATGAAGTCATAGCGCTCGGCCAGCTGTTCCATTGCAGCAATCTGATCAGGCAGGCCGTTGTCAGCCATGTCTCCGTAGTAAGCGGTGTGGAACGAGCGGTTCCGCATGGGCGTACCAAGCGCATCAACCTGTACTACGATGAAGCCAAGCTCGGCAAGGGCCTGCGCCTGACCTCTGCGGCTGTGAGAAAAACCACGACCGCCCACGCTGCCAACCTGCGGACCAGGATAAATCGAGTTGATAATCGGATACTTCTTATCCGGATCGAAGTTCGATGGTTT
>PWID01000256.1 GCA_003555145.1 Balneolia bacterium | reverse complement strand
GATTTCCGATGTTTGCAGGGTGATGGCTTCCGAGGCTCCGTTCAGGGTTCTCACCAATCGCTGATGTCGAATCTCGACATCCTGCGCCAGGCTTTTCAGGGGAGAGATTTCGGCCCGCCTCCATGATTCGTGCTCGTAATAATAGACCGGGCTGTAGCCGATGGCATAGATGTAGTTTTCAGATGTTGGGGTATTCCGAATCCAGGCCGGCTGCGGTCCCGGCTGTGTCCGCTGTTTGTTTATTGGCAAGGGGATGGCGTCTGTGGTCGAAACGAGCGAAATGGTCATGCGGCCAACCGTGGCGTAATCCTGAAGCTCGGTTTCGGGGATTTGGGCTGATAAGGTATCGGTCAGGAATTCCTCTCCGGTCAGGCGGAAGCTGTCGTCGGGTAATTGCTCCCAGAAGGTGGGGTAGGAAATGCCGAGGCCGCGGTGAGCGCGTTTGGTTTTTGCGGCATCAGCGGCGGCTCGCTCCACGGCCCGGTCTTCGTAGAATGATGCCATGGCAAATCCGGTGGTTAGCTCTGCATCAGGCAGGCCCGGCTGGAGAAACCACGCGGGATAGGCCGGAATCGACGATGACGAAACATCTGAAGCCGAACTGCGCTGGCTGACGCTCTCGCCGGAGCCCGAGCAGCCCGTCATCACCAGAAATAAAACGGTGAATGATAATCTGGAAAAACTTCGAAAAGGCATCACTAGAACGGATGCACCGTTGCTTCGAGTCCGCGGAAGTCGGGCATCACCATTCCGACGGTTGCGTTGATGTAGGTCGGGTCGCAGATCACCCAGCTGTCACCATTAAACTGAAGCTGTGAGCCGGCAACGCTGTTGGTTCTGACCGCCGTAGCCATGTGGCCGGGCCAGCTCACGCCGATGACCTGCTTGTCCATGAGCGTGCGAACCAGCCATGAAAACAGAATGGCGCGGTCGTCGCAGTCGGAGTAAGGGTGATGCATGATTTGGTCGGGCGTCATGTATTTTTGACGGCCGAACTGATCCCGGTCGGTTTTGTACTCAAAAGCCGTTTGTGCAAACCGAAGCAGAAAATTGAGGGCTTCGGCGGTTTCCATCTGTTCGATAACGGGCCTCAGCTGATCTTCAAACTGCTGATGCAATCCGGCCGAAAGGGGCGCGCTGAAGAAAAACTCGGGCTCCATCGAAGGAAACGCCCCGAGCAGGGAAGTGTAGGACTCCTCATAGCCAAACGAAAAGCTGTAAGTGCTCCCGTTAAAGCTGAAGCTGCGCTCGCTGGCGCTGGCGTAGGAAACCGGAACCGGAGCGGCGTGAAGATCCATGGAAAGAACGGCAAGCTGCGTGCCTTCATCCGGGGTGTAGGTTCGGATCGAGCCGGGCTTTTCCACGGGCGTATGACCGGCCAGCATCACATAAAAACGCGACCGTTCGCTGCCAATAGTGTAGTAATCCTGATTGTAAAGCCGCTCGGAAACGGGCATAAGCAGATGCAGCATGTTGGCGCTGTAGCCGGCGTTGGCGTGGAATCCGCTGTTGTGCAGCAGAAACCAGCTCAGAAAAACGGCCTCGTTATGACCGGTGAAAACCTGACGACTGTAGTCCTTCACCAGAAGCGCGAACATCCATTCGTTGAGCTGCTGCTTTTCAGAAAAAGCCTGAAGCGTGGAAAGGACTTCCTCATAATTGCTTTCGGCCATTTCCAGCCAGGCGTCGGCAATGGTTTCGTTATTGAGCTGCGAAACCGAAAAGGTGCGGCTCACGCTCAGCGGAGGCATGGGCGCCTGATGATGATGCCATTCGAAGCGAAGCTCAGGCGGCAGCGTGGATAAACCAGGCGCGCGTTCCGGTGCGCTTCTAACGGGCGGAGGTGGTGGTAAGGGAGGCGAAGGCGGTACATCGCGGATTTCCGGCTCGGGCGTTTCCTCAGCGGGATCTTCCTCTTCGACCGGTTCTGGCTGAACGTCTACAGGATCGGGTTGTTCGTCGGGCTCGGGAGCCACGGGCGTTTCGGCTGGCTTGGGCGCTTCTTCCGGCACGGGCTCGGCGGCTTCCGGCTCGAAGCTCGACCACTGTCGCCTCAGAAAGTCGGCAAAGCGACGGTTTTCATCATCTATAAACTGATCAAAAGCCTGCTGCTGCTCCCGCTGCCAGCGCTCGAAATCGGAATCCTGAGCGTGGGCATCCGGCGCAAAAGCGAAAAGGATGAAAGCTGAAATAAAAAGTAGGAGCGTGAGTCGGAGTATAATCATGGTGTCCGCCGCTGATGGGTTGAGATAAAAAAGGCAGCCGGAAGCAGGATGCTGCTGAACTTCATCCGTTTTCGGGCTGCCGAATATGTTGCTTTACATTGCGTAAGGAATCAGAACGGGATTAGTAGCCCTGATTGCGACGCCACTCGCGGTAGTCTTCGATCTCTTTTTCGAGCTCGTCGAAAGCCTGTGTAGAGCGGAAGCGGGTGTACATATTGTTGTTGTCGCGAATGCGCTGCATCAGCGCTTCGTTGGCGGCGCCGATTGGCATTTCAACCAGCACAAAAGAGCGGTAGATGCCGCTTTCTTCGCGAATTTCCTGCTCGCGTGCACGTGAGCCAACAAGGGTTTCTTCAACAACTGACTTGTAGGCAGAAGTAAACTGATCAAGCAGTTCGGAGTCTTCGCCCAGGCCAACTTCTTCCTGGAAACGACGCTGCATACCGCTCATGCGAACTTCAAGCTGCTCGGCAATCTGAGCGCGTCCGTCCATCAAAGACTTGTTGATGGAAAGCTGCATGTCGCGTGAGGTATTGGTAGCGGCGGCAAAAAGGTAGTTATCATCCTGCGGCACGTTGATGTACCAGTCAGGCAGATTTAAGGTGTTGGTATCTGGCTTGGATGAACCGCATGCGCTGAGTATCAGCAGCGTGATGATCATTAAAGAAGAGTAGAAAAGTTTCATGCATTCCTCCCTGAAAGTGGAAAATGGGTTGAGTTGTAAAGAGTAACGGTTAAGTTAAGGAATTGAGTATAATTAAGGTGATTTTAAATTGGCTCAGCCTTCCTCAAAGTACATTGTGTGCTGGTATTATACTGAAATTCTTCCGTTTAGGTTCAGGAGAAAATACAGTATGTCAGGGCTACAGTGCCAACAGTATGTCAGGTAAGCATATAGTACATTCTCAATCTGACAAATATTGTTTAGAAGGTCTGGGGGTCTACCTTTTGCACTTACTTTGTGCCTTGGTGACTCTTGTTGGTTCAACCCTTTTTTTCCAGTGAATAAGCGCGGGCTGTGATTTTTAAGAGATGATTCCGAGGCAAGGAGATACAAAAATGGGGATTAGTTAAAATCCCCATTTTTTGCGTAAATCAGCGATAAGATCCGCGTAACATTGCGTCCAAATAATTCATCCCGACGCCTTTCAGGGCCGGGATTTCGCTTCGCTCAACAATTCACAATTGGGAGCGCAGCGACCCTAAATTTCTCTTACAATGCTTCCGCAGCGGAGCATGCG
>PWID01000128.1 GCA_003555145.1 Balneolia bacterium | reverse complement strand
TTTTTGCTCTTGTTTTAATGATTTTTACTCCAACAATATCATACGGATTTTTTTTACAATAATAAAACATTTGAACCACTATTGTGTATGGCTGTCAGGTAACAGGTAACAGGTAACAGGTTAAGAAATACGTTTGAGCACTTTTGGGCTGAAGTTGCCGGGAATGAATTCCGGTTATATCATTTACATCATTCGTCGTGCTCCGGGCGGACTGTTCGCAGTGAAGAGGGGTTTTATACGGAGTCCTGAGTTTATAGAAATGCGAGCCCTCACCCTCAAAACCAAAATTTGCGACCTTAGACCTTAGACCTTAGACCTTAGACCTTAGACCTTAGACCTTTCAAAGATCAGCTATCAAAAATTCCCCGACCTTCGACCTTCAAACATATTACTGAGGCATTCGCAGTAAAAGGTATTATTTTGTGATGGGCTCTCGGGCCGGAAAATGCCACTGAGCATTCCTACGATTTTTAAATAAGGATTCGACTTTTTTAGCCTGAAAACAGGTACAATCACCCATTCTTTACTGCTAACCAAACAAACATGGCTGCTTCAAAATCGCTTACGTATAGCTCGTATCTCAAAATTGATGAACTGCTTTCGCTTCAGCAGTGTAAGTCGCGTCCGGAGGAGCACGACGAAACGCTCTTTATCATAATACATCAGACCTATGAGCTTTGGTTCAGACAGATTCTGCACGAAATTGGCAAACTGCGCGAAGATATGAACGCAGGGAATACCTGGTCGGCCATTAAAACCATAAGACGGGTACTCACCATCATGAAAACACTGGTGGGACAGGTTGATATTCTCGAAACCATGACGCCCCTCTCTTTTAATCAGTTCCGCAAGTTTCTGGACAACTCAAGCGGTTTTCAATCGGTACAGTTTCGGGAAATGGAAATTCTGTGCGGCCTGCGCTTTCCGTTAATGAAAGAAGCACACAAGGAAAATATTCCCGCGCTAACAACCATTAAGGCGCGCATGGAAGAGCAAACCATCTGGGAAGCATTTTGCAACTACCTTAAGAAACACGGGCACGACATTCAGCAGCCCGAACGCGTAAACGAAAAAGGACTGATGTTCGAACCCCACGAGCACAATCAGCAGGTGCTTGTACATGTGATGCAAAACGACCCCGAGGCCGCCCTGCTTTGCGAGCTGCTGGTGGACTACGACGAGGGCCTGCAGGAGTGGCGATACAGGCACGTAAAAATGGTGGAGCGCACCATTGGCACAAAAAAAGGTACCGGCGGGTCAGATGGCGTAGAATACCTTAGAAGCACCACCCACAAGCCCATATTCCCCGATTTATGGGCTATTCGCGCACAGCTTTAAGACAGATAATTATGCTGATTTAAAATTTTTTGTGAAAGGATTTTCGGTTTTGTCGCTCTTTAAGAAAAAATGTGTCCGGAAATGCTGACGTACTGACCATGGTTAGTTACAGCAAAAAGTTTTCCGGCGGGTATGTGAAAACAGACTTTGCATTCACATATTTTATACATATACTTTATTCAAATCCAAAAAAACCAAAATTATGGCAAATTCAGACAGACTTAAAGCAATCGACCTGGCTCTGGGTCAGATCGAAAAACAGCACGGTAAAGGCACTATCATGCGCCTGGGTGACAATCCCATCGTGAATATTCCGGTTATTTCTTCCGGATCTATGATGATAGACTCCGCGCTCGGAGTTGGCGGTTTCCCGAGAGGACGTATCGTTGAGATCTACGGCCCGGAATCCAGTGGTAAAACAACCCTGGCCATGCACGTAATTGCCGAAGCCCAGAAAACAGGTGGTTATGCCGCTTTTGTTGATGCGGAAAACGCCTTTGATGCCAAATATGCCAAAGCGCTCGGCATCAAAACCGAAGAACTTCTGGTTTCACAGCCGGACAGCGGTGAGCAGGCGCTCGAAATTACCGAGACCCTTATCCGCTCTGCTGCTCTGGACATTATTGTTATTGACTCCGTTGCTGCGCTTGTGCCTCGGGCCGAGCTTGAAGGCGAGATGGGCGACTCCCATATGGGTCTGCAGGCAAGACTGATGTCTCAGGCGCTGCGTAAACTCACCGGTATCGTAAACAAAACGCACACCTGCGTTATTTTCATTAACCAGATTCGTGAGAAAATCGGCGTGATGTTCGGTAACCCCGAAACAACCACCGGTGGCCGCGCGCTTAAATTCTACTCATCCGTCCGTATCGATATCCGTCGTATTGGAACCATTAAAAAGGGTGATGAAGTGGTTGGTAACCGCACCAAAGTGAAAGTAGTTAAAAACAAGGTTGCTCCCCCCTTCCGTGAAGTGGAATTCAACATCGAATACGGCAAGGGAATTTCCAGACTGGGCGAGCTGCTCGACCTGGCCGTTCAGTACGAAATTATACAGAAGCGCGGAAGCTGGTACCGTTACGACAACGAGCCAATTGGTCAGGGCGCCGACTCGGCTATGCAGTTCCTCAAGGAAGATCCGGAGCTCGCAAACAAAATCGAAAAAATTGTTCGCGACAAGCTTATGCCCGACTTCGCTGAAAAAGCCGAAACTGCAGAAGCAAAGCCGGTTGCAGCTTCGAACGGCGAAGAAAAGTAGGCCGTCCTTTCATTCTTAAGGGAACCACTTATGAGATCCCGCAGAGGATCATATAATAAAGACGAAGATGAAAAGCCGGAGCCGGACTCGTTCCTGCCCGGCATCATCACCGATTTAAACACTCAAACCCGCAATGCATCGCGGGTTTCTGTGTTTATAGACGGTACGTTTCGTTTTGGCTGCTACAAAGCCGTATTCCTCGAGTCGGGACTGCGCAAAAGTAAGGAGCTGGGCATTGCCGAATACGATAAGCTGATGCAGCTCGAGGAGCGTTTCAAGCTGCGCGAATACTGGCTGGATTTGCTTTCAAGGCGGGCGCATACCGGAGCCGAGCTCAGGCGTAAAGCCATCAAAAAAGGATTCAGCAACTCATTCTATGATGAAATCCTTACGGAATTCCGTGAAAAGAAGTACATAGATGAGTCGGCCTACGCCCGGGCGTACATTCGCGAGACCCACCGAAACAAAAAATGGGGCGCCTCCCGTATCCGCATGGAGCTAAAGAAAAGAGGCGTGCCCGACGAGATGATCCGCAACGCGCTTGATGACGAACTGCCCGAGGATCAATACGAACCCATGAGTCTGCTCGTTAAAAAAAACCACAAGCGATTCCTGCGCGAATCTGATATATTAAAGCGCAGAAAAAAGGTATTCGATCACCTTGTGCGCAAAGGCTATCCGCCGGGTGATGTACTTAAACACATGGATCAGTTTCTCAGGCAGCTAACAAACGACGACACTTAGCATCATTCCCGCATCTCAATGAATAGTTTCACAGCCGAAAAGGTAACACGGTTTATCATTTTCTCGCTTGTAGCGGGTTTGGTTGGCTATTTAATATGGCGCTTCTCGGGACTGCTCGTTTATGTGGTTGTTTCTCTTGTTCTCAGCTACATACTCAACCCGCTTGTTAGCCGGATGCAGGCCAACGGCATGAACCGCACCCTGGCTGCACTGCTCGTTATTTTTTCTCTGCTTTTGCTGCTCATCTGGGCTTCAACCACCATTATTCCAAATATTGGTAATCAGATTCTTCGGCTGGCACAGCAGTTTAATATTGAGACCATCACCTTTATAACCCGCACGGTGGAAGAATACACCATGCAGGTAATTCCTTATTTGCCCGAAGGGTATCTCACAAGCAACGTCAATTCCTTTTTTGACCGTTTTTTCGATGTGGATAACATACAGGCGGTGGTTACCAACCTGCTGGGGCTGTTTACCAATTTGTTCTGGGCAGTGCTCATTCTCCCGTTCATGACCTTCTTTTTCTTAAAAGACGGGAGCAAGCTGCGTCGTCAGATCCTTACGCTGGTGCCCAACAAGTACTTCGAGACCATCATAAGCATTATCACCAAGATAGAAACGAGGCTGGGTACGCACTTCCGGGCCGTGGCGCTGCAAAGCACGCTGGTCGGGGTTTTTGCATGGCTTTTCCTCAGCATTGCAGGGCTCAACAACTCCGTGGCCGTGGGTGCAGCAATTGGTATCTCAAACACAATCCCCTACTTTGGGCCGGTAATTGGCTATCTGCTTTCTATCATTATATCAATTATCGAAACCGGCGATTTTTCACTGGTCATTAACTGTCTTTTGGCGGTAATGCTGGTGCAAATTATGGATAACATCGTTTTCCAGCCCGCCATATTCTCGCGCGCTGCCGATATACATCCGCTTTATGTGCTTTTCATCATACTGATTGGCGCTGAGCTGGCCGGGCTCATTGGTATGCTTATTGCCATTCCAACGGCTACCATTTTGCGTGTAATAATTACCGAAATATCCTGGAGTATCAAAAACTACCATGTCTTTAAATCAGACAGAACCTGATTCATTTATCCCTCTGAAGCCGCTGCCCGACCGCGGCACTATTGGCATCTTTGCCCCTTCATCTCCCGTGGAAAGCGACCGTCTCGGGCGCGGCATCCGCTACCTGGAGTCGCTCGGCTACCGCACCAAAACCACTAAAAGCTGTTACGCCAGCCTCAACTATCTCGCGGGAACCGGAGAAGAGCGCGCTGCCGACCTGATGCAACTCGTTAACGATCCACAGGTTGATGCCATTTTCTGCACAAGAGGCGGCTTCGGAAGCATTATGATGCTGCCTTTCCTGAAGTATGATGAAATCCTTAAAGCCCGGAAGATCATTCTGGGTTTCAGCGACGTAACTGCCCTGCAGTGGGCCATATATAAGAAATGCGGGCTTCCTTCGATTTCTGCAGGCATGGTGGGAACCGACCTCGCAAAAGAAGAGCTTGTGCCTCAGTTTGAGGAAAACTTCTGGCGCCTGCTTCATACCGGTGAAATCGACCTGCCCCTGGACTATACTGCAGAAAAAGAGAGTACGCATCATGGAATTTGCATGCCCGGCACTATTTCGGTAGCCGCCATGCTGCTGGGCTCCGATTACTTCCCGGACCTGAAAGGCGCCATTCCCGTTTTAGAAGATGTAAACGAGCAGCAGCATAAAGTTGAGGCCTACCTTCAGCAGATGAAGCTTGGCGGGCACCTTGCAAATCTCAGCTCCGTTGTGCTCGGGCGGTTTACCCCGGCAGAGGCCGAGGAATACCCCGATCTGCCCTCACCTGACCTTGTGTTCGAACGGGCCTTTGGAAGTAAAAACTATCCGGTAATTAAAAACTTTGACTACGGTCACGTTCCGGGCAAAATTTCATTGCCCACAGGTGTTCCTATATCCGTATCTTTAGGCAAACACAGCGTAATGCGAACCCGGAAAACCATTTTTGAGCATTGAAAAAAAATATCGTGGTAGCTGCTTCCGGCAGTGGATCAAACTTTAAAGCACTGATTGACGCTGTACAAAACGGCACGCTTGATGCTAAAATATCCGGTTTAATCGCATCCCGGGAAGACATTGGTGCCGCGACTTTTGCCAGACAGGCAGGCATTCCTGTTTATGTTTTAAAAAGCACAACCGGAGAAACTGCTCCCCTGCTTGGAGATCAGCTGCTCGAAGCTCTGGAAAAATTTAAAGCCGACTTGTTTGTACTTGCCGGTTTCCTCCGGAAAATTCCCGATGAGGTTGTTGAGGCCTACCGCGACCGTATTTTAAACATCCATCCGTCATTACTGCCACGCTACGGCGGCAAAGGTTTTTTCGGAATACGTGTTCATCAGGCTGTTTTAAACGCTGGTGAAACCAAAAGCGGCTGCACCATCCATCTGGTAAACGAAGCCTACGACGAGGGCCGGGTTCTGGCACAAAAAGTTGTAGAAGTTTTACCGGCAGATGAGCCGGCTGATCTTGCAGCCCGCGTACTTCGGGAAGAGCATAAGCTATATGCGCCAACCATCCAACAGTATCTTGAATCCTTAACCGACTGACATTGTGAGTATACAGGCCGCATCATCCTTCCAGAAAAAACCCTTATCCGTAAAACGTGCTTTGCTTTCAGTTTTCGATAAAACAGGGCTTGCCGAGCTGGGTTCTTTTCTTCACAAACATGGCGTTGAGCTGGTTTCCACCGGAGGCACAGCTAAAGAGCTGCGCAATGCCGGATTACCGGTAACTGCCGTAGACGAGCTCACCGGATTTCCGGAAAGCTTCGACGGAAGGGTGAAAACGCTTCATCCGGCTATACACGGTCCCCTTCTGGCCAGAAAGAACGTAGCCTCAGATCAGGAGTCGCTGGAGCTTCACGGATACAAAGATATCGACCTGGTAGTAGTAAACCTGTATCCTTTCGAGCAGACCGTTAAGAAAAACGCAACCCTCGAAAACTGTATCGAAAACATAGATATTGGCGGCCCTGCCATGCTCCGTGCGGCGGCAAAAAACGTGGATGATGTCTGCACCCTCAGCTCTCCGGAACAGTACGACAGCTTCATTGAGGAATTCTCGAAAGAGCAGACCATAAGCTACACCTTCAGGCTACAGGCGGCGCTCAAAACCTTTTACCGGACATCTTCATACGATACGGCCGTTTCCAACTATCTGGGCAACGAGCTGAAGAGCGGATTCCCGGACGTAATAAGCATGCAGCTACCAAAGTCCAGCTCGCTGCGCTATGGCGAAAATCCGCATCAGGCGGCGGCTGTGTACGGTAACCAAAACGATATTGTAGATATCCTCCACGGCAAGCAGCTTAGCTACAACAACCTGCTCGATGTAGATGCGGCTCTCAATATTATGACGGACTACCGCAACGACCTGCCAACCTGCGCAATCGTAAAGCACACCCTGCCCTGCGGTGTGGCAACAAGAGGCACGCTTAATGAAGCCTGGGATGCCGCTTACGAAACCGATACAATCAGCCCTTTTGGTGGCATTGTAGCTGTAAACAGAACCCTGGATTATGATACGGCCGTAAAAATCGATTCTATCTTCACGGAAATCATTATAGCACCGGATTTCGAGCCTGAAGCCCTTAATCTTCTTAAGGAAAAGGCCAACAGAAGATTAGTTAAAGTCCTGAATCCCGACCTGGTACAACCCCGCTATACCTATCGTACTATTTTTGGCGGAATGTTGTGTCAGCAGCCCGATACGGTTCCACCCGAACCGAAGACTTTTCGCGTAGTTACAAAGAAACATCCCGAAGAGGCTGAAATGGCCGATATGCTATTTGCATGGAAGGTAGTAAAAAGGGTAAATTCCAACGCAATTGTTTTTGCCAAAAATCTGCAAACTCTTGGGATTGGATGCGGACAGCCAAGCAGGCTTGACTCATCTGAATTTGCGGTACATAAAGCGCTTAAGTTCAATCATGATTTAAATGGCTCTGTCGTTTCTTCCGATGCATTTTTCCCGTTCAGAGACGGGGTGGATGCAGCAGCTGAAGCAGGCGCCACGGCCATCATTCAGCCCGGTGGCAGCATCCGCGACGAGGAAGTGATTCAGGCTGCCAACGAACACGGAATTTGTATGATTTTAACCGGCCGCAGGCATTTCAAACATTAACACTGAATTCGTTCCCGTACTTACGAACGCAGAGTTTTAGCTAAAACACTTGTACGCTTCGTATTCCTAATTTTCTTTTTTTCTAAACCGCCTTTTTCGCTTTTCAACCTATGCAAGCAGCTCAAGCTACCGACCAGAAGCAACGCCCTAAAAAACAATCAGCCTTCGACTGGCTCTACACAGATATCGCTATCGATCTTGGTACGGCCAACACGCTCATATATGAGCGAAATAAGGGAATCGTTCTGAATGAGCCGTCGATTGTGGCGCTGGATTCTCAGGGTGGCGTAGTTGCCATTGGCCACGAGGCCCGTTTAATGCACGAAAAAACGCATAAGAATATTCGCACGGTTCGTCCGCTGCGCGATGGTGTAATTGCCGATTTTGAGGTTGCCGAGCACATGATTCGCGGCATGATTAAAAAGGTAAAGAAGCGCTGGTACTCCTCCACCCGCAAAATGGTGGTTTGTGTACCTTCCGGAATTACCGAAGTGGAGAAACGCGCCGTACGCGACAGCGCAGAGCGGGCCGGAGCTAAAGAAGTATTTCTGGTAGACGAGCCTATGGCAGCCGCTATTGGTATCGGCCTCGACGTACACGAACCCGTTGGTAATATGATTGTTGATATCGGTGGTGGTACTACCGAAATCGCTGTTATAGCGCTTTCAGGGATTGTTTATTCACAGTCGGTTCGCATCGGTGGTGATAAGCTGAACGATGTTATCATAAATTACTTCAGACGAAACCACAACCTTCTTATTGGTGAGCGTACCGCAGAAGAAGTTAAAATGGTGCTTGGCTCTGCCACTCCTCTGGACGAAGAAATTGAAATGTACGCCAAAGGCCGCGACCTTATTAATGGCGTTCCTAAAACCCGCGTGGTTACATCCCGCGACGTACGAGAGGCGCTATCGGAAACGGTAAACACCATCGTTGAATCCGTAACCAAGTCGCTGGAGCAAACGCCACCTGAGCTTTCATCAGATCTTCTCGACCGTGGTATTATGCTTACCGGTGGTGGCGCCCTGCTTAAAAACCTGGATCGTCTCATCACAGAAACCACCGAACTTCCTGTACACATAGCCGAAGACCCGTTAACCGCCGTTGTGCGCGGAACCGGAGCTATACTTGAAGATATCGAGTACTACAAAAGCGTTTTAACCTGATTGAAACCGGAACACCGGCTTAGTATATGAGGATAGTTTTTACCAAAATTGGTGATATTCGCGATCAATTGATCGGGACCGGTCTCCTCATTATTGCGCTTACTTTGATGGTTGCCAGGCAGGATGATGCTTTTCAGAACGTACGAAAAGCCTCACTCACCGTAATCAGCTATGTTGAAGCGCCGCTTTCCAACGTCAGGGTTTATCGTTCTGCCCTGCGAACAAATGCTGCCCTCGAGCAGAATACCATCATGCTGCAGGATGAAGTAAGCCGGCTTCGTTCTCTGAGAGAGGAAAACGATGCTCTGCGGGCCCTCCTTGAGATGAAGGAAAATTCTGAATACGACATGCAGCCCGTTCGCGTAGTTACCAAAAACCTGACCGGCATCAACAACAATATTCTGATTAACGCCGGATCTAACCAGGGTGTGCAAGTCGGCATGCCGGTGGTTAATCATGAAGGCCTGGTTGGTACTGTAATTATTACGGCCAGCAACCATGCTCAGGTGTTACCTCTTTTTAACAGGCAGTTCAGGGCCAGCATTAATATAGAAGACAGCCGCGCCTACGGGATTTTATCGTGGGAGTCGGGCAATCTGTCTGAGCTGGTTATCAACTTTGTGCCGCAGACAATCCCTGTGGCTGACGGGCTCAGAGTGCATACATCCGGCCTCAGCAGCCAGATGCCCCCAAATATTCCTATTGGTAAAGTTGTACGTACTGAACCAGAGCCCGGGCGTGAAACGCAGCGTATTTATGTGCGTCCGTTCGTGAATTTCACCTCACTGGCCGAGGCCCACGTGCTTTTATTTCATCCGGATCCGGAAATCACTCAGCTAGAAGAAGAGTGGCGGGAGGCCTTTAAATGAAGCAATCGCTTGGTTTAGACCTCATCATCGCCTTTATTTTTCTAACGATGCAGATCATGCTCTTCCGGCATCTGGATATCTTGGGGCTTCAGGCAGACGTTATGTTTCTATTCGTGCTCTGGATATGCGCACACCGGAACCGGACCTATGCGCTCGGCATTGCGGCTGTATCTGCGCTTATGCTCGATATACTTACCGATACCTGGGGCGTTCACCTTTTTTCCAAAACGCTTCTTGTACTTGGTGCCCAAAGGCTTGTTTCTCAACAGGCCGAAAACAAGCTGCTGCCCGGACAAACCTTTATGCTCATTCTTAGCATAGCGATTGTTTACAATCTCGTTTTCTTGCTTGTTTCATCTTTTGCAGGTATTTACGATACAAATCTGATGTTTATCAAATACTGGATCGGTAACAGCGTTTATACTGCGCTTGTAGGTATTATATTCTATCTGCTTACTTCCGATTAACCCTTTCTTTACGTTCCACAATGCCCATTAAAGACCGAAATACTCAGCACGCACGCACAGCCGTAATTGTGCTGCAACTGCTTGTTGCCAGTGTTTTTGTCATTTTATTCGGCAGGCTCATCTACCTGCAGGTCTTTCAGTATGATATCTACAGCCCAATAAGCGAACGAAACAGCATTCGTCAGCAGACCGTTAATCCAGCCCGCGGCCTGATTTTCGACCGGCATGGTGATTTAATTGTTGGCAATGAGCCTTCATTCACCATTACCATCACCCCGCTGAGCTTCGATATGTCTACCATTCCCCTGCTGGCCGAGCTCACCCTAACGGAACAAGAAAATATTGAGGCCCTTGTGCTTCAGGCCCGTACCTATTCGCTGCACCGGGAAAGCCGGCTGCTGCGCGATGTAGATTTTAAAGTCTTTTCAAATATTCAGGAAAACCTGTGGAGACTGCCCGGAATAAATCACCAGGTGGAAGGAAAGCGAAGCTACCCGTCTGATGCACGTCTTTCGCACGCTTTAGGCTACCTGGCAGAGGTTACCCGTAACGAAATGAACGCATCTCCCCATTACAGGCTAGGCGACCTGATAGGCAGAAGCGGACTTGAACGTATTTATGAAGACGATCTGCGGGGCTCGAAGGGAACACAGTTTGTAACCGTAAATGCCTTCGGACGCTCGCTTGGCCCCTTCAGCGGCGGTGCGCTGGATGTGAACCCCGGCAAAGGCGTTGATATCCACACTACGCTCGATATTGGGCTGCAGCGGATTGCCGAGGAGCTTCTCGAAGGAAAGGTAGGCGGTGTGGTTGCCCTCAATCCGAAAACGGGCGGCATTCTGGCTATAGCAAGTACTCCGGATTACGATAACGAGCGTCTGGCGGGTCAGCTCGATCGTGACTACTGGGTTTCGGTAAACACCGATTCCCTCACACCGCTATTCAACAGAGCAGTGGCCACTACACAGCCGCCGGGGTCCACCACCAAACCCATGATGGGCCTTATCGGCATGCGACTGGGAATTATTGATGAAAACACCACCGTCCACTGCGCCGGTGGTTACCAAAGAGGCCGGTTTTACCGCTGTCTGAGGCATCACGGTACAATCAATATTGTTGAGGCCATAGAGACCTCGTGCAACACGTTTTTTTACTGGATGATGGATCAGATCGTAAACCGCTTCGGCCTGAACGTCTGGACACAGATGATGAATGATTTCGGTATGGGTGTTCGCACAGATATCGACCTTAGCGGCGAGGTGCGGGGAGTTATTCCCGACAGCTCCTATTTCGACCGTGCATTTGGCGTTCGCCAATGGGGGCTCGGCGACATGATTAACCTAGGTATTGGTCAGGGCGCAATGGGTGCATCTCCCCTGCAAATGGCTACCGCTGTTTCCGTGATAGCGAACAACGGCTACCGGGTACAGCCCAGCGTTGTGGAACGCGTTGCATACGAAGACGGAGCCGTCGAGATTATACGTCCCGACCCTGAACGCGTGGACTGGTTACAGCCCGGAGACCTTGAGGCAATACAGCGCGGTATGCGCCTGGCCGTTACCGAAGGATCGGGGCGCTTCTATGCGAACATTCGTGATGTTGCCGTGGCGGGTAAAACAGGTACAGCGCAAAATCCACACGGTCAGAATCACGGCTGGTTTATTTCCTATGCCCCGTACGATGATCCGGAAATTGCCATTGCCGTGCTCCTGCAAAATGCCGGCTACGGATCTACAACGGCTGCGCCTATCGCAGGCATGATGTACGAATACTACTTCCATGGCGAAATCCTGCGGCCACACGTTTACCAAATGATGCTCGATTTTGAGCCGGCACCGTTTAACCCGAATCGCAACTGATGAAGTGGTACACCCGTTTTGACTGGACGCTGTTTCTAAGCTGGCTGCTGCTCAGCCTTATTGGGCTGGTCGCAATCTACAGCGCCACGCAGGGGCCGCAGCACCAGGACACCTTTATAGCGGGTAACTTTTTCCGACAGGTAATCCACCTCGGCGCCGGGCTTGTGGTAATAATTGTAATGCAGTTTATATCGCCCCGAACGTATGTACAGCTCACATGGCTGCTATACGGCTTGTGTCTGTTTATAGCGCTGCTCACCGTTTTCTTTGGGATTGAAGTTGGTGGCGAAAAAAACTGGCTTAATGTTTTTGGTTTTCGCCTGCAGATAAGTGAATTCATGAAAATTGCCACCATTATGGCTTTGGCCAGCTATTTATCGAATCAGCGAAACCTTAGCGCTCAGGACTTCAAAACGGTAGCCGTAATCGGTTTTATAATTGCGCTGCCCGTAGCCTTTATCACCCTGCACGGAGATACAGGAACCAGTCTGGTTTACATTGCACTCATTCCCTTCATCCTTTTCTGGGCGGGCATGTCGTACGGCGTTTCCCTTCTGATGGTCGCACCGGCCATATTTGCCTACCTCACTGTGGTAAATATATACGCTGCTGCAGCATCGGTGGTAATTATCACCTTTGCAATATTTATGCTGGAAAAACGCCCCGGCCTCACACTAGTCGGATTTGTTGTTGGCGTTGTGATGGTTATCGGGGTTAATATGGCCCTTACGGATGTGCTTCAGCCTCACCAAAGAGCCAGAGTCGAAGCGTTTGTAAACCCACAGGTAGATCCTCAGGGAGCAGGCTGGAACGTGATTCAGGCCAAGACCGCTATCAGTTCCGGTGGGCTGTATGGCAAGGGGTTTATGCAGGGAACTCAAACACAGCTGCGCTTTCTGCCTGAGCAGCAAACAGATTTTATTTACTGTGTAATCAGCGAAGAATTTGGCTTTGTTGGTGCCGGGGTTGTCTTGCTTCTTTTTCTCGTTATGCTCTCCAGACTCCTTTTTATTGCGGCCACACACAAACATCCGTATGCACGAATCTTGATGATAGGGGTCGCATCGGTATTTCTGATTCACGTTATGGTAAACCTCGGCATGGCGACAGCTCTGCTGCCCGTAATCGGAATTCCGCTGCCGCTAATAAGCTATGGCGGCTCTTCATTTCTCAGCTTTTCGATAATGATCGGCCTTTGCCTCAACTTCTACTTCTATGAGCGGGACTTCAGTATTTACGCTTCATAGCCGTTCCGGGGTTCCGTTTTAAGGACTTTCCCTGTTCGGAGCTTAAACGACTTACGGTGCAGATCCGTAATCCCATACTCCATCAGCCCATCATAGTGTTTGCTCGTAGGATAGCCCACGTTCGAGTCCCATCCGTACCAGGGATAAATCTGATGAAGACCAAACATGAGTTCATCCCGGTGAACCTTGGCAAGTATGGATGCAGCACCAATGGATGCCGACTTGCCGTCTCCTCCCACTATACACTTGTGAGGAATAATTTCCGGCAGGTACTTATTTCCATCAATCAGAAGATAATCCGGGGTGGGGTCGCAGGCCTGCACGCATTTGTTCATCGCCATAAGCGATGCGCGCAAAATATTGTGTTCATCAATTTCTTCAGGAGAACACTCTTTGATAAACCAGCAGACCGCTTCCTTTTTAATTCGCTCTGAAATCCGCTTGCGGTGCTCATGCGACTTAATAAGCTTGCTGTCGGTTATTTCGTTGATGTTGAAATCTGAAGACAAAATAACGCCGGCGGCCACAACAGGTCCTGCCAGACATCCTCGCCCGACTTCATCTAATCCTATAATTCTTTTATAACCATCAGCCCATAATTCCTTCTCATAGCTAAGGATATCAGGCTGGTTCATTGTCTCACGATTTACCATGTTCAAAAATCAGCAAAGAATCGATAATAACAAAATTACGAACTTTTAAGATTACAGAATGATTCCGGCTGTCGCGTTGTTTTAAGATCAAGAAATCATACCCTAAAAGTACCCTGAATGCACTTTTTATACCAAAAATGGGACCCTCGTTTTAACAGTAATCAAAACCTGCCGGTATTTGATAAGCTGAACGATATATTCCAGCAGCTTTTATACATCTCCAGCGGCGACGTCGGTCAGGCTCTGAAATGGCTAACCGAACTGGACAAAGAATATAATTTAACGGGCGAGGGAGATGAATACGGCATTGCAGACTTCATAAAAGATCTCGAAGACAAAGGGTACATAAAGTATGATGAAGAGGCTGTTGAGGTAGTATTGACCCGCAAATCTGAGCGCGAACTACGTACCAAAGCCCTTGAAGAAATTTTTCGCAATTTAAAGAAGGGCAGTTCAGGCGAGCACAAAACCTCGTATGAAGGAAAAGGAAGAGAGCGGCATCCCGAAACCAAAAAATGGCAGCACGGCGATGACTTCAATCAGTTCGACAGCCCCGGTACCATTCTGAACGCGCTTCGTAATAATCCGATTGATGATTTCAGGCTTACTGAAGACGATCTGCAGGTTTATGAGACGGATCACAACACTTCGATGGCCACCGTTCTGATGATCGACCTTAGCCACTCCATGGTTTTGTACGGCGAGGACCGCATCACCCCTGCAAAAAAAGTAGCCATGGCGCTGGCGGAGCTTATCCTCAACAACTATTCAAAAGACAGTCTGGACATCATCGCTTTTGGTAACGAAGTATGGCCGGTAACCATAGAAGAACTTCCCTACCTGAAGGTTGGGCCCTATCACACCAATACGCTTGCCGGACTCGAGCTGGCGAGGCACATTCTGCAGCGAAAAAAACACGCCAACAAACAAATCCTGATGATAACTGACGGGAAGCCCTCAGCTATGTATGAAAACGGCAAGCTCTACAAAAACAGCTATGGCCTGGATCGAAAAATCGTAAACAAAGTTTTGAATGAGGCCACAAACTGCAAAAAAGAGAAAATCAGCATTACCACCTTCATGATTGCACAGGATCCCTATTTACAGAACTTCGTGCGTGAAATGACAGAAGCAAATAAAGGGCGCGCCTACTTCTCCGGCCTCGACAACCTGGGCGGTTTTGTACTCGAAGATTACGTAAGAAACCGCAAAAAGCGCGTTTGATTTAACTGGGTAACATTATACATGTTTCATTTTCATTATACATGTTTCATTTTACAGTGACAGTATATCAGTATGTCCGGGGGACAGTGGCAACAGTGTGTCATTTTTCA
>PWID01000185.1 GCA_003555145.1 Balneolia bacterium | reverse complement strand
TTTCGCCGATAAGCACGGTAATCCGGGGACCGACCTCACCTTTTTCCCGTGGCCGGCTATGAGGCCCGCCCAAACCGGAGCCGGGATGGCGACCGAAGTTACTTTTGCCACGCCGGTTGGTAATCTTGGATACTGGAAAGAGCGCCTCGAAGAACACGGCATCACCTTCGAGGAAGAGACCCGTTTTGGCGAATTACATCTGGTTTTCAGCGATCCGCACGGGCTTGGCCTGGCGCTTACTGAATCCGACGACGAGCGCGACGTGGCGGCATGGGAGAAAAGCCCGGTGCCGGAAGAGCATCAACTGCGCGGCATGCCTAACACCCGTTTCCAGGTTAAGGAGCTGAAATTCACCGAAGCACTGCTCACCGAAATCATGGGCTACGACAAGATGGGCGAAGACAGCGGCTGGGTGCGATTTGGCGTGAACGGCGGAACTTCGGGCTGCCTTATTGAGGTAAAAGCCGACGCCTCCTTCAGCTACGGCGAATGGGGCACCGGCGGCATTCATCATATTGCGTTCAGGGTGAAGGATACCGAGGAGGAAATGCAGGTTCGCGATCAGGTTCAGAAATTCGGACTGATGCCGTCTCAGCAGATCGACCGATTCTGGTTCAAATCGGTGTACTTCAAGGAGCCGGGCGGCGTGCTGTTTGAACTGGCCACCGACGGACCCGGTTTCGACCGCGACGAGGATCCCGACAAGCTGGGTGAAACCCTCATTCTGCCGCCATGGTATGAGGATAAGCGTGCCCAAATTGAGGCCGGTCTGCCGGATTTAAAACACTAATTCGCTCAACACATATTTCATAGAGAAACCTCATGAGGAATCGTCTTGCCTAAGCGCGCGGCGGTTCCTTTTTTTGTTGATTTTAGTCCCTGATCCAATCCGGGTAACTAAACCTTCTCAAAATAGTGCACGCTGAAATAATCTCTGCTGTCCGTCCAGGTTTGCTTTCTGCTAAACTGATCGCCTGCGATTTCTTCGAATTCAGGAATTGTGTATTTGTGTGAGTTTTCTGTATGAATCGTTTCACCCTTTTCGAAGGAAACTTTTGTCCCGTTCACCTGAACGTGCTGGGTTTCCAGGCTTTCCAGATGCATTTCGATTCTGCCCTCCTGCTTGTTGTAGAACGCAAGGTGACGGAACTGGTCCGTATCAAAATCTGCACCAAGCTCTCTGTTTAGCCTGAGGAGTATATTTTTATTAAATGCTGCAGTAATGCCTTTCCCGTCGTTATATGCTTTTTCGAGAACGCTAATGTCTTTTTTTAAGTCAATGCCAATCAAAAGCCCGTCACCGGGTGATAAATATTTGGCCAGGGAGTTCAGAAACTTTTGCGCCTTCTTTTTTCTGAAATTCCCTATAGTTGAGCCCGGGAAATATATCACGCGTTTTTTGATCTCCTCAGATTCCGGGATTGGGAAAGGTGATGTGTAATCTGCCGCAACCGGCTTTATTTCTAAATGAGGATATTCACTCCTTAGACCCGCTGCCACTTCTTCCAGAAACGCGCCGGATATATCCACAGGTACATACATCACAAGCCCGCTGCAGTGATCCAGGAGCAGGCGTGTTTTCATGCTGCTCCCGCTGCCGAGCTCAATAAGCTGCACGTTTTGACCTATCAGCTGCGTGATTTCATTGATATCGCGCTTCATGATTTCCACTTCGCAATCCGTGGGGTAATACTCTTCGAGTTCACAGATTTGTTCAAAAAGGTCAGATCCTTTTTCATCGTAGAAGTATTTGCTCGGAAGATATTTTTGCTCTTTCGAAAGCCCCCTCATTACGTCTGTGTACAGTTCAGTCGCTTTTTCGCCCATGCCAGAATTATTCATCTGAAAAAAATATCTCTTTACTGTTGATTTCGGTTTTAATACGGTGGCTATTATCTCGCGAGTCGAATTCCTTTAAACTGCCAGCTGAACTTTGTGTGAAAGAAGTTGCGGTATGTTTTTCTGAAGTGATTTTTTGTTGTGGCGCACGAACCGCCTCTCAGCACGTACTGATTACACATGAACTTGCCGTTGTATTCACCAAGCGCGCCGGGGAAGGTTTCATAGCCGGGGTATGCCGCGTACGAACTTTTAGTCCACTGCCAGACTTCACCGAACATCTGCTTCAGTCCCGTCTCATCCGGATTTGCCCCAATTGGATGAAAATGACGTGAATCCACAAAACTGCCGTTAACTTCAAGGGTCTCTGCAGCCAGCTCCCACTAAAATTCCGACGGCAGTCTGCAACCCGCCCATCGTGCGTAGGCATCGGCTTCATAGTAATTCACGTGCGTTACCGGCTCATTCATATCGATAAGCTCCATCCCGTTTAGCGTGAATTGATGCCATCTTCCATCCGATTTTTGCCAGTACATGGGAGAATCGGAGCCATTTTCAACCACTTGTGCATAGCCTTCATCGAGCCAGAATTTCGGATCATTATAACCACCGTTTTCCATAAACTCCTTAAATTCGCCGTTAGTCACCAGGCGATCCGATAGTTCAAATTTATGTATGTAGGTTTTATGGCGTGGAAACTCGTTGTCGTACCCAAATGAGCCGCCGGGGTGCCCGACTTCATATATCCCTTCCTTAAAACCTATCCAGTTGATTTCCGGCTGGGGTAGAGCGGCGGGTCTGTTCTTTATAACATAGGCCGGATTTAGCGGATTCTTCGAAAACATGATTTTAAGGTCAGTCAGAATCAGCTCCTGATGCTGCTGCTCATGGTTCAGACCAACCTCCAGCACATCTTTCCATTCCTCAAAGATTTCTTCATCGCAGTGCTCCAGAAAATCAATTACGTGCTCGTTTACGAATTTCCGGTAGTCAATGACCTCCCGCACCGTTGGTCGGGACAAATTACCCCGTTTGTTTCTGCAATGCGGTTCGCTGGTTTGGAGGTAGTACGAGTTGAACAAATAGCTGTACTGAGGATGCATTGTCTTGTAATCAGCAATGGCTTTTTCGAGAAGGAAAGCCTCAAAAAACCAGCTGGAATGCGCCAGATGCCACTTTGCCGGACTAGCATACTCTGCAATTTGTATAACAAAATCTTCTGTTTCAAGAGGCTCTACAAGCTCCATAGTGAACGCCCGAACGTCCTTGAATTTCTGAAGGATTCTTTCACGGCTCGTTTTCGATGCAGAGGTTCCATTTTCTATTTCAATAGGTAGTTGGGTCTTCGTCGCCATAGTATTTTTGATTTATTTGGGCAGTTTGCAGTACTATAATAAAGAAATATTTCACCTCAGAGTTCATATCATATTTCTTCCCCTTGTTATCAAATTTCTCACATTGAGATGGTTGATGGTCAAAGGTCCAAAGTCAAAGGTCAAAGGTCAAAGGTCAAAGGTCAAAGGTCTCTCTGAAGTATTGCGGTATTCGAATATAAAACCAACTAATGAGATACTGTTGGCATTGACATACTCATATCCTGTAACTGTAGCTGTAAAATGAATAATGAATCTCTGTAGCCCTGAC
>PWID01000176.1 GCA_003555145.1 Balneolia bacterium | reverse complement strand
GGAGAGTAGGCAGCAATACGCCATCAGCTAATATTGTGAACGAAAATTTAAAAGCTTTTTGTACTTTCAGCTGACTCATTCAATTAAATGAATATAAACCGTAATGAATACAACGACTGAATACACGGCTGAAACCTTCAAACGGATGATCGCTTCTGAATACGATCAGCTTCCGCGCAATCAAAAGTCTGTAGCTGATTTTCTCATTAAAAACCTGAATCAGGCGGCATTTCTTTCAGTTGTCGAAATAGGAAGTGAGTGCGGGGTTTCTAAAGCCACAGTTGTCCGGTTTGCCCAAAGCCTGGGGTTTGATGGTTTCATCTCGTTCAGAAATTCGCTTCAGAAAGCAGTACAAAAAAAATATGATGAATCGGAAACCGGTCGTTTTCGCCTGATAAAGGAAAGCGGAGGAAAGTCGGTTTATAAAGTTGCCAGTCAGGATGTATCCAATATAAACAAAACCATAGACCGGCTTAATCTCGATGAATTTAACGCCGTTGTTGACCTGATGTCAGCTTCTGAGAATATATTCACCTTTGGCTTAGGCATTTCCGCGCTCGTGTCTCAGATAATGTCTTATTCGCTCAATCAGGTGGCAATGAAGTCTCAGTCGGTACTTTACGGTCAGCTCAGTTTTGAGGAACAGCTTATGTTCATGGGTGATAAAGACGCCATTGTATGTTTTTCTTTTCCTCCCTATTCAAAGCGCACGATTGAAGTAGCCTGTATGGCACGGGAGAAAGGAGTGAAGGTAATAGGAATTACTGATCGGGAAACAGCACCCATCGTAGAACATTGTACGCGCTATCTGTGCGTGGAAAGTGAAAATCTTTTGTTCACAAACAGTGTGGCAGCTCTTTCAGTTGTAGTAAATGCCATTGTTACCGAGCTCGCGGTACGGAATAAAGATGAGGCTCTAGCTTATATTGATGAAGTGAATACCCTGATGAAAAAAAGCGGCCACTTTCACTAGCTATCGCTGTTGGTTTGAGTTCGTAGTATCTGCCGCAGCTCCATTCTGATTTTCTTCCAGGCCGTTAATCTCCAAGCTTCTGTTTCTCAAAAATTCTGAATAGCGGCGGGGGAGTGGAAACATCGGTACATTACTAACCGGCGGCAGGGATGGTATCAACCACTCTTCGGGCCGTTCCGGTCTCAACTCCGGGTCGTACTGAAATCCGCCCAGGCGTACTGAGCCCGGATCCTGCGTTTCAGGGATATAGCGACCATCCACGTTTCTGTAATATTTTACGCTGTCTATTTCACCTTCTGCAAAGTACATGAACAGCTCGGCTGAAGCCACCTGTATAGCAAAGTCCGGCTGATCGTTTTCATCCTTTTCGTGAATAATCATTTCTGCATCGGGGTGGACTTCTATCAGGTTCACATCACCCTCCTCAAAAAAGATCCAGAGTGAGTCTCCCGTAATCTGGTTGAAGCGCCCGGTTATACTGTCCGGCGTTACGGCAATTGCTCTTGGCGTGGCCAGAAGACGATCAATTTCATCATCTCTGAGCTGTATTTCAATAATCTCGGAAGAAAGCTGTAAATCTTCCCGCCATAATCGAGAATTGCCTCTGAGTATAAACTGTTCGGCAAGATCGTCGTAACGCGCGCTGTCGGACAATGAAGCGTATCGCTGCGACCATATACGCACATTTTCGTAGGCATCAACAATGCTTGTTGTGTCCCGGTCGGTGAGCTCTATCCACTCTGAAATGAGAAAGGTGGTATCGGTTTGCGCCTCATTGATTCTTTGGAGCCGAGCGTTACCCCTAAGTTCACGATAGCCCGTAGAATCGCTGCTGGTGAAATCACCCCGCATTCGGGATCTGTTTTCGAAGTCCTCGATGTAGACGTTTCCGTGCAGTTCGTAAAACTGAGCGTTTCGAATGGCATAAAGCGTGTCCGATTCTGCATACTGAGTGCTGTCAGTAATCTGCACGTTTCCATAAAATGCAGCGCTGTCGGGTATGCTGAAATAGAAACCACGGTCGGCCTCAAGAATCCCGTCAGCATCCTCAAGCCGGAGTCTGCCGGGAAACTCTGCAACTTCGAAAAAGAAGTTGTAAATCATTTCATCGCTGAACATCACTGCATTTTCTCCCTGTATAACTACTCTGCCGTTGAACGTGCTCACATCGGTAGAGGTGTTGTAGCGGAGGCTGTCTGACCAAATGATTTGATTATCCATCTCGATCTGGATATTTCCGAATGCATCCACAAGGTCGAGGTCGAGATACTGATACACGCTGTCGGCAATGATATGCAGATCATCAGTTTCCATGATGACATTGTTGAGGAGCTTTCGAACACGGCCCAACTCCGTGGTTTCCCCGGCAAGGCGGTCAGCCTGGATTATTCTTACCTGCGTCTGCGCTGAAGCTTCACTTGAAATGCCGCCAAGGAAAGGCAGAACCGAGAAGGCTGCTGCAGCAAGTAAACCGGTTAAAACGAGTTTCACGATGTTGATGATGGCAGTTGGTTAATTAGTCTATTGAGAACTGACCCGTAACTGTGCTCAGATTATAGCGGATTAAATCCTGATCTCCGCTAAATCCGTAGCCTGTTATACTGTCCTGCGGAGTAGTGATGGTAACGAACCGGCTCGTGTTAAAACGGCTGCCAATTTCATCCCAAAGAAGATGTTCTGTTCTTAAAACACGATCTGAACCAGTTTCGACAACTACATCACCAAAAAACTCAAACTGGTGCTGCCGGGTTTTGTAAGTAGCCTGATTACACGAAATCCGCGTTTCTATCGCACCAGCTGTATCAAAGACAGCAATATGAACTGGCGGCCCAAATAAATCGGTCTGGTTTAGCCCCTGAGACTCACGGGTAACGCTTCTTGGTGCTGTGGCCCGGATCTTTATCTTCCCGTCTACCATAATTTCTATTACAGCATCGCGGCTTTCGGACATACCGAGCAAAGTATCTGCCATAGTGTTGGCTGTACTTCGCATATCGGCATCGCTAAGCTCACTGCAGGAAACGCCAATAATTAATATCATGCAGCTTAAAAGCCACAGAAATATGCTTTTATAAAATACGTTTGATGTCCCGTTATCAGGCGTTGCGACTGGTTCCGAAAATGCGGTCTCCTGCGTCTCCGAGTCCCGGGACGATGTATTTATCGTCATTGAGTTTTTCATCCACTGCTGCGGTGATAATGGATACATCAGGGTGTTCATTTTGTACTTTTTGAATGCCTTCCGGGGCGGAAATCAGGCATATAAACCGGATTTCTTTCGCACCCTTGGATTTCAGAAAAGCGATAGCATCGCAGGCGCTGCCTCCGGTAGCAAGCATGGGATCTACGACAAGGACTAACGCATTTTCTATTCCGTTAGGAATGTTAACGTAGTAATCCACTGGTTTCTTGGTTACTTCATCGCGATACATTCCAAGATGTCCAACACGTGCATCTGGTACAAACGTTGTGATAGCATCAACAAGACCTAAACCTGCGCGAAGTATCGGAACTACAACGATTTCCGGCTCAATTTCGTAACCGATTGTTTCTTGTATTGGCGTTTGAACGGATTTTGTACGCAGACTAATGTTCATAAGGGCGTTGTAAGCTAGAATAGTCGATATTCTGCCCAAGGCCAGTCTGAAGGTTGCTGTGTTCGTATTTTTATCACGCAGAGTCGTAAGATCTCTTGCAATTACCGGGTGATTTATTTCTAAAACGGTTTCCTTGTTAAACATAAGTATGTTTAGTCTTCGTAAGCATCTTTGATGCTGGATGTATATTTCTTAGTGATTTTATAGATAACCGGACTAAGCATAATCAAGCCGGTGATATTAACAAATGCCATAATTCCCAGCATTACATCACCAAACGACCAAACAACGGTCACAGATCCGAGTGCGCCTAGAAAGTGGGCTATCACAAATAATATACGATAAGGAAATACCGATTTCTTGCCTAAGAGGTAGTTTATTGAACGCTCTCCGTAATAGCTCCAGCTAATAGATGTAGAGATAACGAAGAAGAATACAGCCATAGTTACAAGGTATTCGCCGTAAGGGAAAATTGGACTCAGGCCAATAGAAAAAGCTACTGAAGTTAGTGAAGCTACATTCTCAATAACACCTCCATACAGTCTGCTTACAGGCTCACCATCGGCCGTGAGCGCAACGGCTGCACGCTGTGTGAAATCTACGGTACCTTCAAATGGAACAGTGTGTTGGTCATCGACGAACATAGTGTCTACAGGAATTCTGAAACGCATCATAGAGCCGTTAACAGGTATGCCCTGTTCGAAGGTGATAAGAGCGGGAGCGTCGGGCGACTCTGCTAAATCTTCACTCAGCATGTAAGAAATATTCGGACCTGCAGGGGATAGTGCCACTTTATGGTAGCTGTCCCAGGCTCCGGTAGTTATAATTACCAAACCCGTAATCGAGCAAACTATAATTGTATCAATGAATGGGCCCAGTAGTCCAACGAGACCTGAATGTACAGGCTGACCGGTTTTGCTGGCAGCCATGGCAATCGGAGATGAACCCTGACCGGCTTCATTCGAGAACAAGCCGCGCTGTACGCCATAGCTAAGGGTTAGAATAAGCGCACCTGAACCAACGCCAAGCGCTCCGGCCTGAGGATTAAAAGCGTTTGTGAAAATGGTTACAAAACCGGGAATAATCTGATCGTAGTTCAAAAGCAAAATAATGAGTCCACCCAGCACATAGAGAATTGCCATGAGAGGCACAAGGCGGGCAGTAACGTATCCGATTCTTTTTATACCACCCAGAATTACCGCACCAACAAGGGTAGCTGAAATAAGTCCTGTTATCCAGAATGGAATCTGAAAGTCGCTGTTCATAACATCAGCGAGGGTATTAGCCTGAATGGCGTTGCCTGTTAAAAGGGCACAAACTGAAGCTGAGAAAGCAAAAAGAACTGCCAGCCATTTCCAGTTGGGGCCGAGGCCTCTTTCTATATAATACATGGGCCCGCCGGACACGGTGCCATCTTCGTTCTTTACCCGGAAGTGAGCACCAAGAGTACATTCAGTAAATTTAATCGCCATACCGAAAATTGCAGTAATCCACATCCAGAACAAAGCTCCGGGACCACCAATATGAATGGCAAGTGCTACACCGGCAATATTACCAACGCCTACGGTCGCTGAAAGGGCGGTACTGAGCGCCTGGAAATGATTTATATCTCCGTCATCTTCGGGGTTATCGTACTTGCCTGTCAGTACCTGAAATGCATGTTTAAACTGTGTTATTTGGACGAATCCTAATCGAAGCGTTATAAATATTCCAAACCCCAGAATAACAACAACGATGAGCGGCAGGGCATTACCATCCATAATATTGGCTGGGAAACTCCACACATAACTTTCAAGGATACTTACAAATTCTTCGAACTTTTCCATGTAATCAGTTTTTGACTATAGTTTGACCGGTTATTCACATTCGCAAAGTATAAGGTATTTTTTCTAAACTTAAATCCTTGAAATGCAAAATTATGAGGAACGCTAAACCCGGTAAATGAATTTAGAGAACTATACTGAACAAAATGCAGTAAATAGACTCCTTAAAGCGCAATACGCATTACAGGTGCTGTTTCTAACATACTAATCTAAGCCCACAAACTAAAAAGTCATGACTAAAGCCGACATTGTTGATATTATTACTCTTTCAACAGGTATCTCCAAGACCGAAACGGAAGCTGTGGTTAACGGTTTCCTGGATACGGTTATAGAATCTTTAAAAGAAGGGAAGAACATCGAACTTCGTGGTTTCGGTAGTTTTAAAGTTGTGAAACGCGCTCAGCGTGTAGCAAGAAACCCAAAAACCAACGAAGAAGTAATTGTACCTGAGCAATACGTACCTGTTCTTAAAATATCGAAAGACTTCAAAAAGGCTGTTAGCGACAACATGAAGGTACCGCAGTAAATCGTTCATCGATTATTCATGAATAGTCCGTAGGTTTGGGCACTTGTAACCGACCTGAAAGCCTAAAACTGTTAATAAGACTATATTATGTATCGCTGGTATCTCATTTTTTTTGTTGTTTCCATCGCCGGTCTGGCTGCTATAATTTATTTAGACTCCAGGCCAGACGATACAGATGAAGACCTTGCACAGCCCTCATCAAACCCTCAACATCACGAATCATTCGGACAAACATCCGAAACGTACTTCGACTTTCACAGCGATATTGATGTAAGTTCACAGGAGAGTATTGAATTTCGTATAGGAGAAATTGAGCAGCGTTTATCTGAAATCGATGCTCGTTCCCGAGGCGCAATACCATTTTACGGTGAATTGGTTCTGCTATATCAGCAGCTTGGCAGACAAGATGGTGCGGCGGAAGCAAGCCGGCATATTGCAATGATCGCAGATGATGCTGAAGATTGGTGGAGAGCAGGCCTCTTTAATCATCAATGGGCGCAACGTTTAACCGATCAGTCAGGGAGAGATTTCTATCTGAACCGTTCAGCTGAAGCTTTCGAAGAAGCCATTATTCTTTCAGACAATCCGTCTCTATATACAGACTTTTCGATAACTCTGATATCGCTTGGAGACGAAAACCGTGCTGTACAGATGTTGCAGGATACGATTTCTGATAACCCTGACTATTACAGAGCATTTCTATACTTAGGTATGATTTATTATGAAAGTGATAAAAAAGACGAAAGTATTGCTTATATTAATCGCTCTATTGAAATGGCAAACACAGATGAAGAATTAGAAATAATACACTCTCTGATTGCCGGTACGTCAATTGAAATATAAAACTTAAAGACTTTTATAATGCCCAGCGGAAAGAAAAGAAAAAGAGCAAAAATTGCAAAGCATAAGCGCAAAAAGCGCCTTCGCAAGAATCGCCATAAGAAAAAGTAAATGCCTTCTTTAAGGCATTTACTTTTTTGGTGTGTAGCTTAACTACTATACGCCTGCTACCGGAATTAATAAATGAATCAGGCTGCTTCAGGCCTGGTTCTTCCGGCCAGCTCCAGTATCCTGAGACTTCTTGAAAGAATTCCCTGGAGCTTTGCAGACACTTTAGCATGCACCTTGCTAAGTTCATCAATATCATCGAGCGAATACTGCTGATATGTAAGCAGGCTCAATGCCGATACAAACTTACCGTGTTTATCCCCGTCTACTTCGATATGCCAGCGGTTAATTGATTTCTCAAGGGGAGCGAGTGTGGAAATTTCGTTATTTAAAGCGCGCATCCATTCGCTTGCGTATTTAATTCTGGCATCGGCGTCTTCTGCACCAGGCAAATTTATAATTTGCTTCTCATCAAAATGCCAGGCTGTTTCTATATCAAGAGTCAAAGCCACCTTGCTGTCTAATAAATCCTGCCTCTTGAGTAAAGGATGCCTTTTCATGCCTTTCATGCGGTGGGCGAGCTTTGCTTCCCTGAAGGAATCCCAATCGAAATTAATTGTGATCTCTTTTATTCCAGAATTATGGCCATGAATATCAAGAGAAAGTTCAAGACCTGTAGCTTGTATGGTAGATTCTTTCCATACCTTAAACTTTGTTGGTATAATACCTCTCTTTGTAATCTCATTTTTAATATTCTTGATTATCGAATCAAAAATAGGGTATTTCATAGGGTGCCTATTAACGAAAAAATTAAAGTTTTAATTCTGGAACGGCTTTTCAGGCTAACAAATCTGTAATGAATAACTATTTCACTTTAATATATTTAGCTAAAGAGTTAAATGCAATTTTGGCTAAGGCCATATTTCTCCATGCGGTTACATACAAGAAAAATACCCTTGATTTATTCTTTGCTAAAGATACAGAAGAAATTAAGCTCTCGGTATCTGTCGATTCAGTGAAGACAGCCTGTTTTCTAGACCCGAGAGTTTCAAGCCGTAAATCTAACAGCGCTTCGTTTTTTGAAAGCCTTCAGGGCGCTAAAGTTGATCTCGTAGAAATTGCTGATGGAGACCGGTTTGTTTTTATTCGGTTTTCTAAAAATGACCTTGTGCTGCAGCTTAGACTTTTCGGTCATGAGCCGAATGTTTTTCTTATCCGTAAAGGCATCATTACAGAATCTTTTAAAAGCCCTGCCACTCATGAGGGTAAGCCTATGCTGCAGCCTTCCGGTCCCCGAATGAAGCCTTTTAATGAAGCATCCGGAAATCTGAAAAAACGAATTCAGCAGTCTTTCCCACTTTTACCGCGGAACTTTATAGCTGATCTCATATCGTCTGGCTCACTTGAAGAACAGGATGATGAGTTTATAACTACATTTCTTACATCAGCTCAAAAGCAGCTTCTGCATAAACCACAGCCAGCACTTTTAGCCGACGGTAGATTTACCATATTCTCTGATCAGTTTGTAGACCGTGATGGGGCAGAGAGCTTTTTATCGGTAAATGATGCCATAAGAGTAGGTTTTTACACAGAAGCCAAAGAGAATCGCCACGGAAAACGGTTGAAAGAACTGACCCAGAAAGCAGAAAAGTTGTTCAAAAAATATGATGGCATCATTACTGCTGGAGACGATGCCTATAAAAGTCTTGAACGGGCCGAGCGGTACGAGCAGCTGGGTAATATTCTTGTTGCCCACGCTCATATAAAGCCCGAAGGCAGCGATACCATCACCCTTCCTGATTTTTATGACAATAACGAACCGGTCGATATTCCGCTCGATCCGTCTGAGGATATTGCAGCTAATGCCCAGAATTATTTTGATAAAAAAAAGAAGTCTGAGCGCTCCTACGAATCAGCCGTGGCTTACCGTGAAACCACACTGTTGCGGAAGGCTGAACTGGAAGCCATTATAACAGAACTGAACAAAACAGAACATCTGCGGGAAATCGAAGAAATTCAAAAAAAGTTTGGCGCTCATGAACTATTTCAAAGCAGTGGAAATATCAAAAATGATCTGCAAAAGCCGTACAAAGTTCTTCAGCAGGGCAAGTACGATATTTGGATTGGGAAGAATGCTAAAAGCAATGATGTAGTGCTGCGTGAATCACATAAAGACGATATCTGGCTTCATGCCAGCGGTGTATCGGGTTCGCATGTTGTAATCCGGATGAATAAGGCACAGGAAGATCCTGACATGAAGCTGATAGAAAAGGCCGCATCCTGGGCCGCGTGGATGTCTAAAGGAAAAGGTTCGAAACTGTGCCCCGTTAAATGGACCCGAAGAAAGTTTGTTAGAAAACCTAAAGGTTCTCCGGCAGGAACCGTATTGGTTGATAAGGAAAACATCATATTGGTTGAACCGGAAGAACCCCCTAAACATGATTTCAGCACCTGATATATTATGAAGATAAATACACATATTACGCTCTGTGGAATGATGGGGGCCGGTAAGTCTGCGCATGGCAGAGAGCTTGCCAGTATAATGAATATGGAATTCGTGGACCTTGATGCTGCAATTCGCAATATTACGGGTAAAAAGATATCAGATATCTTTAAGCAATATGGCGAGTCTGAGTTCAGAAGAATAGAGCTGTCAACTCTTGAAAAGCTGCTGTCGGCTAACCCTCAGGTTATTGCTTTGGGAGGAGGAGCGTTACAAACAGAAGAAGTGGTCGCTTTAGTAAAAAATAAAAGCATATTATGCTTTATCGACGCTCCATTTGATGTTATTTTAAGTCGTGTCCAAAAAAACAATAAAAGACCCTTATTACTTAATGAAGACGGTGTTTTAAAACCTGAATCAGAAATTTCATCGCTAATTTCTTCACTTTTTGAAAAACGGCTTCCATCATATCTTGAAGCACAGATTCACTATCAGCCTAAGGCTGGTTTGTCTGTAAAGAAATCTGCTCATTTACTGTACGAAAAAATTTTAGACCATGCTCGATAAACAACAGGTACGCACTCAACAAAGCGATGAATACATCATTGCAGTGGGAGATGAACCGTTAAGTGAAATTCAAAAAATTTCTTCTCTTTACAACAGCACTAAAGCTTTCTTTTTTGTTGATTCCAATGTGCTGGAGCTGCAGTCTGAGCTTGTTGAAAGTATCACCGCTTTATACGATGAACCTATTGTTTACAGTATCCCAGCCGGTGAGTCTTCAAAATCAACGCAACAGTGGATGGAAATGGTAACCTTTTGCCTGTCTCATAATCCCGACCGGAATGTACCCGTTTACGCAATTGGCGGTGGTGTTACTGGTGATTTAGGCGGCTTTGTTGCCTCGACTGTAATGCGCGGACTGCCACTTATACATATCCCAACAACACTTCTGGCGATTGTAGACAGCTCTATTGGAGGCAAAACCGGAATAAACCATCCCGCGGGTAAAAACTTAGTAGGTACGTTCTACCAGCCTAAAGCCGTTATTGCACCATTAAATGCTCTTCTTACACTATCTGATGAAGAGTTTTTATGTGGTTTTGGTGAAATATTAAAATACGGCGCTATAGCCGACCCGGATATTCTAACCATTCTTTCTACACGGGATTTATCCGAACTAAGAGATAATACATCGCTTTTGAAGTCAATAGTTCAGCGCTGTATTAAAGTTAAAACAGACATTGTTATTCGCGATACAAAAGAGAGTAATCTGAGGATGATTCTCAACTATGGCCATACATTTGCACACGCTATTGAAAAACAATTGGGTTATGGCAAGATTTCGCATGGGCAGGCCGTTTATATAGGTATGATTGCAGCCGGAATTCTTTCGCGGGAGCTGGGCGCAACCATTAAAGAAGAATTAATTGAGCAGCACTTTAACAGCATGATGATCTCAGGAATCGATATCGCTATTACTCCGGAACAACTTGTGAGCGCCATGCAAACAGACAAAAAAAGATCTGCTACAGGGCTTAGATTTGTTGTACTTAAGCAATATGGAAGGCCATATGTTGAACAAGTAGACGATATCGAGCTTATTTACAAAGTCTGGGCTGCAACACTAACAAAAATAAAAGAACTTAAACTTCAATACGCCTGAAGAATCAAAGACAACAGCGCAGGAAATAATGCTTAAATGGATATACAATTTATGGAGATACTTCTGGATAACTGTATTCAGTGTACTCATGCTGTTGTCTTTTCTTCTGGGTATTGCACTTCTTCTCCTTCAGTTCGAGTCGGTTCAAAACCGTATCGCACTCGAAATTAAGAGCAGTTTCGATGAGCAATACTATGGTGAAATCTCATTCGGTAAAGTTCAGGGTACACTTCCGGTGGACTTGCGACTAAGTGATGTAGCAATAGTTTATAACGAAACTGACAGCGACGACCTTATAATACTTTCAGACACAGTACTTGCTGCCAGGGATATTTATCTAAGACTAGACCTCCGACAGTCCCTGTTTAACAGATTTACCATTTCAACGGCTTCCATCGATCACCCTTTGATCAATTTGAACCGCACATCTGATGGTGAAAACCTTACCATTGCACGTGCATTTGAACGACGTTATTCTGTGTCCGGCGCCAGAGAAACTTCAGGCGACGGTTTCGACACCAATCAGCTACCCCGGCTCGATCTGCAGGAACTTAATATTTCCAATGGCATAATTACGGGTAACAATCTTCATACATTCCTTGATGATGATGCCTCTATTAAGCTTCCCAAATCTTTTATCATAGAAGACATCACCCTTCGGTTAAGTCTGGAACTCTCTGCTGAAGAGCAGTTTCTCGGATTCAGAGAATTCAGTGGTAAAACAAGCTCATTTGATTTTGAAGAATTTTTATTTCGCGGACAGGTTTATGCTGATGATCGATTTTTTGAGTTAAACAGATTTTCTCTCCGCACGGCTAAATCCAATCTCAGATTCACGGCTGCTTTTGAAGGAGTGGATATCGCTAAAGCAGATCTGATTGGACAAATGAAGGAATCCACTCTTAATTTCCGGATAGATGAAAGTTCAGTTCTTACTAATGAATTCTCCGATCTGTTTCCGGATATACCAATCCTTGAACAGCCTGTTGAAATAGATCTCCGGACCGTTATAAACGAGGAGAATCTGCAATTATCCCGTTTAGATCTGCGATATGGCAAAAGTACAGTTATGATTTACGGAGAGGCATCGGACCTTGCAGGTGAGCTGGATTACGATCTGGTTCTGGACTTCATTAATCTGCATTATGATGATATGGCCATTCTGTTTCCCGAACAGCAGGCTTTATTCCCCGAAATGGGTCTTTTTACTCTTCGTGGTGATGCAAACGGGAGCAGGTTCCATGTAAAATCAGATGTCTCAATTACATCCGATACTGGCGATATTGAGTTTTCCGGTGAAATTGACTGGCGTGAAAAACTTTATTATCTGGTCGAAGGTGAAATTGACAATCTTCGGTTTGAACAGATGCCGGGTCTTGCCCTGGGGGATTCGCGTCTTAACAGTGCGTTTCGTCTGGAAGGAGCAGGAGATGATATTGAAGATGCTACGGCATCTTTATTTATCCAAATCAGAGACAGTAAGATTAATGACTTTGATCTCAATGAGCTGGATTTAAATGCTGTTCTGGATGACGGCTTTCTGGAACCTGACCTCACCATTAGACAGACCGGTGATTCCCGTTTACGTGCATATGGTTGGATAGATTTCATGCAGAAAGAGCCCTCTATTAATCTGGAGGGGAATACGGTAGAGTTCAATCCAGCCCGGCTCGTTCCTGATGGCAGCGTAAAAGAGGGCAGAGTGAACACAACCTTTACCCTTAATGCCACGGGATCCGAACTTGATAACTACTCGGGTGAAGTATTTCTTAATATCTACGATTCCGATTATGGTGATGAATATATAGAAGAACATGAATTCTTTGCATTTTTAGATAAGCCTAATTCGCAGGGGAGATCACTTCGAATAGGTGGAACAATGCTCGAAGCTGAAATCTCGGGTTCTGTTGTACCAACACGAATTATAGAAACAACCCGTTACTGGATTTCCGAAATCAGCCAGCGAATCAGCGAAACATCTGTGTACGATATTGCCGATTCCGAATTACTACCGCCTGCAGAGGTTAATGAAGACTTATTGGAAAATGAATTAACCATTCGGGCAAGAATTGATGATTTGTCGCTTATAAATAAAATCTTTCCCGGCTTTCCTGAGATCACAACTATTTCTAATCTCGACGCAACGCTCAGAAGCAATCGCGAAACATTCAATATTGAAACGCAGCTCTATTCCGATTTTATCGAATTGGATGTATTGCAGCTCGATAGCCTGGTAGTGCGTGCAAACTCCAGCTATCATCGAGGCAGGGCTACAGATTTTTTTGAAGGAAATTTCGAAGTGCTATTCGCGAGTCTGGATGCTGCGGGGCAACAGTTCAGAAATGCAGACCTTTACGTAGATGCTTACGATGAGGCACTGGTACTACAGCGTTTTAAAACCATTATCGGTGATGATGTTGAGCTCGGAGCCATGCTAAGTGCCGTATTCTCGGATCGTGATGTCGACATCCGGATTATGGACTTTTATGTTGGTGATGAAGCCTATACCTGGCAAAACATAGAACAAACCCCGATTCGTATTGACGACAGCGGCAGGGTACATGTAAACAGGCTGGAATTTGGAAATTTGCAGGAGCGCATCATAATTGACGGTACATTTAGTGAAAGCCCTGAAGATTCAGTTTCATATTTGTTTAGTGGTATCGAGCTTGAGCGTATTTCAAGTCTGATAAACGGTCGCGTGAACTTTTCCGGGGTTTTAGACGGTACATTCTTTACACGTTCTATTCGTACGGATCCAAACTTTATGGGTGATATACAGGTAGAAGCGCTCAGATTAGATAATCGCCTTGTTGGGGACGTAGGTTTCCGAAGCCGTTTTGATGCAGAAAATGAACGTTTCGACACCCGTCTTACCATACGAACGGATTCAGAGCGATATCAAACGTATTTACAACGGAATGAAGATATTGGTCAGGACATTATTGTCGAGGGTTTCATCAATACGCTGCAAAACGCTGGAGATGCAGAGGATGCTCTGTTCGCATCTTTTGATGTAACAATGAATGAGATAGATCTTTGGGTTCTTCCCCTTATCGTAGATGGTGTTTTTGAACAGGTTGAGGGACGCGCCAGAGGAGAAGGGGTACTGAAGCTTCGCAGAGACGGGCTACATTATGACTCAAGCTTCGATATTATCGATGTAAATGTGGTTCCTGTTTTTCTCTTAACGACTCTTAACCTCGATGGAAATCTGGATTTGAACAGCGAAAACGGAGTAACTCTCAATAACATATCTGTTAGGGATTCAAACGGAGGTACTGGTACGCTTAGAGGAAATATCGACTTTGAGCTTTTTGGAGGGGGTACCGTTTTTGATCTAGCGCTTGATATGAACAGCCTTACCTTTTTAAATAACAGAGCCGGACCTGAAATACCGTTTTACGGGCGGGGAGTAGGTACAGGAACGGTTCGCTTGATGGGTACCAACGATCAGCCCTTTATATCCACTCCAAC
Source organism: Balneolia bacterium (assembly GCA_003555145.1). Taxonomy (GTDB): domain Bacteria; phylum Bacteroidota; class Rhodothermia; order Balneolales; family Cyclonatronaceae; genus Cyclonatronum. The sequence goes on along the minus strand of PWID01000176.1, from coordinate 35,792 downwards.
GCCCGTTTACCTTAGCTCAAACTCGGTTTTTTCAATTCCCGTATCCACAGACCAAAGCGTAGAGGGTGGTACACGCTTTATACAGTTTGTAGATGACTTTTCGCAAATCATCGATTTAAACGCGCTGGGTAACAACAATGGCCGAAACGGTTCAACTAACGGCGGTATAAGAATCAGCGACAATGCCGATCTCACGTTTATGGAGAAATTTGAGATGGATCTTCAGTTTCAGGCTGATGATAACATGCTGGTCCGCATTATTTTTGATGATGTTACATCCGAAATTCTTTCTGCACGCGGTACCGGCCGAATACGGTTAGCACTGCAGGACGAGGTTTTTCAGGTGTTTGGCAGATTCGATGTAGCCGGTGGTGATTATCTGTTCGTGGGCGGTGATATCTTTACGAGGCGATTTTCAATTCGGGAAGGCGGAACCATAAGCTGGGAAGGCGATCCGGTAAATGCCAGAATTGACGTTTCGGCTACATACAGAGCACGCCCAAATATTAACGTGCTCAGACCGGGGCAGGCAGATGATACTCCGCAAAGAACCCCTGTCGATCTTATTCTTCAAATTACGGGTACCTTAGATAGTATTGAAAACGATTTCTTTTTCGAATTTCCAACCGGTACAGATATATCACAATCTGCTACTATACTAGCTATTATTAATGATGAAGACGAAAAGCTGCTCCAGGCAACAAGTATCCTGCTCTCAGGTAACTTTGTACCTCGAGATACACAGCTAAATGATTTATTCGGTAGCCAGTTCGGGGCTCAGGGTTTAAGTACACTGCTGTCATCACAAATTAGCAATATCCTGAATTCAAATATCAGTAACCTTGATATAGACCTTAATATGACCGGATTTGAAGAAGCCGATTTGGGAATAGCTTTGCGCTTATTCGACGACCGCCTCACCCTTCGCCGTGAAGGAACGGTTACTGGTCCAAACTCGAATCTGGGCGATTTCGACGTTACATACCGCATTAACCGGTATTTTTCTGTGGAAGCTTTCATGCGCAGAGAATCATTGTTACCTTCTGCAGTATCTGTAGGCCAAACCCAAACCAATGAAATATACGGGGTTGGAGTGGAAGCCAGGGTGCAGTTTAACACTTGGGGTGAATTAAGAGACCGAATATGGGGTTCTGTTAATAAACTCTTCGGAAGTCATCAGAAAAAAGAAGAAGAGCCGGATATGGCCTCCTCAGATTAAACTTTAAAGGATTACCAGACATAACGTATCCTCGAATTTATACAAATCACAATCGGAATAGCCTGAATGGGAAAAAAGAAAAACGTAAAAGAGATTGAACAGTTTATTCTGGAGTTTCTTAAAAAACATAAACAATACGAAGTACCAGAAGGCCTGATTATGGACACCGTGAAGTTTACGGGGGGTGACTTAAAAACCTTTAAGCGTGCACTACGTAACCTCACTGACAACGGACTTGTAGATCGCAACAACAAAAGCGAGCTTAGTCTAACAAAGCTTACTGTTGCAAAAGAAGCACCTAAGGAAAATCTTAAGACCAAGAAGAAACAAGCTGAAAAGCCTCATAAAAGCTCGGCTAAACCATCTGCTGACTCCCCTGCAGACACCGGCAGAATTTCCATTAACAGACATGGAACTGGCTTCGTAACGCTTGAAGGCCATGAGGAAGACATCAGAATTCCCGGAAAAGGCTTAGGCGTGGCGCTCGACAAAGACACTGTTAAAATCCGTATCACGGGTAATGGACGCGGTAGAACCGAAGGTAAAGTACTGGAAGTCGTTAAACGTGGCAAAAGTGTGTACGTTGGAACATTAAAGAAAGAAGGAAAGCATGCGTATGTGATACAGCCAGACGAGAAATCAGCACACGTAAAGTTTTTTGTGAAGCCAGAGAACGTTACCGATGCTAAACCAGACGATAAAGTCGCATTTGCTTTGGAGAGCTGGATTCATCCGCGTTCTTTACCTGAAGCATCGATAAAAGAAGTGCTTGGAAAAAAAGGTACCAACAACGCTGAAATATTATCGATTCTGGCCGAAAACGATATGTTAGGAGCCTTCGACCCGGAGGTTGAAGCCTACTGTGATAACATCCCGGAATTTCCTTCAGCAAAAGATATTGCAAAACGCACAGACTATCGTAAAGCACTAGTATTTACCATAGACCCCCATGATGCTAAAGATTTTGATGATGCTTTAGACATCACCCATCTTGATAATGGTAATTACAAGCTTGGTGTACATATAGCCGATGTTACTCATTACCTGCGCCCGAACACCATACTCGATGAAGCCGCTATACAGCGTGCAACCAGTGTTTATTTGGTAGATCGTGTTATACCAATGCTGCCGGAAAAGTTAAGCAACGGCGTTTGTAGTCTTCGGCCAGATGAAGACAAAATGGCCTATAGTTGTTTTATGGAAGTCACGCCCAGGGGCGAGGTGGTGGATTATTCTATTGAAGAAACGGCCATCAATTCCAAGTTTCGCCTTACTTACGAAGAGGCCCAGGAGATTATCGAAGGCAAGCATCATGATGTACTTTCCGAGCCTATGCAGCATCTCGTTAAGCTTACAGACAGACTTACTGAAAAGCGATTTGAAGAAAACGCTATCGATTTTGATAATCCGGAGCCAAAATTTGTGCTGGATAAAAATGGTAAGCCGCTTGAAGTTATCCTTAAGAAAAGGTTTAAGGCTCACCGTTTAATCGAAGAGTGCATGCTTCTGGCTAATAAAACGGTAGCTGAGCATGTTGAAAAACTCAGGGAGAAATCGGGCAAGAAAATCACAGATAATCTCTATCCATTTTTCTACCGCATTCACGCGCAACCCAACATGGAAAGACTCGAACAGGTGGCTGAACATGTTCGGGTGGTAGGTATTGAGTTTGACGTTCGTAAGGACAAAGTAGACGCAAAAGCCATTAACGATCTGGTTAACAAAGTGAAAGGCAAAAACATCGAATATACGATAAACGATCTTTTACTTCGCTCGATGGCTAAAGCCGAGTATTCCCCTAAAAATATCGGTCACTTTGGTCTGGGCTTTCAGCACTATTCCCACTTTACCAGCCCGATACGACGTTACCCTGATGTAATTACGCATCGTCTGCTCAAAAAATACGCTGAAGAAAAAAAGTCGTACAACTTTAAAGAGCTCGTGGAGTACGGCGAACACTGTAGCGAAAGAGAGAGAGCCGCGGTAAGTGCCGAACGCGATTCCGTAAAGTTGAAGCAGGTAGAATATCTGTCAGAACGAATTGGCAGTGAGTTTGAAGGCATAGTTAGCGGTGTTACTGATAAAGGCATCTATATCCTGCTCAAAGATATTTATTGTGAAGGAATGATAAGTATGAGCGAATTAAATGATGACTTCTACGTTTACGACCAAAGAAGACATTGTCTTACCGGTAGAAACAGGGGCAGAACTTATAAGCTGGGTGATGAGTTAAAGGTTCGTGTCCTTAATACGAATGCCGAGCTTCGACAAATTGATTTCGTTCTTGCCTGACGATCCAATATGTTTGTAAGAAAACAGGTTGATTTCCGTTAAGTGACTATCAAGTTAATCCTACGTTTGTTTCCCAATCTATGAACAAAACCCTACTGCTGTTTATTACCGGTCTGCTAATCTTTCTGTTTAAAGCGGAATTGGTTCACTCTCAGGCCTTTAATTTCGGAAAAAACCGTGTTCAGTATGAGAAGTACGACTGGCGCATTATACAGTCGGAACATTTCGACATTTACTATTACGATTCAGAAAACTATCTGCTTGCAGAATTCACGGCTCATAGTCTCGAAGCTGCCTATATGCAGTTATCCAGGGATTTTAATCACCAGATTAATGAGCGGATTCGCGTTATTGTATATGATTCGCACGCCTCATTCTCCCAGACTAATGTTATTCCTTTACCTGTAAACGCTCAGGGTATTGGCGGGGTAACGGATTTGTTCAAGAACCGTATTACTATGCCGTTCATGGCCGACTACGGAGACTATCGCCGGGTTTTGCAGCATGAGCTTGTACACGCTATGATCAACGATATGTTCTACGGCGGTAATATTAACGCGCTTTTAGCTGAAGGCCGCCGGATATTTCCGTTATGGGCAGAGGAAGGTCTCGCTGAGTACACCGCATTAGGTTGGGATACCAGCACCGATATGTTTTTGAGGGATGCTACCGTTAACGGTTACCTGCCACCCATTCAGGGTTTAGGTGGTTTCTTCGCTTATCGTGGTGGACAGGGCGTCTGGGACTTCATAGTACAGGAGTATGGCCGCGAGAAGATTGGTGAAATCATGGAGCGGATGAAAACAAACCGTAGCTTCGAACTTAGTTTGCGCCAATCTACGGGACTTACCCTTTCGGAGCTGTCTGATCGCTGGAGGGACTGGCTTCAGAAAAAATATTTTCCGGAAGTAGCCGACCGGGAAAATCTCAAAACGTTTGGAACCAACATCACGGAAGAAAACTTTCGGGGAAGCTACAACACAAGTCCGGCTCTTTCGCCTCAGGGTGACCGGCTGGCTATGATTACAAACAGAAGAGGATTTTTTGATGTAGTGGTTCTCGATGCAAACACAGGTAGTCGCATTAAAACGCTGATTAGGGGTGAAGACAACGTCGACTTTGAAGAGCTAAATATCCTTAGGCCTAATCTCACCTGGTCTCCCGACGGACGCCAGCTTGCTCTATCTACGACAACACGGGGACGCAGCGATATTGCTATTGTAGATTATGAAAGTGGCAACGTGCGTAAAATTCAGTTTCCAACCCTTCGCTCAATACGATCTGTAGCATGGTCTCCTGACGGAAATAAACTGGCGTTCCAGGGTACTGAAGGTTCCATGGTTAACATATATGTTTATAGTCTCGAAACCGGAGACTTCGTTAATCTAACAAATGATATTTTCAGCGATACCGATCCGGCATGGTCGAATGACTCTGAATCTGTATTCTTTGTTTCCGACAGAGGACCCCGCGTTAATCTTGGAGTATACCAGGAAAATTACTTCATGTTGGCTAATCCAAATCTGAATCAGACCGATATCTACATGGTAAGGGTAGGTTCAACCCGGGCACAGCGTATCACGAGTACAGAAGGGTGGAACGAGGAGCGACCCCAGATGACACAAAACGGAGAGTTAATTTATCTGTCTGACCAAAACGGCATCATGAATGTTTACCAGATGAATCTCCAGACACGTGTTTCAAGACCTCTTACAGACCTAATAACAGGGGTGATGCAGCTTTCTATTACGCCTGATGGTTCAAGAATGGCCGTAAACAGCATTAATTCCGGTTTTCTGGATATCTTCATTGTTCAAAACCCGCTTCAGCGCGTTAAGTCAGGCAATTTAAGACCTAACCACTGGGCGCAGCGCAGAGCCACAGAAAGGGAGTCTCAGCGCGTTCCGGCTGTTGGTTTTTCCCGCGACCTTTTTGTCTCTGAATTCCGTGAAGACGGTCTGGTAGCTGATCTGCCGCGAGACGAATCAGAAGAAATTGTTGAAGAAGTAACGACCCGGCGAGATCGTGATGATGAGCGGCGGAGCGACGTAATAGATTTCCGGAATTACCAGTTCTCGGAAGAACTGGAGGAAGAGTTTGCTGATGATGAACGCGAAGATCGATTTACGCTTGCCGACAGCCGTACAGAAGATGGCCGATTTATTCCGAAGCGATATCGTCTCAACTTTTCTCCCGACTTTACACAGGGAACAGCATCAATAGGTACACAGTATGGGGCGTTCTCATTTTTTCAGGCATCTGTAAGCGATGTGCTGGGTGATCACAGGCTCACTTTTGCCAGTAATCTTGTATTCGACCTGAGAAACAGTACCTATTTCCTGCAGTATGCGTATCTCCGGAACCGTACAAACTACTTTACCAGTTTTAATCACAACTCAATTCAGTTTCAGACCATAAATGGTGATATCGTTAGATACAGACTGTATACTGCAGATATTGGTATCTCTTATCCGCTGAACCGATTTGAGAGAATTGAGTTTACTCAGGCTTTTACAGGTATAAGCCGGGACCTGAGTAATATTATACCTGGTGCGCAATCTTCTGCAGAGCAGGATTTATTACTGTATCCTCAAGTGCGTTATGTGCGTGATGTTACGATACCTGGTTTCCTCTCGCCACGGAAGGGCAGCAGAATGGCACTTGAAGTAGCTGGAAGCGTACCCGTATCGGATGCTTTTCTTGGCTTCGTTTCTGCATCGGCAGATTTACGCCAATACGTGAGTCTTGGCAATCGCTATACTTTAGCATTCCGGGCTTCTGGCGGTGCTTCTTTTGGCCCGGACCCTCAAAATTACCTGCTTGGTGGTGTTTCAAACTGGATCAACTTCAGACAGGACCAGAGATTAACAGCAGAAAACCTGGCTAACATCTTCTTCACGCTACCGGCATTGCCGATGCGCGGATGGAATTATACCGCAGGAGTTGGAGACAAATTTGCCCTTGGTAACGTAGAGTTTCGCTTTCCGCTGATTGCAGCCGCAATCCCGGGTCCGATTCCATTATTCCCCCTATATAATATTCAGGGCGTTGCTTTTGCCGATGCAGGAACAACATGGGATGGAACCGACAGAAACGAGATACTGTATGGGATGGGATTTGGCCTGAGAAGCATTGTTTTCGGGCTCCCACTTCGCTGGGATATTGCCTGGCCTTATTCCGATGAGGTATTCGACGGATTTGGACGCAGGGTCCATTACTTTAGTCTTGGAATTGATTTCTAAGCTAAGCTGGCGTTTCTATTCAAGGGTTCGTTTTCAGTAATGAGAATGAACCCTTTTTGTTTATCAGGTTGTGATGTCTTTTACTTTTTTCTTTTGTACCGGATTCTTTCTAAGGTAGCGGCCTGGTCTTACTTCTGAGCCATAACGTTTGGTATAAATCTGGGTGAACTCTGCTCCCACAAATATCATCATTACGTTATAATAGACCCAAATAAGCAGAATTACGAAAGAACCTGCGGCACCATAAGTTGATGTTGTAGCTGCATTTGAGAGATAATACGTTACCGCAGAACGGCCAATCAGGAACAGAATAGATGTTACAAACGCACCTACAAGTACATCGGTCCACTTTACGCGTACATCGGGCAGTAATTTGTAAATAAAGGAAAACAAAAGAGTGGAAATGATCAGAAAGAATACAGAATTAATGATATTGTAGAATCCGAAACCGCCTGGAATTATATCATCAAGGAATGGTCCCAGAAATGAGACTATCGTTGAAATCATGAAGGTTGCGATTAAAGCCAGGGAAAACAGAATAATGAGCAATAAGGCGAGCATCCTGTTAATAAAAAACATCTTAACCGGCTGTTTGAGGGACTTGTCTACATTCCAAACAATGTTAAGTGATTCTTTAAGCTGAGATAAAACTGTGGTAGCTGCAAAAAGCAGAATACCTGTACTTAGAATAGTTGCAAGGGTACCTTGTCCCCCCTGGGCTACTCCAGAAACAATAGATTCCACTGATGCAGCCATATCCTCGCCTACAGCACCTTCGATAAAAAGACTTAATTGGCCACTGGCAGCCTGCTCACCAAAAAAGAAACCGGTTACCGCAATTATGATAATGAGTAAAGGTGCAAGTGAAAATATCGTATAGAATGCCAATCCGGCGGCATGCAGCATCATATTATCATCGAGCCATTGTTTAAACGTTTCTTGTACAACAAACTTAACTTCATTGAACAGATTGAATGGTTCCTTGAGCATAGTTCGCGTTATTGGATGAGTCTTTTAATGATCGTAACAGCTCTTTCTGTTTCTTTTCGCGTAGTATAAAAATAGGGTGAAATCCGCAAAAGTCCGGATCTTGCTGAAACATAAACCTTTTTATTCCCTAGTTGTCTAACAAGATCCTCGGAGTTGATATGTGGTGGTAATATAAATGATACAATTGCAGATCTGTTTTCATCTTCATGTGTACCATATAACATAAGTCCTGCTCTAATCAGTTCAGAAATAATAAAATCGGTTAATTCAAGTACATGCCGGCGAATGTTTTCCACCCCGGCCTCAAGAATGATGGTTAAGGCCTCGTGCATTCCGGTTATGGCGGGAATGTTGTAAGTGCCCGGTTCAAAACGGTTCATGTTTGGGTGAAGAGACTGATTAGTATCGAATAAGTCCCATACGTTTTCAACAGAAAGCCAGCCCTTTGCTGTGATACTAATCTGATCCCGAAACTCATCACTCATATACATAAAACCGATTCCCTGCGGACTCATAAGCCATTTATGGCCGCCACAGCAAAGAGCATCAATGCCTAGTTTTGAAACATTTACGGGGCTGTGTCCGAGCGCCTGTATGGCATCGACTACCAGTTTTGTTCCGTTTGCTTTGCATAAACTGGAAATTTCAGCCAGATCTGCCCGGTAGCCGCTCAAAAACTGAACAGCACTGATGCTTAGCACTTTTGTATTTCGTTTAAGAGCAGACTTAACATGCGGAACAGAGATCTTCCCTCGGTCATCAGACAAATAAGCAACCTCTACACCTTTCGGCTTCAGCTGCAGCCAGGGGTAGACATTACTGGGAAACTCGCGCTCGTACAGAAGTACCTCATCACCAGGTTCCCAGTCTATGCCCTGAGCAATAATACTGATTGCAAAGCTTGTGTTAGGTGTAAATGCTAATTGATGCCCGCCATCTGCACCAATAAGTTGACTCAGAAGGTAACGGGTGTTCTCAATAATCGGGAACTCCGTTTCAAAGTGGTCTATCGCACCTTGTTGGCGTCGTTTCAAAGAAGCTGTAACAGCCTCAGTTACGGCCAAGGGGAGTGGAGAAAGAGCGGCATGATTCAGGTAAATACCCCCATCGTTTATGTGGGGAAAATGGCTGCGGTAGATTTCGGGATTAAAAGATCCGGTTTCAGAAGACACTTCAGGGAAAGTTACAGAGTTCAAGGGCCAATAAGGTATAAATTAGCTCGTTTTGACTGCCAGTAAAAAAGATGCAGCAAAATGAGCAATTCATCTGCGAAAATTGATGTTCAAAGTATTGAAAGCTCATCTGATTTTATGATATTTTAAGCCCTATGGCAAGTTCTAGAATTACCGATACCAAGAAAGAAGAGATTCGCGACGCTGCAGATATTGTAGATGTTGTCTCAGACTATGTAAAGCTAAAAAAAGCTGGTGGCGGCTTCACGGGCTTATGTCCGTTTCATAATGAAAAGTCGCCATCTTTTCACGTTACACCTCGTCTTGGAATTTTCAAATGCTTCGGCTGCGGAGAAGGTGGAGACGTTTTTAACTTCGTAATGAAAATGGAAGGCGTCGGTTTTGTAGAAGCCATGAGAACGGTTGCAGAGCGCTATAATATCGAATTGCCACATGAGGAGCAGGATGATGAATTTGATGAGCGTACGCAGCTAACCGAGGGCATCTATCACGCCCTGCGTTTTGCAGGTCAGTTCTATCATGAACAGCTCAATGCCGAAGATGAGGCAGCAGAAGCCCGTAACTATCTTGGTAAGCGCGGCCTTAAAACACAAACCATACGGAAATGGGGCCTTGGATTCGCCCACGACCGAATGGATCATTTCTTCTCTCACGCAACCGAGCAAGGCATTAACGAGACCTATCTGTTTGAAGCCGGCCTGATAAAATACAGCGAAAAGAATCAGAGAGCCTACGATACTTTTCGGGGCAGATTAATGTTTCCTATTTTTAATCCTTCCGGTAAAGTGATAGGCTTTGGCGGCAGAATTATGGAAGGTTTAAAAGGGCCCAAATACCTTAACTCACCACAGACAAAGGTCTACAATAAGAGTGAAGTAATGTATGGTATTCATCTGGCCCGCAATGAAATAAGAAAGAACGACCAGAGTATTTTGGTAGAAGGGTATATGGATGTAATCTCTCTCTGGCAGAGCGGTATTTACAATGTTGTAGCCACAAGCGGAACCTCTGTTACCCCCGAGCAAATGAGACGGCTTCGCAATTACTCACAAAACATGCTCATGGTTTACGATGCCGACAGTGCAGGGCAGAACGCCATGATTCGTGGTCTTGATATTGCTTTACAGGCCGATATGCACGTTCGACTAATGCACTTACCGGAGGGTGAAGACCCCGACTCTTTTGTGCAACAGTTTGGAGCAGAGTCCTTTTTGGAATACACTGAAAAAGAGTCTAAGGATTTTATCTCTTTTATGGTAGCACATGCCGAAGATGCGGGAGAGTGGGAAGATCCGCTTGGCAGAAAGAAAGTAGTTAGTCAAATACTTGCTTCCATTGCAAAAGTAAAAGATGCAGTACTTCGGGCAACGCTTGTAGATCATCTCCGAAAGCTTTCAGGTGTAGGTGAACGTGCACTTACAGCAGAACTTGGTTCCCATTCCCAGGCTTTTGCCCAGGAGCAGCAACGCGCTAAAGAACGTGAGTACAGACAAATGCAGCGCGACGAAAACAGCCCACCACCCGCCGAAGAATACAGTCGGGGCGAGTTTCCGCGAATACCTGATACAAACGGGGGGAGCAGGCAGAGCCAAAACATCACTCCGAAAAAGAAAAAGTCGCCTGCAGAAAAGGAAATTATCAGGCTCATGATCGAGCATGGAGATGAAATGATTTATTATGTGGGTCAGCTTATCACCCACGAATATTTTGAAGATGAAGAGTTAAGGCTGTTTTATAACGACATCATCCAAAGATATAACGACGAACTCCCCGTATCAATTGAAGAATACACGGCTCAGGATCCTCCGTTTCCTGAACTAACTGGTGAGATATTTATCGAGCAGCATTCGATTTCCGAAAAAGGCAATGAACGCCGAACAACACGTATCACCAGGGACGCCGATCCATTTGCAACGGCAAGAGGGGCACTTAAAGCGGTTACCCGTGCGTTCTATACTCGTAAAAGTGAAGGAATTAAGCGACAGGTTGAAACTTCAGATGATGATTTGCGCAGAGAGCTATACACCGAGCTGATGGACTTAAGCAGGAAAAAATCATCACTTGAACGCACTCCGGCAGATGAGCTGTTTCCTACTCTTGATGATATGATGAAAAGTGACACTTGAATAATGCATCAGGTAAGTGATTGCCCTATTAATACATCACCAATAAGCTGTTCTGAATGAACTAATTACGGTTATTCACTTAAATCTTTCTTACTTTTAATTTTATGCAAATTCAAGAAAAAGTGAATGCATTGCAGACCTGATTTCGCATATACAGATAAAATAATTTCAGCAGAATTTCTGAACCCAGTACATTAATGGATTACATTCTCAGTTTCTTAAAGCCGGTTTTAAGATTTAATTACAGGCACCCTAAATCTACCATATTCGCTGCATTCGTGATTGCGGCCGTTTCGTCTGTTTTTGCGGTAAGGATGGCAATCGATACAGATATTGCAAGTTTGTTGCCTCCATCTCATCCAAGCGTACAGGCTCTGGACCAGCTTCAGGAGCGCGTTGGTGGTGAAACTGAAATGCAGGTTGTTATTAGCTCTCCAAGTTTCGAAGCCAACCGGGCTTTTGCCGAGGCAATTATTCCTCGCAGCATGGAATTGATTTACCAGCGAACAGGTCAGCCATATTTCTCACGTTACGAATACACAAAAGAAACAGAAGTACTAAAAGATTACGCCCTCTACCTTGCAACTGATCGGGAGCTTGATGAGCTGGAGCTGTTCCTTGAAGACGAAATTGAAGAAGCCAAATTACAGGCCAATCCATTTTTCGTTGATTTTGAGGATGATTGGGACGATGATGAAGAAGAAGCTGCCGGCGGACAGGCGTTTCAGGATTTATATAATGAGCTAATTCCGGACAGATACCCGATCAGCGCCGACAGCACCTCTATGCTGCTTCGTTTTACGCCAACCGGTTCGAGAAGTGATCTTACCTTCCTCAGAAATCTGTTCAGAGATTATGATCAGCTCATTGAAGAAATGAACCCTGCATCATTTCATGAGGAAATGGTGGTGATGGGTGGGGGCCGTTTGCAAAGGCACCTGATGGAAATCGATTCCATTATGGATGATGTACTGAATAGTTTTTCGACCGGTATCGGAAGCGTTTTGCTTCTGGTGATGCTTTACTTCTTCTGGAAAACATATATAAACTATAAGCGAGGTTCTGCAGAAACAAGAAAGAAAGGATTCTTAAGCCATATTAAGCGAATGCTGGTGCCTGTAGTTCTTATTGGTATTCCTCTTCTTATAAGTTTGTCTATCACATTTGGGATCACCTACTTCGCGCTGGGTACGCTCAATACCATGACATCCGTGCTGTTTGTAATTCTGTTCGGCTTAGGGATTGACTACGGAATTCACTTTTACGCGCGATATCTCGAAAAAAGATCATCCGGTTTACCTGTATACGAGTCATTGGATGAAACCTATGACTCTTCGGGACGCGCAATTATGACCAGCGCGATTACCACAGCCATAGCTCTTTTTGTTCTTATTTATGCCGACTTTCGTGGGTTTTCGGAGTTCGGTTTCATTTCCGGGATAGGGATTATTCTGGCTTATTTGAGCATGATGTATTTGCTTCCGGCATTCGTAGTGCTGTTTGAGCGATTCAACTGGATTCTCATTAATAAGAACAACGGCAATGTTGGATTTGTGAAAAAAGCGCCTAAAAGATATCCATTTGCCAGAACCATTGTAGCAGTTGGCGCAATCATTATAGTATTTGTGCTTTTCAACACAGACAAACTCAAGTTTGAGTACGATTTTGGTGTACTGGAGCCTGAATTTGCTGAGTATGAGCAGTTTCGTGATCTCAGCCGGCCGGCCGAGGGTTCATCATCACAGCGGAGAAACCCGGCTTATGTGGTTGCCGATTCTTACGAAGAGGTTGATCGCATACTTGCAGCCATTCGACAGATTAAAGAAGATAACGCGGAAGAATCGCTCATTCTAGATGTAGAAGCACTTCAGGAGCGTTTCCCGATAAACGAACAGGCCGAGCAGCACAAACTGCGGAGGCTGGAGAATATTCGTGCTCTGCTTAATGACCCGTTTCTTGCCGAACAGGAAGATGAAGACCTGGATCGACTCAGACGCGCATCACAAGCTACCGAGCCACTCGACTTCGAGAGACTGCCGGATTATCTTACCCAGCGTTTTGTTACGCGTGACGGAGAAATTGGCCAGTTTGTAATGATTTACCCAAACGTAAGTCTTGGTGATGGGCGAAATTCAATAGCCTTTAAAAACGAGATTGGCCGTATCGAAACCGATCAGGGAGAGGTGTTTTATAGTGCCAGTACAAGTATAGTGGCCGCAACCATGCTTGATTTGATGCACGATGAAAGTTTCGTAATGGTAATAGCCACTTTCATCATGATCTTAATTATGATGTATTTATCGTTCCGATCTTTCCGATGGACCATTATATCCATGCTGCCTTTGGTAGTCGGATTAAGCTGGCTGTTTTTTATAATGATTCTGTTTGGGCTCAGTTTCAACTTTTATAATCTGGTTACACTCCCTGCTATTCTTGGTATTGGAAACGACAACGGTGTTCACCTGGCTAGTCGTTACAGAGAGGAGGGGCCTAAAAGCATGTGGAACGTGCTTTCGAGCACAGGTCAGCATATTAGTGTTGGTTCATTTACTACCATGCTGGGTTTTGCCGGCTTGTTATTTACCATGCACCCGGGGCTTTATTCCATTGGACTGCTGGCAGTAATTGGTATTGGAATGACTCTTCTCGCTGCTGTAACGTTTCTGCCTGCTCTTGTTCAGATACTTGAAGACCGGGACTGGATACGTTTCTGATGCAGCGCTACAATATTTACTCTTCATGAGTTATTAGATTACCCATGCTTGCTGAATCACCTGCTATAGTTTTGAAGTCTGTTGATTTTAAGGAATCGAGCAAAATCATAACGTTATTCAGCAGAGAACATGGGAAAGTGGCAGTGCTTGTTCGTGGCTTTAAGCGAAAAAAAAGCCGCTACCCCGGAATAATGTCCTATGGTTCAGTGATTGATGTCGTGTACTATTACAAGGAGAGCAGAAGCGTACAGACGATTAAAGATGCCGAAATGCGAATAGGCACAGTTAAAACACAAAGTGATTTTAAAAAGCTTGCTATTGCGATGGCCCTCCTCGAGGTTATATCGCAGGTTATACAGGAAGGCGAACCAAATGATGAGCTTTTTGGCTTCACAGAGCGCTTCCTTAAATGGTTAAACGACACGGAAGAATCACCCCGAAACTTATTCCCTTATTTACAACTCAGGCTTGCTGAGCTGCTCGGAGTTGGAATTCAAACCGACGAAAGTATCGGTATTAAGGATCCTGAATATTCAATATTTATGAATATTCAATCCGGTAATCTGTCGAATATTCCGGATGATGGTCTATCTTTTAAATTGACCCCTATACAGCAACAGTATTTCCGTTACGCACTAACGGGGAAGACAGCCGCAATCCCCAAAATGGAAATTGATGCTCAGGAATTAAAACAGCTAATTTATCATTTAGATGTTTATCTAAAGCATCATATTGATGGCGTGAGAGACCGCAAGTCAGACGCTATATTTGAACAGATACTCTAAAGTATTTCCCGACCCTTAAAGCTGCGCTCGATAATGAAATTACATCAGAAAATTCTTACAGGAGTCCTTCTCATTCTCATTGGAATGGTTGCCGGTTCTGCATTCATGGTTTACCAGGCTGGGATGACGCCCTTCATACCAACGGAGGTTCAGGTTACCGAAGTAAAGCGCAGTGCTGCTCCTACAGATTTACCAAACGGAGATTTCGGAAGTATGCCCGCATTCTCTATACGTGATGTAGCCAGGGAAGTCGTTCCTACTGTCGTCTACATTGAGACTTCCGTTTCTTCCAGAAACGCCGTTCCAGATGATGGCAACCACAATTTTGAGGAAGACTTTTGGGAGCGGTTCAGCCCTCGCGGAAGGTCAAGCGCGGTAGGTTCCGGTGTTATTATATCTGATGATGGTTTCATTCTTACAAACAATCATGTAGTTGCAGGCGGTCGCAGTGTACGCGTTACGCTTCATGACAAACGTCAGTTTGATGCCCGTATCATCGGACGTGATCCTTCAACAGATTTGGCAGTTTTAAAAATTGAAGGCGAGAACCTGCCTAGTATTGTGCTTGGTGACTCCGACTACATCGAAGTAGGAGACTGGGTGATGGCAGTTGGGAACCCTCTTCGTTTGCGTTCTACAATTACAGCTGGTATAGTTAGCGCGCTCGGCAGGGATGTTCAGATTATACGCGATCAGATGCGAATCGAAAACTTTATACAAACCGATGCTGCAATAAACAAAGGCAACAGTGGTGGTGCTCTCGTAAATACCAATGGCGAACTAATTGGTATAAATACAGCTATTGCCACAGAAAGCGGAATGAATCAAGGATATGGATTCGCTATTCCAATTAATATGGCATTCAAAATAGGCCGTGATCTCATGGAGTTCGGCAGTGTACAGCGGGCCTATCTTGGAATTCAGATCCTTGAAGTAGATCAGCGCCGTGCAAGAGAGCTTGGCCTAGATAATATTCAGGGGGTTGAAGTCGCCGGATTGGTTACAGGAGGCGCGGCAGAAAATCATGGAATTGAATCAGGTGACGTTATCTTTACCATTAATAACATGGAAGTTAACGAACCAAACCAGCTTCAGGCGAGAGTTGCCATGTTCCGGCCTGATGATGTAATTGAAGTAACAATCTGGAGGTCCGGCGAAATACTTCAAAAACAAATTCAGCTGGCCGGTCTTAGTAATCAGGCTATTAGTGAGTGGTCCGGAGGAAGCAACAATTTCCAGGAATTCGATTTGGAACTACCTGAACCCAATGAAAATGATACCGATATTGAATCGGATTTTGATTATGAAGATCAGCCTGATACAGAGTTCGATACAGAGCAATCTCCTGAACCAGCAAGTATTCAGTTTGATCAGGGTTTTACTGTAGAAATACTAGAGATTGAAGCACATCGCCAGCTAGGCATTCAGATCAAAGTTTCTGATGTACGGCGTTTCTCGGCAGCCCGCAGGGCAGGCCTGCGCGCTAACGACATCATTCTCTCTGTTAACGGAGTACGTATTTCCGGTTTATATCATCTTAAAGAGAAAATCGATGAGGCTGAATACAAAGATAAACTATCGATTATGGTAATAAGGGATTCAGAGGTTTTATCAATAGATTTCTAATAAGCAGAATTAACTTTTCTCGCCACTTGAGATGAGCTTCTGAAATAAAGATGCTATATTCGCCCTTCACAAAAACAGTATGTCCTTTCTCTTAATGAATTCCGAATGAACCAATTATCAAAACTAGCTGTAATAAGCTTAACTTCTTTTTTTCTATTACTTTCCTGTGCCGAACTCTCTGAATTCATGGAATCAGCAGGAGGGGAAAGGCCGCTTGGAGAGCAGGAGGTTGTTTCTGCTTTAAAGGAAGCCCTGGAAATTGGTGCAGTTCGTGCAGCCTCGGATGCGTCACAAACCGGTGGCTTTCTGGATAATCCAAGTCTGTTCATTGCATTCCCACCTGAAGCGCAGCGTGTAGAACGTACGCTTAGAGACCTTGGAATGAATGCCCTTGTAGACGATTTCGTCCGTACGCTTAATCGTTCTGCCGAAGAGGCTGCTGCTCAGGCAGCACCTGTGTTCCGTTCTGCAATTACTCAAATGACCATCCAGGATGGTTTCGAGATTTTACGGGGCGAAGATAATGCCGCTACAGAATACTTCCGTCGTACAACAACAGATGAACTGCAAAACTTGTTTCGCCCTGTAGTCCAACAAGCACTCGACAATACGGCTGCCACACGCTACTGGAACGACATCGTTACGCAGTACAACAGGATTCCCTTTGTCCAGCCAGTAGAAACCGACCTGGCCCGTTACACGACCACACACGCAACCGATGGACTTTTTCTGCTTCTGGAAGAAGAGGAAAAAGCTATAAGACAGGACCCCGTGAAGCGTACAACCGATTTATTAAGGCGTGTTTTCGGACATTCCAGCCTGGTACCACAAGCTAGCTGATAATTAAGATAAAAATGGCTTTGTCTGCATCTCAGGCAAAGCCATTTTTATGTGATGTTCTTTTTGATGGCATCCACATTTCTTTTCAGACCATCGAACTTCGTGCGTTTCACCGGATTTTTTTTGAACATCTTCCTGAATTCCATCAGATCTAATTCTTCCCAGTATTCCAGATTCTGGCTGAGAAGCGGCTCTCTGGCAAATAATCGCTCTTCACTTCCCGGCTTGGCCTTCCGGTTCCACGGACATACGTCCTGGCAGATATCGCATCCGAAAATCCAGTTTCCAAGCTTGTCGTGATACTCAGATGGAATCTCATCCCGCAGTTCAATTGTGAAATACGATATGCATTTACTTCCATCTACCTGATAAGGTTCTGTGATGGCATCAGTAGGGCAGGCATCAATACAGCGGGTGCAGCTGCCGCAGTGGTCGGTAACGGGCGAATCGTAATCGAAGGGCACATCTACAATCATTTCACCAAGGAAAAACCATGATCCGTGCGTACGGTTAAGGATATTAGAATTCTTACCCATCCAGCCCAGCCCAGACTTAACGGCCCATGCTTTGTCCATTACCGGAGCAGAGTCTACAAAGACGCGACCCTCAAGTCCACCGTTCAATTGTTTGGTAAACTCGAAAAGCTGAAAAAGCTTATCTTTAAGCACAAAATGGTAATCCTCGCCCAGGGCATATTTCGATATTTTGGGATTATCTTCATCGGCTATGTGTGATGAAGCCATCTCAGGCTGATGATAGCTGCATAGAACGCTTACCACACTCTTGGCCCCCGGAACGAGCTTGGTGGGATCAACCCGTTTATCGAAATGGTTTTCCATCCAGCCCATTTCTCCATGCTTCTGGCTTTTGAGCCATTGCTCGAGCCGGATAGCTTCATCCTCCAAAAAGCCCGCCTGAGAAAAACCACAGCCTTCGAAACCAAGTCGTTCGGCCTCCCGCCTGACCTCCTCCGTTAGCTGCGATTTATTCATAATACTGCCTTTCTTTCAGATGTGTAATCAGGCCGGGATCAGTCCGAACTGCTCGAAATGATGAGTCATGTGCTTTTTCATGAATTGAGTCCACTCTTCCCGGGTTAATTCGCCAAAAGCGGGGTTAATCTGTTTAGCATCGGGGTTTTCTTCGTAATAAGACTCGAATTTGCCGAATTCTTTCCAGAACTCAGATATAGCCTCCTCAAAAGAATCATTTTTTAGTTTCGGTAATTCTGAGCCTACTGCCGGGCTGACAACTTCTCTCGGAATAGGCCTGTCGCTCATGAGAAATCTACGCATGGATGCAAGCTGATTGGCAGGAGTGTAAACCGGAACTTTTACCTGCCCGGTTGCCAGCCTGAACGTAGAGGTTAGATGTTCAACCATATGCTGAGGTGTCATCTTGCCCCATATGGGCTTTTTTTGTTCTTCCAGATTGTTAATTTGTGATGCAAATTCTTTAAGCTTCATATCAGCGGGTGAGTTTTTTGTAATGTACGTGTGTGGGCTGGTCGTCGGAAATACCAAGCCTGCGTCTCTTGCTTTCTTCGTATTCCTCAAAGTTTCCTTCGAACCAGTACACGTCACCATTTCCTTCAAAAGCCAAAATATGGGTTGCTATACGATCCAGGAACCATCTGTCGTGAGAAATAACCACGGCACAACCGGCAAATTCGAGTAAAGCATCTTCAAGTGCACGAAGAGTGTTAACGTCGAGATCGTTAGTTGGCTCATCAAGCAGAAGAACATTAGCACCTTCCTTTAACATTTTGGCAAGGTGAACGCGGTTGCGCTCGCCGCCCGAAAGCTCTGTATTCTTTTTCTGCTGATCGCTGCCGCTAAAATTAAAACGTGCCACGTATGCTCGAGAGTTCACTTCACGGTTTCCAAGCTGGAGAATATCGTTTCCGCCCGATATTTCTTCCCAGATGCTTTTATCCGGATCCAATGGTCTGTTTTGATCGATGTAGCCAAGCTTTACCGTATCACCCAAAACGAGCTGGCCACTGTCTGGCTTTTCCTCACCAACAATCATTTTAAAGAGGGTAGACTTACCGGCACCATTCGGACCAATAACGCCCACAATACCGCCCGGTGGCAGACTGAAATCCAGATCTTTGAATAAAACGCGGTCATCAAAACCTTTCGTCAGCTTTTCGGCCACAATAACTTTGTCTCCAAGACGCGGACCGGCTGGAATAAAAATCTCCATATCCTCACGGCGCTTTTCCTGCTCTTCTGAGAGCATGTTTTCGTAGGATGTTATACGAGCCTTATTCTTACTGCGTCGGCCTTTAGGATTCTGCCTGATCCACTCCAGCTCTTTTTTGAGAGACTTTTGGCGCTGAGATTCGGTTTTCTCTTCCTGTTCTAAACGGCTGGACTTCTGCTCCAGCCATGAGCTGTAGTTACCTTTAAAGGGGATACCCTCGCCGCGATCCAGTTCAAGGATCCATCCGGCAACGTTGTCGAGGAAATAGCGATCGTGAGTAACGGCGATTACGGTTCCTTCATAGCGGGCAAGATGCTGTTCGAGCCAAGATACCGATTCCGCATCGAGATGGTTAGTAGGCTCATCGAGAAGAAGGACATCCGGTTTTTTAAGGAGCAGCCGGCATAGTGCTACACGGCGCTTTTCACCACCGGAAAGAACGCCGATTTTTTGATCGCCGGGAGGGGTATTTAGTGCACCCATGGCCTGTTCCAGCTTGCTGTCTAAATCCCAGGCTTCAGTCTGATCAATTCTATCCTGCAGTTTTGCCTGTTTGGCGATAAGGGCATCAAAATCTGCATCAGGATCTCCGAAGGCTGCGTTAACTTCTTCATATTGTCTTAGAAGGTCGACAGTCTCCTGTGCTCCTTCCTGTACAATTTCCTTAACGGTTTTTTCCGGATCAAGCACGGGCTCTTGTGGCAGGTAACCAAAAGTTATGCCTTTCTGTATGCTTATATCACCAAGATAATCTTTGTCTTCGCCTGCTATAATACGAAGCAGTGTAGACTTTCCTGCGCCATTAAGACCTAAAACGCCAATCTTTGCGCCATAGAAAAAGGAGAGGTAAATGTCTTTTAGTACTGTCCGGTTGGGTTTGTGAACCTTGCTCACCCCAACCATTGAAAAAATGATTTTCTGATCGCTCAAAACGAAAAATTATTTAAATGATGGTTTGAAATTTATGCCCTAAAATACGCAAGAAACGCTTGTTCTTATAATGATGATTTACATTCAAAGGGTAAATTACCCTGCTGGCTTAAGAAGCCAGAATACAAGTAAATAGTATGAAATGATTTTCTTAAATTACCAACCCAATTGTATTGATAACTCCGATTTCCCGCTCAAATCTTACATGTCCGGCCAAAGCTTAAACAATAGCGATACGCAACAGGAAAAGCGATCATTACAGAATCGACAGGAAGACTATTCTCTTGTCGAAGAGGCAAAACTGAACCAACAGCATGCCTTTACACGACTCATGGAGAAGTATCGTGTACCCCTCCATTTTCATATTTCCAGGATTGTGCGAGACAAGGAAATGATCGAAGACCTGGTGCAGGAAGCGTTCCTTAAAGCCTTTGATAATATCCATAGTTTCGACACAACGTACGCTTTTTCGACCTGGCTTTATCGTATTGCCACAAATCATTCAATAGACTACCTGCGCAAGAAGAAGATGCAAACGCTCTCTATTGATGAGCCGGTTAGAGCAAAAGATGGCGATATGAAGATTGAGCTGCCCGATAAAGAAAGCGAAGCAGATCGGGAGATTATTCAAAAGCAGCGTGAAAATATATTACTTGCCGCCATCGATTCTCTACCCGGCAAATATTCGGTTATCATTAAGCTTCGCCATATGGATGATAAAAGTTACCAGGAAATATCTGAAATTATGGAGTTGCCATTGGGAACGGTAAAAGCACATATTTTCCGTGCCAGAGAGCTTCTTAACAAATACCTGATGGATAAACGAGGAAGCTTCTGATGTCTGGCCTGATAAATTCCTCCCGCCTTTTTTATCACATTGCAATACAGGAAGAATGGCAAGCATCAGAACAAGGGGTATACATTCCTACTGGGTTTGAATCAGAAGGTTTTATCCATCTTTCGTTTGCGACTCAGCTAGCAGCAACTTACAGCAGATACTACGAAGGCCAGACTGGTCTCGTTTTGCTTACAATCCGGTTAAATACAGTTTCGTTTGGTGCCCTGAAAGTTGAAGACCTTACCGGCAGAGGAGAGGTCTTTCCTCATTTATACAAACCCCTCACCAAAGCCGAAGTAACCAAAGTACAGCCGATTCCTTCCGAAGGAGGAGCTGCAGCAGAAGAGTTCTTTTCAAAGGTGATGGCATCTGAAGCCCAATCAAACTGATTGCCGGCTCACGCCTTCAAAGTCCATAATGTAATCACTTCCGAATGCCAGGGACGGCGTTTGGAATCCGTTATTTGCCTCTCCATTCATCACCCTTAAGGCACAGTCAGTGGCTGTTCTGGCGGTAAGAGTGTAGCCCTCAGGTGAGATTTGCAGAAAAGACCTGCTGTTACCTGCATCATCTGTAACCGTAGACAAAACCCGGGTTTCTCCCTTTTTCCTTTCTGAGGCATCCGGGCCATCTCCCATACGTCTCACTTTTTTCTTCAAATAGTTACGTACAAATGCCAGCCTGGTAAGCGGCTGCAGAAACCTTCCAATTTTCATGCGCTTAATGGCTTTTTTGGGTAATCTCATGTACACTTCAATATCGGCTATTCCCGTGCTATAGTAAGCTGTGGACACGTCACCCCATGGGATAGTTACAGTAAGACCAGTATAGCTTATGAAATTAACTTCCTCCGTTTTCCAGCCTGGCTCCACCTTTGTAATGGCGCCACCTTTTCGAACCGAGCCGCCTTTTGCAAAATGTTCTATAGCAGTAGCAGCTGTACCTGCTGAAAATGTGCCATTAAAAGAGATAAAGAGCTTAAGGAATCGAGCATCGGGCATCTGTTCGGAAGCATGGCGGGCAAGACAGTCAGACGGAACCACATCGAAACCCACTCCAGGTAACAGTACAATTCCCGCGGCTTTAGCTTTGCCGCTTTTAGATGCCATCATCTCAAATACTTCAATCTCACCGGTTATATCCAGATAGTGTGTCCCGCTTCCAAGGCAGGCTTCAGACATCACCTCTGCTGTATGAATAAATGGCCCCGCACAATGAAGAACTGCATCAATATCAACAAGTTTACCAGCTACTGTGGAAACAATATCCAGAGGAAACGCTCTGTATTCAAGCTCATGCGTAACAGCCTGTTCTTTTAGTTTGGTCCCATTACGACCGGCTAATACTGGTTTAATCCCTCTGCGCAGACATTCATCGACTATTAGTTTACCAGTGTAACCGTATGAGCCGTAAATAAGAAGTTTGGAAGATGGCATAATAAAATAGACAGAATAATTTATCGTTAACGCGGTGGTGAGATATGACATACGGCAGTAATTTTCGTAAATTATGCCTCAGTCAATTTCTTAAAAAAACCGATAGCAAAACACGTTCTACCCGAACGAGTTGCTTTCGCTCAGCTATATACTATTTGCTTCAACGTTTATGAGCTTCAATAAAAGGAAAGTATTTTTTATCGTATTTGCACTTGTTTTTAGCTTTTTTATAATACTGGCTTCCAACAATGTTTTTCAGGAAGATCCGGGCTATTTCATAGTTCCTCACGGAGATCATAATCACTATGTACCCAACTACTACGATCGAAACGTAAGCGTGCATCAGTTCCCGCAGCGTGCTCCGAGAGAGGGCGAGCGCATAACACCCGATGGCCGTATTGTCCGTGATATGGATACTGGAATTCAGTTTTTCGAAAACAGACAAATGCAGGAAACCGCTCCGCCAGCTGATTTCAGCCCGGCTGAGGAGCAGTTTAACAGGGAGTCCAATCAATCGGAGGGCGGCAATTGACGCTTAAGGGATACTTCGAACGGAAGATCACGCCCATCCTGGATATGAGCTGCCAGTAATTCTCCGCAATAAGGAGAGTACATCAACCCTTTCGAACCGAATCCGATTGATAAGTAAAGGCCATCCTCGCCGGGTAGTTCACCAAGAAGCGGCATTCTATCCGGTGTTGTAATCCTGATACCAGCCCAGCTGGATTTTACTTCGGGGGCACCATTCCCCGTATTGGTAAATGTCCTGGTTAGCTTATTCTTAAGGATTTCAATACCTTTTTCTGTTGAATCAAGATTGTCAAAATGATGCTCATACGTACTTCCAATAACAGCTTTATTGTTTAGCATTGCGATGTAGCCTTTTGAAGAGACAGACGGGTAATTATCCTTTGTAACAGGCTTCTCAATTTCGATAGCCTGCCCCTTAACCTGATGGTGCTTCTGATTCGATAAATCTATTAATTCAAAGCTTCCGCTTCCGGCCGCAAGAAGAACTTTATTTGAAGAATATGTTGATTTATTTGTGGTAGCATTCCATTGCTCATCACTTCTTTTAAGGCTATGCACCTTTTCGTCCTGGATGATACAGTTGTACTCTTTTTCAAGCAAACCATGAAGTTGCTTTAGCAGGGCAGGAGTATCGAAGGTTTTGCCGGCAGAGACATAAATAGCACCAAATGAGTGCTCCACTTCAGGAAAACGTTTTTCTAATTCATCAGCCTCCATCCAGCTCACCCAGTTCTCTGGCCAGTCTTCATTTTGAGTAGAGTCGTAAAAAAATCTTTTCATTTTTTCGTCGAGAGCCGGTCGAAGCACGCCATTGTCTGCATAGAATGCGTGCTTAGGCGTCCCGTATTCAAGAAGCTTCCGGACGGCTTTTTCAAGGTGAGACGCACAGGTTTCAGCCTGCCAGCCTTTTCGTGCGCGCATTGCCGCAGCGGGATTATAAAGGGCGAGCGGAACCATAGATGCGGAGCTTTTGTGATCAGAATGGGTATGAAACATTCTGCATTTGAAACCCCGCTCACAAAGAGCAAGGGCAGTAAAGCTTCCTGCAAGACCAGCCCCGATTATTAGGATGTCTTTGTCTGTCATTATTATCGAAGCACGATTTTCGAAGTCAGAAAAATAACACCTGCTTCCTGTAATTCATCTAAAGCTTTTTCTTCATCACCGGGCTCTGCATTAACTGGGGCTATAGCATCGGTGAACAAGAAGGTTTTGTAGCCGTTTTTCAGGGCATCCATAGCCGTAGACTTCACGCAGTATTCGGTAGTGAGACCACAAATATAGACCTCATCAACATCATGGCTTTTTAGAAATTCATTTAGGTTCTCGTTGGTGGCTTCAAAGGCAGAATACCCATCATCTAAATTACCGGTGCCTTTATCAAAAACCTGAGTAATATTTCGTTTAGCTAACTCAGGGTGAAACTCAGCGCCTTCAGTGCCCCGAACACAGTGTACAGGCCATCTGTCGAAGTGTATCGTTTCTTCAGGATGCCAGTCCCTGGAGGCTAGTACAAGGTCAAATTCCTGAATGAGATTATTTATCTTCGGTATTATTTTATTTCCATCCTTTGCCCCTAAAGCACCCCCCGGACAAAAATCATTTTGAACGTCTACCACTAATAATGCTTTCATAAATCCACAATCAATTATTTAATTATTATGTCAGCGCTGTATTAAATCCCGCTTAACATTTCTTTTTGCAGTATCTGTAACTGAGCACTGATCTCTATGCTATACTGTCCACACTCTTCCAAACGTAACAGGGATGGGGCAAGTTTCAATTTTTGTTGCTTTACTCTTGATTTAATTTGATCCAGGTTTTCTTTTGGATAAGGTTCACCGGCTTTCCAAAAAACAGAGTGTAGTTCGTGTGCGTCTTTAGGTTTTTCCTCTGATGAGGTTTGTACAATATCGTGAGAGAACAGTTCATTATTAATGAATCTGTAAACTTTCTTTGAACCCGGTAATGAAATCTTGGAAGTGTCATCAGATCGTTTAATTACGGGTTCCCCATTCAGACTGCTCATCTTATATACACCATTTAGCGCAGGGCTGTCGTAACCGGTAATTAAACGGGTTCCTACCCCAAAAATATCAGCTTTTACCTCACCAGAGTTGAGATCATTTATTTTGTATTCATCAATATTGTCTGAAACTATAATCTTCACATACTCAAGACCGGCTTTATCCAGTTTGGTCCGTACTTTTGGAATAAGCTGCCTGAAGTCGCCACTGTCTAACCTTACAGCCTTTAGCCGACAGCCTTTCTTTTCTAATTCTTTTGCCACTTTAATGCTATTAAGAATACCACTTTCCAAAGTATCGTAGGTATCAACCAGCAGGGTTGTTGCATCCGGATATGTTTCTGAGTACGCCTGAAAGGCCTCCAGCTCGGTAGGAAAACTTTGAATCCAGGAGTGGGCATGTGTTCCTCCCACCGGATGATTGTGAACCATACCTGAAAGTACATTTGAGGAAGTATCACAACCGCCGATTATAGCCGCTCGGGATGCATAAAGGCCGGAGAAACCCTGGGCCCTGCGAAGCCCGAAATCGATAAGCTTTTGGCCGGGAAGCATCACGTTTTTCATTCGTGATGCTTTTGTGGCTATGAGCGACTCAAAATTAAAAATATTTAGCAATATGGTTTCCAGCAGCATGCAGTGTGACACCGGCCCGCGTATTTCGGCTATTGGCTCGTTGGGGAAAACTATAGAGCCTTCAGGGGGCATCTTTATACTAACATCCAGGCTGAAATCCGAAAGCCACTGAAGAAACGACGAGTCAAAACCCTGTTTTTTCAAAAAGGTGATGGCTTCATTATCGAAAACAAAATTAGATAAGGTATCGGCAAGAGTTTGTGCGCCGGCAAAAATTACATATGCGCCAGAAAAAGGAGCTTTACGATAGAAGTAATCGAAGGTGGCTTCTTCCAGGTGTCTATTTCTCAGAAAAAAAGCCTGAGCCATAGTGAGTTCGTAATAATCGGTATATAATCCGTTAATCTGCATAGGAATTTAGTTAAGGTGATTGTCTATTTTAACGACACGCGTTTATTCTTTACTTTTAGCAGGTCTCATTAAAGACAAAAACAGTCACACTCATATATCTTTCGCAATGTACCGTACAATATGTATTTCGGCGATTTTAATTCTAATGCTAGTTTTAACATGTATTGAAGCAACAGCTCAGGAATCGTCGCATGCTCACGAAGATAATGAAGGAATAGTACTAAGCGAAATTCAAGACCTCATTAGGCAAAGCGAAATCATTCGTAATCTGAACCAGCCGTTCAGGTTTAGTTCTAATATACCGGATCGAAGCAGGATGATTATTTTCCAGCAGCTTCTGGATATGGATAAACAGGTTCGTCTTGGAAACGAAAATATGGGCAAGCACCTTCAGCTTATGATTTACAGCGAAAACAGCCTTCGCCAGATTGACCGTGACCTGGCTGACCGTACTCTAAGCGCCGAAGTTCAACTATATCTTAGCGATGAAGATCAGAACCTTAGTAACACCGAAAAGTTTACCTTTAAGTATTCAGACCAGGTTCCATTTAATCTTAGAAGTGAACTTGAAGGTGACTGGACCGCAGTCCGTTTCCAGGATACGCACGAAATCCCCGTAACCAACCGCTGGCGAACGTATGGGCAACCGGCTATCATTGTAGCAGCTACGGGCGTAACCGTATTTCTGCTTTTTAATTTGAGGAGCAGTTAAGAACACAAATTTAATGAAGCTATTTTTTTTAAAAACCAGAATAACACAGATGGCTGGTACATTACTTTTAATTGTACTGGCCATTTCCTGTGCTACGCCAACACAGCCAACTGGCGGGCCACAAGATCAGACGCCTCCCCGGATCATTGAGACCATGCCGATGAATGGTACCGTCAATTTTGATGGTGATGAAATACGTTTTCATTTCGATAAGTATGTTAACAGAGAGTCTTTTGCTACAGCTTTCAGGGTAGAACCACTTGTGGGTATACGCTACGAGCTGAACTGGAGAGGGCGCTCGGTTCGTGTGCAGTTCGATGAGCCCTTGCCAGATACCACGACTGTTATCTTTACTATTGGTACAGAGTTTAGTGATACCAACAGAAACCGTTTAACACAGCCCTTTGTCCTCGCATTGTCTACCGGAGATACAATTGATGAGGGCGAAATAACCGGTAAAGTCCTTGAAGCCCGAACCGGCAGAGGAAAAAAAGACGCGTTTGTATTT
This sequence comes from Balneolia bacterium, assembly GCA_003555145.1. Lineage (GTDB taxonomy): Bacteria > Bacteroidota > Rhodothermia > Balneolales > Cyclonatronaceae > Cyclonatronum. Next base: position 8,589 of record PWID01000176.1, on the reverse strand, counting down.
CTTTATCGTGAACCCTTTGATCTCGAAGCTCAGGCCGACTATGTGGCTGAAACTGATACTGCGGGAAACGTTAATTTTTCTTATCTGAGAACAGGCCGTTATAAGGCTCTTTGGGTAGATGACCGTAACCGCAATAATCGCTGGAACCGTAGCAATGAAGCAGCCAGACCGTTTTATAAGGAATTTATTGAGGTTAATCAGCAGGACCAGGCAGATTTAGGCGTCATGTTTGTAAATGAACCAGATACAACCCGCCCGCAGCTACAGGGCACAGGTCTATTTTCCTCTCAGCGATTGAGACTTCGCTACAGCCGTGATATGGCAATCCAGCCGGAAGCTTCGATTACGATTAGGGACTCTCTTAATAATACAGTAGGAGAGGCTGTTCCCTTATATGTAGATAAAGATCAGAAAAACGTCGTTTTTGCGCATTCGAGGTCTCCTCTTTCAGATACTGGCATGCGTTTCAGATTACAAACACAGGGGATTACGGATATCCATGGAAACGAACCACGATCAGATTCGCCGGCTTTTAGCGGATCTGCGGAAGCGGATACCACCCAGGTAAGACTTATCAGGCATATTACTGAATCAGGCGTGAGGCAAGATCAGCCGTTTGTTTTCGAGTTTTCGACCCTTATTGAAGGCACTAACGTAATCGATTCTTTAGAGGTAATTCGTGATGAAACCATATTTGAAAGCTGGGAGCCCATCACATCTGAAAACAATCTGCTCTATATCTATCCTCCAGACAGATGGGATGAAGGCAGTGATTACACCGTCCGAATATTTGACGACCTGAGCGCATCTTACAGAAACATATCCACTACGGTATTTGCGCAGTCCAGAATGGGTTCACTGCGCATTGCCATTAATGAAGAGCAGCGTGTCGAAGGAATACTTCACCTCATAACCATAAAAGACAGAAACGGAAACGTTGTTTTTGAAGGTGAAACAGAGAATGAATTATTGGTCGAGAATTTAATACCGGGCCCTCATACCATCATTTCATTCAGAGACGACAACCAAAGCGACGAGTGGTTCAGAGGAAATCCAGAACCTTTTAGGGCGGCAGAGCCTTACTTCATAAACAGAAGTATTGAAATCCACTCCAGAATGGAAGGCGATTTAGAGATCAGATATCCATTTGCACCGGAAACTGGTCTGGAAGGTCTTGAACAAACAGATACCGAACTTCCGGAGAGTCTGGATCCAGATATACTACAGGATGAAGAAAATTGATATTGGTTCATTCTGATTGTTCATCCTTTTACAAACTGAACAACTCCTAATACGCAAATTAGCTCAATATTGAGTATTTTCGCAGAAGAAGCATAACATACTTTATAAACCGACTGTTACTAACCGACCTTAAGTTACCTATGTCATCGACTAGCATCAAAGAAGTAAAAGAAGACAAGAAGCAGGCTGTACAGGCCGCCTTTGAACAACCCGAACTGTACAAACCAAATCATAAAATCCGTTTTGTAACGGCGACCAGTTTGTTTGATGGTCATGATGCTTCAATTAATATTATGCGCCGGATTTTGCAGAGTACTGGCGCTGAGGTTATTCATTTGGGGCATAATCGTTCGGTAGGCGAAATTGTAGAGTGTGCTATACAGGAAGATGCGCAGGGCATAGCAATCAGCTCTTACCAGGGCGGGCATATCGAGTACTTCAAATACATGGTGGATTTACTCCGTGAAAAAGGGGCCTCTCATATTCGTGTGTATGGGGGAGGCGGAGGCGTAATTGTAGACCGGGAAATCAAGGAGCTCCACGATTATGGTGTGTCCAGGATTTTTAGTCCTGAAGATGGCCGTACCATAGGTCTGCAGGGCATGATAAACCTGATGATGAAAGAGTGTGATTATGAAACCACTTCCCTGGAAAAAGTCGATCCGACTTTAGTTAAGCAAAAGGACAAAAAGGTTTTAGCTCGTTGTATTACTGCTATCGAAAATAAGATAGATGATATTCTTACGTTCCGCGACGGCATGCTTCTGCACAAAGGCGGAAAAGAAGTATTGCAGTCTAAAAATGGGAAAACAATCCCGGTTCTGGGTATTACAGGTACAGGAGGTGCGGGAAAAAGCTCGCTCACTGATGAGCTGGTCAGACGTTTTCTAACAGACTTTGAAGACAAAACGATGGCAATCATTTCCATCGATCCATCAAAAAGAAAAACAGGTGGAGCTCTATTAGGCGACAGAATCCGAATGAATGCGGTTTATGATGATCGCATCTATATGCGTAGTCTTGCAACCCGCTCTACTGGTCGGGCTACAAGTGAAGCCATTCTAGGGGCTATTGAGTTGTGTAAAGCTGCATCATTCGACCTGGTGGTTGTTGAAACCAGTGGAATTGGCCAGAATGAATCGGAAATAATCGACATCACAGATATGAGCATGTACGTGATGACCAGTGAATATGGGGCGGCAACACAGCTTGAAAAAATTAATATGCTTGATCTTGCTGATCTGATTGTACTCAATAAATTTGAGAAAAAAGGCTCTCAGGATGCATTACGCGATATTCGGAAGCAGTATAAGCGGAATTTAAACTTATGGCACGCCGATCCTCTGTCTTTACCCGTTTACCCTACAATAGCGGCTCAGTTTAATGATGAAGGCGTTAATCGTTTATTCTGTGCGCTTATTGGTAAGATAAACGAGCATTACAGCCTTGACTGGAAAACAACTATATATACTGATAGCTCACCGGCTGATGATTTGCACAAGCAGGCTATTATTCCGGGCAGCAGGGTACGTTATTTGTCCGAGATATCAGAAGTGGTACGTGAATATCACCAGTGGGCCAACAAGCAGGCTGAAGCGGCTGCAAAACTGAATGAAATTGAAGGCACCATCACCCAGCTGGAAAATTGGAATCCAGCCGACAAAGACAGCATTACAGAACGGCTTGATGAAATGAAAATGTACTGGCGAGCCAAGCTCGATCCAATTTCGCTAAGTATTCTCGACAATTGGGATAAAACAGCCGGGCTATACCGTCAAAACGTGATGGAAACGAAGGTTAGAGACCGCGTTATCAGAAACGAGATGTATCGTGTTTCTTTGAGCGGACTAAAAATTCCGCGTGTTGCTTTGCCACAGTTTGGAGGTTGGGGTGACCGTCTTAATTTTGCGCTTAAAGAGAACCTTCCAGGTTTCTTCCCTTATACAGGCGGCGTTTTCCCATTTAAACGGGAAGGAGAGGACCCTGCACGTATGTTTGCCGGAGAAGGTACTCCGGAGAGAACCAACAAACGATTTCATTATGTAAGTGAAGGACTGCCTGCGAAAAGACTTTCTACAGCTTTCGATTCGGTAACGCTTTATGGTGAAGACCCGGACCTCAGACCCGATATTTACGGTAAAATTGGTAATTCGGGCGTGAGCATTTGCACGCTCGATGATATGAAGAAGCTCTACTCTGGCTTCCACCTAACAGAGCCGAGTACCTCCGTATCTATGACTATCAACGGCCCGGCACCGATGATACTGGCAATGTTTATGAACACGGCCATTGATCAGCAGGTTGAAGCCTGGTTAAAAGAAAACGGGAAATGGGAAGAAGCTAATAAACGGATTGATGCTTACTTCGAAGAAAAAGGTGTTAAACGACCTGAATACGGACTTGCAATCCCAGAGAACTCAGATAGTTTTGGCTTGGGAATGCTGGGCATTACGGGTGATCAGCTTGTAGATGAAGAGACGTATGGCCGTATAAAAGCTGATACGCTTAAGGTTGTTCGAGGTACTGTTCAAGCAGATATTTTAAAGGAAGATCAGGCGCAGAACACTTGCATCTTCTCAACTGAGTTTGCCCTTAAGATGATGGGCGATATTCAGCAGTATTTCACAGATAAGCAGGTACGCAATTACTATTCTGTCTCCATTTCTGGTTATCATATTGCTGAAGCAGGAGCTAATCCTGTAACCCAGGCTGCTTTTACACTGGCCAACGGATTCACATTTGTTGAATACTATTTGTCGAGAGGTCTAAGTGTAGATGAATTCGCGCATAATCTCTCGTTCTTCTTTAGCAATGGCCTTGACCCGGAGTATGCGGTCATCGGTCGTGTAGCTCGACGTATATGGGCAATTGCTATGAAAAACAAATACACAGCCAACGACAGGTCTCAGAAGCTGAAGTATCATATCCAGACAAGCGGTCGATCGCTTCATGCACAGGAAATACAGTTTAATGATATTCGCACCACGCTCCAGGCTTTACTTGCGATTTATGATAACTGTAACTCTCTGCATACGAATGCTTACGATGAAGCAATCACAACACCTACAGAGGAATCTGTGCGCAGGGCACTTGCCATCCAGCTTATCATAAACAAAGAGCTAGGGCTGGCTAAAAATGAAAATCCAATACAGGGTTCCTTCATTATACAAGAGCTGACTGATCTGGTAGAAGAGGCGATTTTAACCGAGTTTGACCGAATTACTGAACGAGGTGGCGTGCTTGGGGCTATGGAAACCATGTATCAGCGTGGCAAAATTCAGGATGAAAGCCTTTATTATGAAACGCTTAAGCACAACGGTGAGCTTCCAATTATTGGGGTAAATACGTTCCTTGACAAGAAGGAAGGCGAGGAGCCAAAAGAAATCGATTTGATAAGGTCTACAGAAGAAGAAAAACAACAGCAAATCTCTTCACTTGAAGCCTTCAAAAAGAGAAATGCTGATACTTCAGCCAAATACCTTAACAGGCTCAAGGAAACCGCCCGTAAAAATGAGAATTTGTTTGAAGAGCTCATGGAAACCGTCAAACACTGTTCTCTAGGTCAGATTTCCAAAGCCCTATACGAAGTAGGTGGTCAGTACCGAAGAAATATGTAGGATTAACACAGAAGAGTATAAGGTATATACCAAATCATTAAGATATGTTTCTAACAGCCGGATAAGAGTGATTGTCCGGCTGTTTTTTTATTCTTTGAACTTTTATAAAACAGATTATGAATAAGAACTAATTATTAGCGTCCAGATTTGATGCGCCCTAAAAAGGACGTATTTCACTTAATGGGTCGTTTTTAAGAGTAATAATGAAATATATGTTAAACGTATTCTAATGATGTGCCCCTTTCATCAACTTGAGAACTGTATTATATTAATCTCAGAGACACAGGGGGTTAGAAGGTCCCATCAAAAATATTCTAACCTACCCTTAGAGAGATTGAAAATGCACTTGTTAATGAAGCACCCCAAGTTTGTACTTACATAACAGAATAAACTCCTTTAATTGAACTGTAGAAAAAGAAAGCACATAACACCCTATTAAATAATGAGCAGCTTTACTCACTGCCATTATATAAATCAACTATTGCACCTGATAACACTAGCATAACTACTCCATATGAAGAGCGAATCATCACCCCAAAAGCCAGTTATGATAAGCCAAAGCCCGTTAATGGTTGAGCTTAATCATAAAGCAAAATTAATCGGAAGAACCAATGCAACCGTACTGATTACCGGAGAAAACGGAACGGGTAAAGAAGTAATGGCTAGAATGCTGCACTACTTTGGATCATCTAAAGAAAACCCAATGATTGCTGTTAACTGCGGCGCTATTCCTTCAGACTTGGTAGAAAGCGAACTTTTCGGCCATGAAAGAGGCGCATTCACTGGGGCATTTGACCAGAAAAAAGGTTGTTTTGAACTTGCCGATAACAGTACTTTATTTCTAGACGAGATAGGTGAAATGAGTTTAAGTGCACAGGTTAAACTACTTCGTGCCGTTGAGGTTGGATCTTTCAGAAGAATAGGTGGTCGTGAAGAAATAAATGTAAATTTACGACTTATTTCTGCGACCAATAAAGTACTTTGTGACCAGGTGAAATCCGGAAGTTTCCGTGAAGATCTCTATTACAGATTGAACGTAGTTGAGCTATATTTACCTCCTTTGCGCCATCGTAAGGAAGATATTCCTCTATTGGTTGACTTCTACAAAAACCATTACGAAGAAGAATATAAGCTGGAGCCAGTAACCTTTTCCACAGAATCTATCGAATTAATGATGGCCTATGATTGGCCGGGAAATGTACGCGAGCTAAAAAATACGGTTGAGAGATGTTTGGTTTTAAATGAAAAAGCTGAAATCGATTCAGCCTCATTACCAGACTCTGTTAAAGCGAAGAGGTCTTTTGTATCTGGCTATACCAGTTCAAACTCTACAAAAGGTTTCATTAATATCCCTGTGGGAACACCTCTTGAAGAAGTAGAACGCCGTGTAATTAACGAAACGTTAAGCTCAGTAGACAACAATAAAACTGAAGCAGCTAAATTATTGGGATTTGCAAGAAAAACGCTTCATAACAAGCTCGACCGTTACGCTAAAGAAAATTATGCATAAAAAAAGGGGACTCTAATGAGTCCCCCTTTTTCATACAGTAGTCAGGCTTTAATTAATTTTCCATGCTTCTGATTGCTTGTACATGATTTCGGAAGTTGTTGAACAACTCTGCATCATTTCTGCCTCCAGGGTAACAAATATTACCCGCAAACTCCCAGCATTTTGTACCATCTGCTGTTAATTGCCATATCATACTACCATCAAGGGCAATTGACTCAGCATGCTGATACAAATTGTTATACATGGTTTTTTTAGAAGAATCTGTCCAGTTATGGTGTCCCCATTCTCCGAGAACAAATGGCTTACCAAACGAATTTGCAATGTTTTTGTGATCAGTAAGCCAAGCTTCCTGAGCTCTTTTCATATTATCATTCCATGTACCACCAAAGCCAAAGTCTTGTGGGTACCAGTGAGCAGAACCAAAATCGATTTCTGGAATAGCTGTATTCATAATGTAGCTGGTTCCTTCCTGTGCACGCAGAACATAAGTGTTACTATATTCACCTACTGAATACTGCGATGGCGTTCCTTCATCAAAACCTTCTTCGCCAGTAGAAACCAAGTGGTTGCTATCAATAGACTTAATAAACTGGGCAATTTCCTGATACCAGTCTCTAATGATTTCGGGCTGCTTTTGACGATTACGGCCTTCGTTTATAATTTGCCATGCCATAATTGCCGGTTCATCTTTATAAGCTATACCGGTAACTGTATTTACACGATTCAGGAGCATTTCGATATAATCTCTATACCACTGCTGGGTCTGTTCGTTGTTAAGAAAGAAATCCATATTACGACCAGGATTTTCTGCACCCGCCCATGTGTTATATTGGCAAATACCACCTAGTTCATCCCAATAGTTTATAAAAGGAAGAATGAATCGTATGTTTCGTTCTTTTCCTTTAGCTATAACTCTGTCAAGATCCTGCAGAGCGCTTTCACTATAAACACCAGGCGATGTTTGTATAACATTTTCATTCGGATCATTTTGGCTGTAACCACAGTCGTATCCGTCGTAAAACGCCCACATACGAATAACGTTAATTCCAGCTTCTTCAAATGAGTCAAAAGCATTATCGACAATGCCACTATTTATCTTTTCGTAATTAGGCAGATAGTAGGCATTTGTACCAACAAAGCGCAGTACCTCACCACCTACGGTGAATTTTCCGTTTTCTACACGGACGAAATCATCAATGGGGTCTATAATTGGGTCTGTTGGAGGGTAGATGACCCACGACGCAGACCACTGGCGGTTACTGTTTTGGTTTACAGCTTTAACTCGCCAATGATACTGGCTGGCTTCGGTAAGTTCATTTTCAAGAAAAGTTCTGCCGTTAACAAGCGTATCTCGAATAATCTCTTCGAAATCATTAGTTATTCCAAGCTGGAAACGATAAGTATCAACTCCTCTTATGCCTTTCCACTTAAATAAGGTTGATTGTGTGAACTTTGCACCATTTTCAGGTGATATTAATTCAGGTATATAGCTGCTGGAATTTTCGTCTTCCTGGCCTGGCTGGTTAACTGAATCACAGCCCATTAGCGCGAATACTAAAACAAGCGCTGCGAGACTTAACATGATATTTATTTTCATCGAATTAAAATTATGAGTCCGTAATGTATTGCAGTATAGAAGAAAGAAAAGATGTGCTTTTCACATTTTCCGTTGTTCTAAGCAGTTTTGTGAGCATTCGCACACAAAACTTTTGCTACGAATAGAAATCAACTCGACGGTTGAGCTTGTATTTCAATTGAGGCTGAATTGCGTTACAATGTTTGAATCCGATGAGACTGTTCCATCTGGCTAACCACTTAATTTTATTACACAAAACTTTACATCGTAACGACTTCACTCACTTGCACTTCACAAAGTATGAAGGTTTTGAGAGACTTGGATTTCTGCAACGTTTTCTAAGAATTTTGCAACTTAGACTTACTACCCCTGAAATTACGGCTATACCCAATCATTTCATTAAAAAATCTTAATATATGTTCAATAATTTATCCTAACTCATTGATTATGAATAATAAAGCCTAAACAATATTAATTTATTTTAATAATAATATCTTACAACAAAAAAAAGCCGCTCCTATGAAAGGGCGGCTTAAGATATTATTCTTCGAAAGGATTTTACCTTACTATTTTATTGCATCTGTCTAATATGACGAACAAACATTTCATACAGTTGTTTATCTTCGCGAGCACCAGGCCAGCAG
>PWID01000237.1 GCA_003555145.1 Balneolia bacterium | reverse complement strand
TTTATCGACGGCCGCTATCAGGCGCGGTATCGCGCGTCTTTTGTTGGGTTCTATCCTGCAGAAGAGCCGAAATATGTGGCCTACATCATGCTGGATGAACCGCGCACAAGTATTTATGGCGGATTTATGGCCGGGCCGATTTTCAGAAATATCGCCAACCGAATGATGGGCGTGGATCAGTCGATTCAGCACTATGTGCAAAACGAAATTTCGGATTCAGAAGAAAACGTAGCGCCTTTGCTTACAGGATTGAATATTGATGCCGCCGCCAGATTACTGCAGCATCAGCAAATAAGATTCAGCACAGAAGGGACCGGAACAAATGTGGTTGGTCAATCTCACCGCGCCGGCGATTCTCTTCTGAACGGTGATGTCATCACGCTAACGGTTTCGCCATTTCCGGTTGGGTTAGCCGGGGTGATGGATATAACTGAAGGCGAAGATGATGAAGCCGATGTCCTGCCCGGGCGAATTCCCGAGGTTCGTGGAATGAGCATGCGCGAAGCAGTGCTTACCCTGCGCAGGGCAGGTTATGAGGTTACCCGAAACGGATCGGGAACCGTACACAGCCAGTTTCCGGATGCCGGCGCTGTAATGCAACCCGGCCGTACGGTTTCGGTAAGAGGCCGTGCCCGGTCGATGGAGCAGCTGGTGAGTGAAGGGAGGGTTGGCCGATGAGCATTAAACTATCGAATAACCGCATTGAAACACTCGCAAAGGCTGTTCGGAAAACCGGACAGCTTCTGTCGTTCTACGAAGGGGTGACCGTGGACTCGCGTAAAGTGAAGCCGGGATTCATCTTCGCGGCCGTAAAAGGCTACAAGACCGACGGGCATCTGTACATCGAAAAAGCAGTTGAAAGCGGAGCTGCGCTTATTCTTACCGAACGCCATCCTGAGGAAATCGATGCTGGAAAAGCTGCCGTTATGCAGGTTGAAGACATCCGTGCCACAATTTCCCATCTGGCTTTCGCTTTTGAAGATGATCCACAAAACGGCGTTAAAATCGCCGGAATAACTGGAACAAACGGCAAAACAACTGTGAGCACGCTGGTGCATCAGGTGTTGAGTACGCTGGGTATCAAGGCCGGGCTTATGGGAACCGTGGGCAGGATGATTGGTGATGAAGTGGTCGAAAGCCACCTCACTACGGGCGACCCCGAGCAGATTGCATCAGACATGGCCGAAATGCGAAGCAAAGGATGTTCACATCTGGTGATGGAAGTTTCCTCGCATGCGCTCGATCAGAAGCGCACGGAAGCCATCACCTTTAACGTGGGTGCATTCACCAATCTTTCGCACGACCATCTCGACTATCACGGCACGGCCGAAGCTTACAGAGATGCCAAAAAACGACTTTTTGATCAGCTTGATGAGAACGCAGTTGCCGTAATTAATACCGATGAAGCCGATGCCGCCCATCTGGTTAAAGACACCAAAGCGGTTTTATGGAACTACGGTCAGAAGGATGAAAGCATGCGTATTATAAGCAACAATGCTGATGGCTTGGTTATTGAAATTGATGAAGTTCTGATTGAATCTCCGCTCTGCGGTAAATTTAACGCATCGAACGTGGCTGCGGCTTATCTGGTTTGCCGCGCTCTGGGCTGTTCCGCTGAAAATACGGCAGCAGCTCTGGCAAGCGCCAAAGGGGCAAAGGGCCGGCTGGAACGTGTGGAGTTTGAGCAGGAAAATGATGCGTCGAACGAGCTCCCGGCAGTATTTGTGGATTACGCCCACACGCCGGATGCCCTCAAAAACGTGCTCGAAACGCTTCGGAATATGGAGCCCGAAAAAGAGCTGACCGTTGTATTTGGCTGCGGGGGCGACCGTGATAAAAGCAAGCGCCCGGTTATGGGCGAAATTGCATCGCAGCTGGCCGACAAAATTATGATTACCTCCGACAATCCTCGTACCGAAGATCCGGAAGCCATCATAAAAGACATTTTGAAAGGTGTAAAAGGTGATGCAATCGATTCATTAGCCGACCGCCCGGGTGCGATTCGAGCAGCTATCCACGGCGCAGCCGGAAACGGTATGGTGCTGATAGCAGGCAAAGGTCACGAAACCTATCAGGAAGTAATGGGCAAGCGACACCATATGGACGATTTCGAGCTGGCGCAAACGGCGCTTGTTGCCCGTGCCACACAAACGCAGGGGGAGAACTGATATGCTGTATTGGCTTCTCGACTATCTGCGACAGGAATACATGGTGCCCGGACTTGGTGCATTTAGTTTTATTACCGTTCGCGCGGCTATGGCTGCCGGACTGGCGCTGATTATCAGCATTATTTTTGGCAAGCGTATTATTCGTCTGCTTCAGAAGCTTCAGCTTGGCGAGACTATTCGCGAGGGAATCGGCCTCGAGGCTCATAAAGCCAAGGCGGGTACTCCGAGCATGGGCGGACTCATCATCATTCTTGCCATAGTGGTTCCTTCTGTTTTATGGATGAATCCGGCCAACGTGTACGGCTGGATGATACTATTTGTAGTAATTGCGCTTGGCGCCGTTGGCTTTCTTGATGATTACATCAAAATCATCAAGAAGGACAAAGACGGGCTGATGGGACGCTTTAAGCTTGTCGGACAGATTTCGGTCGGCATCATACTTGGCGTATTTCTGTATTTCTACCCGGATTTCAGCGATTACAACACCATCACAACCATTCCTTTTGTTAAGGATGCCAATCTGAATTACGCTTTCCTGGGCGAGTCGCTGGGCTGGCTGATTTACATTCCTGTGGTTGTTTTCATTATTACAGGTGTAAGCAACGCAGTTAACCTGACCGACGGCCTCGATGGTTTGGCTGCAGGAACTACGGCAATTGCAGGTATGGCTCTCGGGCTTCTGGCTTACGTGTCGGGCCGCGTGGATTACTCCAGCTACCTCGATCTCATTTTTCTGCCGGGCGTTGGCGAACTAACCATTTTTGCAGCTGCACTTGTTGGTGCCTGTTTTGGATTTTTATGGTACAACACTTATCCCGCCCAGGTTTTTATGGGAGACACGGGCTCGCTGGCACTAGGTGGAACCATTGGCGCTTTGGCACTAATGGTTCATAAAGAACTCTTGCTGCCGGTGCTCTGCGGTGTCTTTGTGATGGAGACCTTATCGGTAATCATACAGACGACCTGGTTCAAGTACACCAAGAAAAAGTATGGTGAAGGCCGCCGTGTTTTCCTGATGGCCCCGATTCATCACCATTTTGAAAAGCAGGGCTGGGCCGAACCGAAGATTGTGGTCCGCTTCTGGATTATTGCTGTTATGCTGGCCGTAATTTCTGTAGTAACGCTTAAACTAAGATGAAACGAATTAAAGACCGACATATCGTGATTGTTGGCGGCGCACGCAGCGGTGCTGCTGCTGCCGTACTCCTTGCCTCAAAAGGTGCAAAAACCTTTGTGAGCGACAGCGGTGCGATTGCGCCACAGCAGAAGGAAATGCTGCTGGCTGCCGGTATTGAGTTTGAGGAAAACGGCCATACAGAGCGTGC
>PWID01000218.1 GCA_003555145.1 Balneolia bacterium | reverse complement strand
CTTTGGGAATACATCCCGATCCGGAACGATGCCTGAACTTCCATCAGGACACCACCCGAACCTATTACGAAACCTCCCACCTGGATTTACTAAGCAGCAGGGCGATTTACGAGCAGATAAGGGGATGGGTTGAGGAGTAGTGAGTAGGAGGGTGCTCTGAGAAGGCCATTGTCTTGTATCTTGTGCCACGCCAGCTTGAGGTGCCAGTTTGGCTCCTCAAGTTTTTAAATTCTTCATCTACCACCTATAGCTTTGACAATTTTGATCGTGGTGCGGATGTCTGCTCCTGATATCGGCATGATGATGATTTATAAGTTTGCAGCGTCCGACAGGAATATACACTAAAATTCTAAACGAGGAAGACTGAGGAGGGGCACACATAAAAAAAGGCCGCTTAGAATTCCTTCTAAGCGGCCCGAAATACAAAAATATCAAGTTCTTGTAAGTTTGTACACCCGCCAAGATTCGAACTTGGAACCGCCTGATTCGTAGTCAGGTACTCTATCCAGTTGAGCTACGGGTGCATTGTATTTTGTTGCAGATGCCAAATATAAGAGCTTTTTGATCTGAAATCAATACCTTTTCTCAAATTACTGAAGACATTGAAAAAACATCCTCCCCGAATTTTGATACGGAGAGGATGAGTTTCTTCATACAGCCATAAAAATATAAGAGATTACCCCAGCCAGCCTTCGCGGTCGAGGCTTCGGTACTGCACGGCTTCCGAAAGATGATGCCCCCGTATCGCCTCACTTCGCTCCAGGTCGGCAATCGTTCTCGCGACCTTAAGTATGCGGTCGTAGGCGCGTGCGGAAAGCCCGAGGGAGGTCATGGCTTTTTTGAGGATGGCCGAACCGGCTTCATCAATTTTGCAGATTTTGCGAACCATGCGGGAGCTCATTTGCGCGTTACAGTGCACGTCCATGCCGATAAACCGCTGCTGCTGAATCTCGCGGCAGGAAATCACCCGCTGCCTGATGGGCTCCGAGCTTTCACCCTGCGCCTTCTGGGCCAATTCATCAAAGCTGACTTTGTTCACCTCCACGTGAAGATCAATACGGTCGAGCAGCGGGCCGCTGATTTTACTCAGGTACCGGTGCATTTGTCCGCTGGAGCTGCCTTCCGGGCTGTCTGGATCATACCAGTCCCCGCTGGGTGATGGGTTCATGGAAGACACCAGCATGATCTTACTGGGATAACTGACCGTCATACGGGCGCGTGAAATCGTTACAAAACCATCCTCAAGCGGCTGGCGCATCACCTCGAGTGCTTTTCGCTGGAACTCGGGCAGCTCATCCAGAAAGAGCACGCCGTTGTGGGCCAGAGAGATTTCGCCCGGCATGGGAATGCTGCCTCCCCCGACAAGCGCTACATCAGAAATGGTGTGATGCGGCGCCCGAAACGGACGTTTGGTTACGATGGCGCTGCCGGATTTCATCAGTCCGGAGACGGAATGGATTTTTGTGGTTTCCAGCGCTTCATTGAGTGAGAGAGGCGGCAGAATGGTGGGCAGTCGTCTGGCGAGCATGGTTTTGCCTGAGCCGGGAGGCCCGACCATCACCATATTATGACCACCGGCGGCGGCAACCTCCATGGCGCGCTTCACGTTTTCCTGGCCCTTCACGTCGGAAAAATCCACCACGTATTCAGACTGCTCCTTCTCAAAAATTGTCTTCACGTTGATGCGCAGCGGCTGTATTTCGTCCGAACCGTTGTACCAGCTCATCACCTCTTTCAGATTACCGCAGCCAATTACGTTCAGGCCTTCCACCACGGCGGCCTCACCGGCGTTTTCTTTTGGAAGTATGATGTGTTCAAAGCCTCGTTTTCTGGCCTCAACGGCAATCGGCAGCACGCCTTTTACCGGACGAAGCGTGCCGTCGAGAGCGAGCTCACCCAGATTAATCGTCTTCTCCACACGGTCGCTTTTAATCTGCCGCGTTACCAGAAGCTGGCCCACCGCTATCGGCAGGTCGAACGCGCTGCCTTCTTTAGGCAGGTCGGCCGGCGCCAGACTCACGGTAATAACCCCCTGAGGAACCTGCTTGCCGGATGACTGGATCGCTGCCGATACGCGATCCCGGCTTTCGCTCACCGCGCGGTCGGGCAGACCTACCAGCGAGTAATAATCTTTACCAAATTTTAGATGGACTTCAACGTCAATAATGTGAGCATCTACCCCGTAGGTAGATGCGCAGAATGTGTGTGCTAACATAACTTTTCTGTCTCCATACGTTTGTGAATAACCGGAATGTGGCCCTCAGGCACACATGCGGCTGTATCATTTTTTATTCGTTTACGTATACAGAGTCAGATTGTCCGCAATCCTTACAAAATCTAGTAATAAAGGTGAGAACTATGGCTACAACAGTATTCGAAGATATCAGAAATAACGGGGAGCAGGTCCTTAAAGAAATTCGCGAAATGATTCGTGAAGGCAACGCCCGAAGGGTAAAAGTCATCAATAAAAAAGGGCGCACATTGTTTGAATCACCGCTTACGCTTGGCTCACTTGGCGCCGGTGGTTTATTCCTGCTTCACCCTATAATTAGTACACTTGCTACATTTATCATGTTTTCCAACGATGTGAAGATTGTAGTCGAGCGCTATCCCGATACGGAAGCCCGCGACGAGCACGAACTCGAAGCCGACTTTATACCCATTAACGACGACTAAATCCTGTTTTTTTGCAGTGTGATGGGTCCGTTGCCTTAAATTGCTGCAAACCGCGAATCAGGGCTCGTATTATCACCATAAAAAAAGCCCGCAGGTAGTATCACCTGCGGGCTTTTTTGGGCATGGAAAACCGATATTGGAATTACGACAGCTTATCTTTAAGCGATTCGATTTCACCCTTGAGTTTTTCGGCTTCATCGTCGTAGCCGAGTTCTCTTAATTTCAGCAGATAGATTCCCAGGAGAAAAAAGGTTGGTGCCCATAGTCCTACAAAATTTCCAAAACGCTCAGCGTGAGCTACTTCTTCGGGGTTATTTCCCTTTTCTTTGGCCCACGTAAGAACGGTTAGTCCGATGGACGCAAAGCCAAGTCCCATAGATGCATGTGCAAGCTTCTCTAACATAAATTACCTCTTTGTTAGTTTAAGTTTGTTATGCTTCTATAAACGGGAGGCCACGCAAAATCGTTTCGTATTTGCAGGAAACGACGCTTTTGCCGTGTAATTAGATGCGCTTCAAGCCGATACGCTGCCGCTGAATATCTACGGTGCTTACTTCGACCTCGATAACATCACCTACGGCAACTTCATCGAGCACGTTCTCCACGCGCTTTCCGTCGGCCCGCATGGCGGAGATGTGAAGCAGCCCGTCGACCTTTACACCGATGTCAACAAAGGCGCCGAAATCGACCACGTTGCGCACGGTTCCCTGCAGGCGGGTGCCCTGGTTAAGATCCTCAATTTTGAGCACGTCCTGACGAAGCAGCGGCTTTGGCAGATCCTCACGCGGATCACGGCCGGGCTTGAGCAGGTTTTCGATGATGAGTTCCAGAGTCGGTTCGCCAATCTCGAGCTCTTTGGCCAGTTCGGCTGTTT
>PWID01000354.1 GCA_003555145.1 Balneolia bacterium | reverse complement strand
AGGTTGAGCACCAGTAGCAGTACGATAACCAGGGCGGTGATAATCAGAATTTTGCGGAACATAGCAAGTGAGTTAAATAAAAGGTGCTTTTACTGAAGCTTAACTATCGGAGGATGTCCAGAATTTCGGCCAGCGTTTTTGGAGTTTCGGTGCTGTCGCTCATGTCGCGAAAGTTGAAACTGCCCGACTTAAGTTCATCATCGCCAGCTACAATAGCAAAGCGGCTGTTCTGCCGGTCGGCGTCTTTGAACTGCGCTTTTATCGATTTGCCGGAAAAGTCCATGGTGGCGCTTTTGCCGAGTTTACGGATTTGTGTGATGGCGTCCATAGCCCAGCGCTGCGCGGCTTCACCGCGGGTTACGACGTAAACATCAAGAGCAGGCTCTTCGCCGAGCGGAATGCCGAGCGCTTCGCAGGCAATCATCAGGCGCTCGATGCCTGATGCAAAACCAACGGCAGGAGTGGGCTTTCCGCCAACTTCTTCGATTAGAAGATCGTAGCGACCGCCGCCTCCAAGTGCATCCTGAGAACCAACATCGGAGCTGATCAGCTCGAAAGCTGTTTTAGTGTAATAGTCCAACCCGCGAACGAGCCTTGGATTTTCGACAAAGATGATTCCGGAATCGCCAAGGTACTGCTTCACTTCGGCGTAGTGCTGCGCGCAGGCTTCATTCAGAAAATCGGTGATGAGCGGAGCGTCTTCAATAAACTTCTGGTCTTCATCTTCTTTGGAGTCCAGAATTCGCATCGGGTTGGTCTCAAAACGCTGCTGCGAAATCTCGCTGAGCTCGCTTAATTGCGGCCGGAAATAATCCTGAAGCGCCGTTTTGTACGCAGCGCGGCTTTCCGGATCGCCCACAGAGTTGATCATCAATGTGGTTTTGGTGAGGCCGATTTTTTCGTAGATGCGCATCATAAAACGAATAATTTCTACATCGGCTATGGGCGAATCGGTGCCAATCAATTCGGCCCCAAACTGGTGGAACTGGCGCTGACGCCCTTTCTGCGGCCGCTCGGCCCGGAACATGGGGCCGATATAAAACAATTTCTGTGCACCGCCGCGCTGATCAAGGTGATGCTGCACGTACGCTCTGGCAACGGGCGCGGTGCACTCAGGGCGCAAAACGTAGTTGGTTTCGCCCCTTGAAAAGGAAAACATCTCTTTGGAAACAATATCGGTAAGCTGACCAATGCCGCGGGCAATCAGCTCGGTGGGCTCAAGCACAGGCGTGCGGATCTCGCTGAAGTGGAACTCAGCCGCTGTTTCACGGATGATGCGTTCGAGATACTGCCACTTTTCGGATTCTCCGGGTAGAATGTCCACCATTCCGTGGTGGGTTTGAAACTTTGCCTGAGCCATGTATGATTATCGTGTTGTAAGATTGTAAAGTATGATGATGTCTTCTCCCAAAAGGAAGACCCTAAGATAAGGAAATTGATCGAAGCCCATGCACTGAATCCGGCGCAGAAGCCATCACCCAAATTAAAAGCGAACCAGCCCCGTTTTTTCCAGTAATCTGAACCTGGCCGACTCAACCGACCTGCAGTGGGTGAACCAGCACTCCTCGGGTCCGTAGGACTGCAGGTAGGTGTTTACGCGCTCCATCATAGAACCGCCAAAGTCAAAAATCAGTTTACGCTCCATGGCAATGCGGATGGCTTCGTGAAGCGCAACCGAACCGCCGTTCAGCTTGCGGTACTCCTGATCCACGCCTGCAAGCACGTTGTAGCAGGTATGGCGATCAGAAAGCGTCCACGCGGCTGCAATGGGCACCTTTTCCGGGCTGAAAGCAATAACGCCGGTGCACAGGCCAAGCTCATGAAGCTTCCCGGCCATGCCCAAAAACTGATCCCGTTTGAGGGGATGCTCCCGTCCCGAAATCCTGAATGATTCTTCCGAAAGCCGGAAAATAGTTTCCCAATCGGTTGATTCCTGAGCATAAACGCCTTTGCGCATTGATCTGCGAATATCGTTTCTGCGCGACATGCGGGTGTAGGAATCGATGAGATCATCCGGGGCGATCCGGGCTTTACGGTTTGTCCTCAGGTTTGTGATGCTTCTGCTTCCCGCTTTGTGAAATGGAAGTTTAATCAGCGCTTCCCGCAGCTGATGCGCCTGAGGTGGAAGCGAGAAACGGCAGGCATCAAAACGGCTGTAAACGTCATTTAGAATTAGTTTTACTGCTTCTGTAACTGATCCGTTCTGTATAAAAACATCACTCAAAACCGGACCGCAGTAGGGCGTGATCAAAGGCTGGGGAGTGATGCGAATGCCCCATTTTTCTTTCAAACATAGCGGAACGCCGCCCACAAGTTTATCACCCTGGAACAATCCGTACACCCCGGGCTTCATGCTGCGCTGTTCTCTCAGCCAGTAGGTGGTGTGGAAAATGGTGCCATCACGCTGGGCGAGTACGAAGGTATCCCACTCTTTCCAGCGGTCTTTTTCCAGCTTAACGATATGAAGTTTGGTTTCGCTCAATGCAGGAAATCAGACAGGATTCGGGCGATATTTTCGGCCGCATGACCATCACCATACAAAGGTTTCCATTCCGAATCGGGCGATTTATCTAAAGCAGCGAGGATGTTGAAAGTATCGGCTCCAACCAGCTGATTCCAGCCGCCTTCAAGCGTTTCGGTCCATTCGGTTTCTTCTCGCAGGGTGATGCACGGCTTTTTGAGCCAGTAGGCTTCCTTCTGCAGGCCGCCCGAATCGGTGAGCACGCCTTCACAAGAGCCCAGAAGCTTCAGAAGCGAGATGTAGGGCTGCGGCTGTACACAAATCAGATTTTCCGGAAGGGTGATGGCATCGAGACGCTCACGCACTCTTGGGTGCACGGGCCAGACTACGGATTTACCGCTTTTACCAACGGCCTGCAGAATGCTGCTGAGGTTTTCCGGGCTGTCCGTATTCGACGGCCGGTGCAGTGTAAATAGGTGAAATTTTCTTGGCAGGGTGATGCGCTCATCGCCCTCAAATAATTCAGGGGGAGTATCACCGCCGGACTGCGAAAAAATCCGGACGGCATCATACATTACATCACCGGTATTGTGCACGCCTTTAGTAATGCCCTCGGAGGCAAGCTGACGAACACCGGTTTCCGAACTGCAGAACAGAATTTCGCTAATGTGGTCGGTCATCACCCGGTTGATTTCCTCGGGCATCTGCCGGTTGAAGGAGCGAAGTCCGGCCTCAACGTGCACTACCGGAATGTGAAGTTTGGCAGCGGCCAGTGCGCCGGCCAGGGTTGAGTTGGTGTCGCCGTAGACCATAAGCGCTTTGGGAAGTTTTTCCTGAGCGAGCAGCCAGGCTTCAACTTTTTCCAGTATAGCAGCGGTTTGTTTACCGTGGGTTCCTGATCCGGTTTCAAGGTTGATTGCCGGTGCGGGAATCCCGAGTTCATCAAAAAACACCTTGCTCATGGAGGCATCGTAATGCTGACCCGTGTGAATCAGCTCCTCGCTGATTCCGGCCTGTTCGAGCGCCTTGCTTACCACCGCCGCCTTAACAAACTGCGGCCGCGCCCCAACTATGGTGATGATGTCCTTCATTACGGAATTAAACCCTGTGCTTTTT
>PWID01000054.1 GCA_003555145.1 Balneolia bacterium | reverse complement strand
ACTGTAAGATTAATAATAACAGACTGTTGATACTGACATACTGAACCCCTGACATACTGAACCCCCATTGTTTATTCCTTATTGTTAATTGCTTATTCTCCCTCTGTAAAATGAATAATGTAATTCTGTACCCCTGATTTTCTTACCAGTGTTTACAGCTTGTGGTTTTGATAAAATGAAATTAATGGCTAATCTGCCAACCTAAATCAAACCCAGCTAGCTAACCAACTAACACTATTTCAGCCTTGAAATCTATTGCTAAACACGGGGGCGTGCTCTTTCTGCTTTCTGCCTCAGTCGTAATGTACGGCTGCTCCGCCGGTGAGCAGGCGACCGTACCGGCAGACCAAATCCAAACCGAAGCTGCCCAGCCCGATAAAGCCTATCTCGAAGAACTTTTCTGGACCCGCCTCGATGAATCACGTACATCGTTTGTAGAAGAAGACGTAACTTTTATGACCGATATGATTGTGCATCATGCGCAGGCCATTATCATGTCGCGTTTAGCTCCGGAGAACGAAGCCAGCGGACAAATTCAGCGCCTGGCAGCCCGCATATTAGCCGCCCAGGAGGATGAAATCGCCCTTATGCAGAAATGGCTGCGCGACCGCACTCAGCCGGTTCCGGTTGTCCGCTTCGACGGCATCATAATGCATGTGGATATGCAGATGCCCGGAGACGAGCACGAAACGCATCATCCTGAAGACCATCACGAAAGCCATCGTGATAACGAAATTCCAAATCAGACTGATGATCATTCCATGCACGCAATGGGTCATGGCTCACATGATTCACATGGCGGTATGGGGCACGATCACCACGATATGCCCGGAATGCTAACTCAAGAGCAGCTCGAACAGCTTGAAGCCGCCACCGGCGAAGAGTTCGACATACTGTTTCTTCGCTTCATGATTGAGCACCATCAGGGTGCCGTGTGGATGGTGGATCAGCTTTTTGCCGCAGACGGAGCCGCAACAGATCTGGAATCCTACCGCCTTGCCGTGGATATCTACGCCGAGCAGGTTACCGAAATCCAGCTCATGAATCTGATGCTCGAAGAAAGAGGAGAGGAGCCCGTGGGGCCGCTTCAGGTTAACGGGCACGACGAGCACGAGGATCATCATGAGCACAACATGCATAACGAACATAACTCACATTCCGGCCATGATATGCATCAGCCGGCATCACAAGGGCACGATAGCCACCAACAGCATCACTAACAACGATACCTAAAGGACGATATACCGAATGAAATCCATCTTTACTACCAAACTAACGCTCGGTTTAATAGCCGTCGCGATGATGATGTTCGCATTTGCCTGCGCATCATCCGATCGCAGCACGGAAACGGCTCCTGAGCCAACCCTGCAGCCGATAACTGAAATTGAGGCACCATCTCCCGACCCGCGCGTCGGACTTGCTCCCGGACTTTTCGACGCCGAGGAAGCCATCTGGAACATGCGTATGCTTACCACGGTGCCGTCTCCGGAAGATTTTGTAGGCGCCTTTAACACCGACCTGGCGTTTAAAGATAACTACGCCATACAGGGAAACTACAACGGTATTGTAATCTGGGATATCTCAGATCCGTCCAATCCGGTTTTGGTGAACGAGATTCTTTGCCCGGCCTCACAAAGTGACGTTTCTGTTTACGGTGACCTGCTTTTTGTCTCGGGTGAAGGCCTTGAGGGTCGGCTCGACTGCGGAACCGAAGGCGTACGTACATCGGTGAGCGAAGAGCGTCTTCGCGGCATCCGGATTTTCGATATTTCCGATATTCGTAATCCTGAGTATGTAGCCAACGTACAGACCTGCCGCGGTTCGCACACGCATTCCGTCCTGGTTGATCCTAATGATGATGCTAACATCTATGTGTACGTTTCCGGCTCAGCGCCGGTGCGTCCTGAAGACGAGCTTCCGGGCTGCTCCAGCGCATTCCCCGATGAAGACCCCGACAGCGCTTTGTTCCGTATTGAAGTCATTCAGGTGCCATTGGCCAATCCTGAGCTCGCTGAAATCGTGTCATCACCTCGTATTTTTGAAGACCTTACCGCGCCTCCGGTTCACGGCCCGGCTCCTGAAGAACTTGCTGCTCTCGAGCGCGCCCGCGATGCCGGTGCTTTCATTGCAGAAATCAACGGCGTTGAGCGTGTAATCCGCGGCGGATGGTTGAATCAGTTTATGAACCGCATTGTGGAAGAGCGCGGCGGAACCGAACCAACGGCTGCCGATTCTGTAATGCTTCGCGAAAACCTTCAGCCGATGATTGACGAAATGATGGCTGCGCGCGGCCGCGGCCGTGATGTAGGCCCTAACCAGTGCCACGACATCACCCTGTATCCGGAAGTTGGTCTTGCCGGCGGAGCCTGCGAAGGTTACGGCCTGCTGCTCGACATCACCGATCCGGCCAACCCGTTTCGCCTTGATGCGGTTGCCGATTCCAACTTTGCCTACTGGCATTCTGCTACCTTCAACAACGACGGCACCACGGTGGTGTTTACCGATGAGTGGGGCGGCGGAACGCAGGCAAAGTGCCGCGATACCGATCCAATGGAATGGGGCGCCAACGCCATCTTTACGATTGAAGACGGCAAAATGGTGTTTCAGAGCTACTTCAAGCTGCCGGCTCCGCAGACGCATCAGGAAAACTGCGTAGCCCATAACGGCTCGCTTATCCCGATTCCAGGACGCGATATTATGGTTCAGGGCTGGTATCAGGGCGGAGTGAACATTTTCGATTTCACCGATCCGGCCAACCCGATTGAGATTGCCTACCACGACCGTGGTCCGATTACCGACGAGCGCCTCGAAGTTGGCGGAAGCTGGTCAATCTACTGGTACAACGGCGTTCTGGTAAACTCTGAAATCGCCCGTGGCCTCGACATTTTCGAAGTAATTCCGAGTGAGTTCATCACTCAGAATGAAATTGATGCATCGAACACGGTACGTCTTGATGTCTTCAATCCGCAGGGACAGCCGATGTTTAAATGGCCTGCTTCGTTCTCCCTGGCTAAAGCGTACCTCGACCAGCTCGAGCGCGATCGTCAATTGGATATGGGAAGCATCACCGGACTACGCGCCGATATTGCCCGTGCCGAGAACATGAGCGGCTCGCGTCAGCGAAACCGCCTGATGAATATCGCCAGCGAAGCAGAAGCGCTTGCTTCATCTTCGTCCAACGGAGACAAGGTGATGAAAATCGCCCAGGCCCTTCGTGACCTGGCTGATGGCGAAAACGTAGCCGGTCTGTAGTAACCGTTTTTTAAGGTTTGATTTAAAAGGCCGTCTCCGATTAGGGGGCGGCCTTTTTGTTTTTATGAATTCATTTGCTACCATAGAGATAGCTTATCTCATCTCAAATAAATAAAACACGGTGGATGTCAATTATGGATAAAAGCACGCTTTTTAAGACCAATGATATTTCCGGCTATATCATCATCCGGGTTATACTGGGGTACGTTTTTCTTGTGGCCGGTTTGCAGAAATTCATTTTTCCGGATGATATGGGGCCCGGGCGATTTTCCGGCATGGGCTTTCCAATTCCTGAGTTTACGGCCTATTTCACCGGCTTTTTTGAGGTGGCCTGT
>PWID01000027.1 GCA_003555145.1 Balneolia bacterium | reverse complement strand
TTCCCGGCGCAAGCACAGAAGCCGGCGATATGGGGAACGTAGACTTTAAAATCTATCATGGCGCCACCGACGCTCCGGCTGTTGATGTAATCGCACGCGACGTAGCTACTTTGGCTGCAGACGTTGCTTACACAGATTTTACTCCGGAATATCTGAGCGTACCAGCTGCGCCTTACATCATCGATGTGAACGTAGCCGGAACCGAAACAACCGCCGCAGCTTTTGATCTCGACCTAAGCGCACTTGGCGGCGGAACCGCTTTAGTGCTTGCGAGCGGATTCCTTGATCCTTCAGTGAATCAGGATGGCGAAAGCTTTGCTCTTATTGCGGTTTTGGCTGATGGCACCGTTGCCGTTTTTGAACCAATCGTTGAAGAAGAAGGTACTGCATCTGTACAGGTTATTCATAACGCAGCCGATCCGGCACTTGCCGAAGTCGATGTGTATGTGAATGGCGATCTTTTCGCAACAAACTTTCCGTTCAGAGGTGCTACTGAATATCTGACCGTTCCTGCTAACGAAGAACTTCTTCTGGAAATAACCGCACCAGGAAGCACTGATGTTCTGCTTGAACTTGCTGCTACTCCTGCAGCTGATCAGGTTCTTGCTGTTATAGCTCAGGGTGTGGCTGATCCATCCGGATTCGCTCCAAATCCAAGCGGCGAAAGCATCGGAGCTGAGCTGGTAGTTCTGGATGAGCGTCAGCTCGGTGCACCGGATGAAGACACCTTTAGCTTTTACGTCTTCCATGGTGCAACAGACGCACCTGCTGTAGACATTTTCGTACAAGAGCTCGATGCAAATATTCTAACTGACGTACCTTACGGAACCGGTTCAGGTTACTTCGACGTGCCTGAGGGAAGCTATGCAATTGAAGTTCGCCCTGCGGGATCATCTGAAGCGGTAGCCACGTTTATTGCTGATGTAGATGGTCTGGGTGGTCTTTCTGCCGGTATTCTGGCATCGGGATTTCTGAGTCCGGAAGACAACCAAAATGGTGAAGGTTTTGCTCTTATTGTGGTACTCGAAAACGGAACTGTTGTAACACTCGAAGCTGAGGCAGGCCCCGTAGAACCAATCGGAGACAATCTGATCTTCAACGGTGAGTTCGATTCAGGCTTGGATAACTGGACCCCGTTTATCGCTGATTTTGCAGGCGTTTCTGCAGACATAGCTGTTGTAGACGGAGAAGCAGCCATCACCAATATTAGCGGTGCGGGTGGTGAAGTTTGGTATGTACAGCTCAACCAGGAGTTTACTCAGGAGCAGATCGAAGCTCTTGAAGTCGGACAAACCTACAAAGCTCAGTTCGATGCTCGTTCTAACGTTGAAGGCCGCCAGCTGCGTCTCTTCTTCGGTGAAGACGGGGGTGGTTTCGAGCCAATAAACATTAGCGACTTCACCCTTACAGCTTCAATGGAAACATACGAAGTTACTTTTGAAGTAGGTGCTACTTACGATGCAATGAAGCTAGGCTTTGAAATGGGCCTGAGTAACGATGATGTTTTTATTGACAACGTGTCTCTTACTCAGACTGATGCAGAACCCTCTGATTTTGCATTGGTCCAGATTATTCACAACTCTGCTGACCCGGCTGTAGCAGAAGTCGATATATATGTAAATGGTGATATGTTCCTGCCAAACGTGCCTTTCCGTGGCGCAACTGGCTTTGTGGAACTAGCAACCGACATCACTTACGATATTGTGGTAACTCCTGCAGGTGCTTCCATTGAAGATGGATTCAGCTTTGAAGGAATCGAGCTGGAAAGCGGCGAAAGTTACTATGTGGTTGCAACAGGTGTAGCTTCACCGGGCGACTTCGCAGTTAATCCGGATGGCGTTGACACAGGCTTCTTCCTGGATATCATACCGGGGGCAAAACAAGCCGCTGATGACGCTGAAACCGTAGAGTTTATTGCCTACCATGGTGCGACAGACGCCCCGGCTGTAGACGTAATCGCCCGCGATGTAGCCGCTCTTGAAGAAGGCCTCGCATATACAGATTACTCAGCAATGTACATTGCTGTTCCAGCTGACTCTTACGTTCTGGATATCAACGTAGCGGGCACAGAAACGACAGCGGCATCATTCACGGCTGATCTTTCCATGCTCGGCGGGGGTGCAGCCATTGTACTTGCAAGCGGGTTCCTCGATCCTGCTGCAAATCAGGATGGCCCGGCATTCACGCTGATCGCTGTTCTGCCTGACGGCACCGTTGCAACTTTCGAACCATTCGTAAATATCGAAGACCCTTCGATTGATGCTCCGAAAAGCTTCACGCTGAACCAGAACTATCCGAACCCGTTCAACCCTACAACCAACATTTCCTACACTCTCCCTGAAGCCGGTGCGGTAACACTCGAAGTCTTCAACATGCAGGGACAGCGTGTGGCAGTATTGGTTAACGGCACTCAGAACGCAGGCAGCCACACCGTATCTTTTGATGCAGGCAGACTTGCATCTGGTGTGTATCTGTACAGACTGCAGTCTGGATCGTTCTCACAAGTACAAAAAATGATGCTTGTGAAATAAGACAGACGTATCAAAATACTGCTGAACATGGCCGGGGGACAGAAATTTGTCCTCCGGCTTTTTTTGTGAAAAAAATTGCATTCCGGATAGTCACTGGAACTGTGGTACGTGTCTTAAGGGTGTGTATTGTTTAATTAAGCTGTAACGAGTTTTTATTATCCCAAATAATACCCTCAAAAAGCTTACCCAAAAGCTAAAGCCTGCCTCGGTGTCCCGAAGCAGGCTTTTTTGTTCTCAGGACGATGATTCCGGTCTGTATTTGAGCACCAAATCCCGAATCTGTTTCGGGTGAGTTACCATTGGAAGATGACCGGCACCCTTAATTATTTCTACTGCACAATCGGTGTAGTAACGCGCAATTTTTGGAGCGTAAGATGCTCTCAGCAAGCGGTCTTTTTCACCAAGTATGAGCAAGGTTTTTCCTGTATAGCCCCTAAGTCTGTTCAGCTCCCCCCGTGCTTTCAGGCTGATTTTGGGAAAAGACCAGCTTATATGCCTTAGCGCACGCGTGGTTTGTTCCCGCTTTTCATCTGGAAGACCGGGAATGAGAAAGCTAACAAACGGTCTTAGGAAAATATCTTTTCGTATAAGCCTTCTCATCGGGAAAGATCCCAGAAAACGGAACATAAAATCCTCCGGCGGATAATAGCCGCCCGGCGCTATGATGCACAGCTGATTCGTTCGATAAGGATAGAGTAGCGCAAACATGGCTGCAATGCGAGCCCCGAAGGAGTGAGCTATGATGAAAACGTGGCCAATTTCCTTTTCCTCCAGCATTTTCGCCAATCCATGCGTATAGCTTTCGAGCTGCATACTCGTCTTTTCTGACTGCGTGTTTCCGTGCCAGGGCAGAGAGATGCTCCACATTCTGAAGGGTTCGGGCATAACGGGAGCCAGCCTGCGGAAGGTTTGAGAACTTCCGCCAAATCCGTGCAGACAGATGATGAACTGCGCATCTTTTCTTTCCGGATGGAAGTCTGTTATCTCGGTCTCAAAACCATCAACATCACAATAAAACGTAGCAGGAATCATGATGTGAATTTAGCAGAAATAGTTGTCAATAAAAGAACCATCAC
>PWID01000207.1 GCA_003555145.1 Balneolia bacterium | reverse complement strand
TTCATCATCCACATGAAGGATATAGCGCTGCCTGGTGTATGATGGTCGAAGGTCGAAGGTCGAAGGTCAAAAGTCGAAGGCCAAAGGTCTCTCATATTCGGGCTTCCTTAACCTACACAGGAATACGGCCAGGAAATACCTGATACCTGATACCTGATACCTGAATAACACATTGTCAATTGTTAATTACTTATTGTTAATTCAAGCCACTACCTGTCGCCGTAAAATGAATAATGAATAATGAATAATGACATACTGTTGGCACTGTAGCCCTGACATACTGTAGCCCTGACATACTGTTATTACTGACCAACTACCAGTCTACACGCCCTCTGCGCTCGGTTTCCTGGCGGTCTTGTCTGCGCTGATCACGAGGCGGATCGGGCACATAGCCTACCGGCTGCTCGAATGCATCGTAGCTCCAGTTTCCGTTCTCGTCGTTCGAAACTCTAAGTGCCCATTCTCCAACAATAGGCAGTGCAGTACGCGCACCCTGACCAATCATGCTGCGCTCCGGGAAACGAATCCTGCGGTCTTCTCCGCCAACCCATGCACCGGCCACAACGTGCGGAAACACGCTCACAAACCAATTATCGGCAGCATTGTTAGTAGTTCCCGTTTTACCGGCTACATCCTGGCGAATTCCCATATTACGGAATCTAACGCCGGTTCCATGTCCCCAGTCTCCACCAGATACCACGCCTCTCATCATATCTATCATAACATAGGCAGTAAGCGGACTCATAACCTCCTGCTGCATTTGCGGAGGAGCCTCAAACAAAATATTTCCTTCCCGGTCTTCAATTCTTAGAATAGTAACCGGATCCATAAATACACCGCTGTTTGCAAACGTAGCATATGAATTAACAAGCTCAAGAAGGTTCACTTCTGCTGTTCCAAGCGCAATAGATGGAACTGCATTCATGGGCGATTTTATTCCCATTTTCCGGGCCATATCTGCAATCTGTCGGGCGGCGGGAAAAAGATCTTCAAGCTGATCCGTTCCGGGATGTCCGGCAAGCTCAGGAAGCATACGCACAGTTACATTGTTAAGGCTTCGTGAGATAGCTTCACGCATGGAAACCATTTCCGGGCCTGGTGCAATACTCATGTCGTTTGGTGCCCAGATATTACCGCTTCTATCTCTGAAACTGAGCGGATAGCGCGAGAACTCGTGATATGGCTGATAACCATTATCAATCGCAAGGGCATACACAAAAGGCTTAAAGGTCGATCCGGCCTGACGTCGTAATTGAGAAACATTATCACGCTGTATAGACGAATAATCGGTTCCGCCAACCCATGCAAGCACATGCCCTGTACCGGGCTCAATAGCAACGAATCCTCCTTCAAGTCGCACGCGCTGGCGTTTGATTGTATCTACAAAATCTGATTGTGCCATTAGCGAATCCAGGGCAGCTTGGCGGCTCATGCCGTGTTCGCGAACGGCCGTCTGGAACTCGCCTGACTCCTGCACATACTCTCTCAGGTGATGCGGAAACCGCTCGAAATAGCGGTTCATGTAGCGGCCGTCGCCACCGTCTCCACCCCAAACGCGAACAAACTCCCCCTGGAGTGAATCCACTTTAGCCTCCATCACCCTTTCGGCGTGGCGCTGCATATTAGCATCTATGGTGGTATGGACAACAAGGCCATCACGGTACACATCATAGCCATTTTCCGCAGCCCAGCCCATCAGCTCCTGGCGAACGTATTCACCGAAGTAGCGGCTCTGGCGGCTCTGGGCTCTCGGGCGCTGATAATCCAGCGCAATCGGCTCAGCTGCCAGGGTCTGAAAATCTTCCTGAGAAATAAAACCGCGTCTGTGCATCTGGCTGAGAACGATGTTCCGGCGGCGCTGTGAATTCTCAGGATTCAGCCTTGGGTTAAATCGTGATACGGCCTGAAGGGAACCAATCAGAACGGCTGATTCTTCCACCGTGAGGTCGCGGGACTCTTTGTTGAAATGCGTGCGGGCGGCAGACTCAATACCAAAGGCGCTGTTGCTGAACTCAACCGTGTTAAGGTACATCTGGATGATTTCCGACTTGGTGTAGTTCCGCTCAATCTGGATGGCGGTAATCATTTCGCGCAGTTTACGAATCACCGAAACGTCGCGACCAATGGAGCGATAGAGGTTACGCGCCAGCTGCTGAGAAATAGTAGACCCGCCTTGTGGTGCACCACGAAGAATGTGGTAAGGAATCGCAAGAGTACGCTGCATATCGATACCCCAGTGGTCGTAAAAACGATGATCCTCGGTGGCAATTAGCGCGTTAACGGTATGCGGGGAGATTTCATCAATCGTAACAAAGCGTCGGTTTTCGATAAAATAGGTATCGAGCACTTCCCCATCGCGGCTCATAACAAACGAAGCAATATCCGTTCTCGGGTTTTCGAGTTCCTCGATAGAAGGCAGACCTTGCGCAAGAAAAAAAAGAAAAATGCTGCCACCAATAAGCATGAGCACCAACGTTGCGGCAATCAGGCTCATAAACACGCGCATCGGGCTGCCGCTAAGTCTGTCGACAAGGCGAATCGGTCCCGATTCAGTTCTTTTTTTTGTGATCTGTACGCGTGACTGCTGCTGCTTTTTCTGGCGCTCCCTTATTTCCTTTCGGTATTCGGGATCGTTCAGGTATCGTTCTTCGTCGTATGGAAAATTATTGCTCATGTATAAAGCACGCTAACGTGTATAGGTTAAAAACTGCCGGGTATCTGCCTGCCATTTAACGAGTTCAAACCCGTTTCTGGTATAAACAGCAAGCGTGGAATCGTGACAAAAATTACCAAGGTTGATGTAAAGCCCTTCATTTGATTTGTTAAACACAGGCTTGTGATGATGACCACATATCATAACGTCTGCCCTGCCCGATTTCAGCATTCGCATGGCCCAGTTATCAATCTGTGTCGTTTCCCGCTGAAGCTTTTCAACACTGTCCCTCTTGCGGGATGCCCGCGAAAAAGAACGCATTACGGAAATGCCGGCTAAGGGTGGTAAAATGGTCTGAAATATTTTCACAAAATACGGATTTCTCAGCAAGCGGTGAAATAAAGGACGCGGGAACCCAAACTCCGTGTCGCTGAGGCCGTCTCCATGGGCAAGCATCACCTTTTGGTTTCCAAGGGTGATAGTTTTGGTTTCAGATTCAAGCTCAAAGCCAGCTCTGACCAGCCGG
The DNA here is from genome assembly GCA_003555145.1 of Balneolia bacterium. GTDB lineage: Bacteria > Bacteroidota > Rhodothermia > Balneolales > Cyclonatronaceae > Cyclonatronum. Next base: position 429 of record PWID01000207.1, on the reverse strand, counting down.
GGGCCGGTCCAGTTGTCGTGGTTTCCGGTTATAAAAAGCGTGGGCTGCTGTTTGTTGAGTTTTTCAAAATGCTCCAGAACACGATTCCCGTACTCCGGCCATATGCCCCGGTATTCCATCCAGTAGTCGAATAAATCACCAACGACAATAACGCGGCAGCTTTTCTCAATCGCTTCATCAACCAGCAGTATAAGCCGGTCTTCAATTTCGCTGTTTATTTCGGGGCTGAAGCCACCCAGATGCACATCTGACACAAAGATGACATCACCCTTCTCTAAAGCTACAGAATCGCTCATTTACCTTTATTAAAAAGCTTCAGAAACATATCAATTTCCTCATCCGGGGTCGGAGGATTTTCTACTGCACCGGGATCGGTCGCCTTCTTTTTCGGGGTTTTCTTTTTGGGTGATGGCTTTGCGGCCTTAGCTG
>PWID01000246.1 GCA_003555145.1 Balneolia bacterium | reverse complement strand
GAGCGCATGGAGCAGTTCGGTTTTTCCGCTTCCGGTATTTCCCGAAACGAGTATAATTTTAAGAGGCTCAAACACGCTCTTGATCAGCCCTCGGTAGGATTTGTATCCGCCATCAAGCAGCTTAATTTTAAAACCCGCCGACTGAAGCAGCCATGCCATGCTACCCGATCGCATGCCGCCGCGCCAGCAGTAGAGGCCAATCGCCTGGCTTCCGGTTTTCTCTGCCGTTTCCACAAACTGATGCAGCTTCGGCCCCACGAACTTGAGGCCCTCTTTAAACGCGACATCCCGCCCCTGCTCCTTGTACAGAGTTCCGATTACGGCACGTTCTTCATTTGTGAACAAAGGCAGGTTCTGCGCTCCCGGAATATGCCCCTTTTCGAACTCAGCCGGCGTTCTGACGTCGAAAAACGGTACGTCTTTGGTACCTGATAAGAACGATTCGATGGGTAGCGCGGGCGTTTGGGGAGTCATTTTTGGGGTGAGATTTCATTTCCGGAATAGCAAAGTGCCCCTCAATATACTGCTATATAAAACCAATAGTCAGCGGACAAGGAAAATGGAATTTGTTACCGGATTTGCAATTCTAGGTCGAATATTGCTCTAATTTCAACAAAATGACAAAATAGAACCAAACAAAAATCTGCGAATATCCGCGCTATAATCCGCGTAAATCAGCGCCCTGACATACTCAACTTTCAGAAGCGCAGAATCACCCCTATTCGTGCGCCGGTACCAAAGAGCTCAACCCCGTTGGTCCTGAATGTATCGATGATCATTACGCCGAATTCACTGGTTTTCATCTCGGTTTTATGGGAGAAGTACATAAGGTTAAGGCCATACTCACCATATAAACTAAGCATATTGAGGATGCGCCACTCTACGCCTGCCACGATTCCGGCGCCCATATCAAACATAAGGGCATCCTCTTGGAAGCTTACCAGTACTCCATCATCGTTTTCATTAAAAAAACCAAGCCCGATGCGTGGACCACCGCCGCTGTAAAATGAAATCGATTTTTGGGGATTGATAGTAAATATACGGTCGTAATGTACCCTCACAAACAGATCATAGCTCCTCGAGTCAGGTGCGAGCCGGTCTTCACTACCGTCGAATGTTCTGTACTCATATCCGAAATTAAAAGTAGCCCCTATGCGCCAATACCTGTCGCTGGAGCTATGATTTAAGTACGAAACCTTAAAACCGTCAAAGCCTGAAAAGCTTAACATCGGATCAATTTGAAAAACAAGGCTGTTTGAGTCTCTTCCCGATTGTCCCTCTGCAACAGGCGCTACAGAAAGTGAAAGCAGTAGCACAAAAATCCCAAGAAAAGATTTCAAAACCGGTTTGGTTACACTCCCGTTAATATGAAATTTATTGGGTGGATTCATCAGAAATAAACCGATATACCAACTCTGGCGCCCGAACCATCTAGGTTTATAGAAGAGGTGGAGCCTTCTTCTTCTATAGTAGAACCAGGATTCGTCTGTGTAATACCGGATGTTAATTCCCTATCTCTATTTGCAATGTTGTATGACACGTTCAGAGCGTATTCAGCCGAAATTGAAATTCCTGAATGAACAAACCACTCAGCCCCAACAGTGAACGATGCCCCAAGACCAACCTGATACTCAGTTTCATCTATTTTTGAAGAGATTGGTTGATTACCCGACGACGTGGTTCTGGTCCATTCCGAATCCACAATTTGAAACCTCACGGTTGGTCCAACTCCCCAATAGCTATACACAGATCTGGAGACCTGATTGTAGCTAAGCAGATCATAATTTATACGGACATTCGCGTCCAGAATGTTTGTTTCGTCGTTAATTTCGCTTTCGGTTCTTCTTGTATCGTCAGTCGTCATGTACCTGAAGCCAAGATCGGTGGTAAACCGGTGTGCTCTTGTTGTACTGGTAAACCATTTGTACGAAAACACGCCACCCTGAAAGGACGTCAGGTTAAAGTTGGAGCCGAGTCCGAACATCAAAGCCCGGCTATAGGGACCGGGGTTAATAGTGGAAACTGAGGAAACCGTCTCGCCGGATTCCGCTTGTGCCGACGGCGCAGTAGCTGTAGCAACAAAAAGTGAAATTGAAGCCAACAGAAGTACGTATTTCATGGGGCGAAGAGTCTGTGAGTGAGTTAATCAGATTGATGAGTTTTTTACAAAAGCCAGAATACCTCAAAAACCCAATAAATCAAAGACCAGCCTGAAAAATGGACTCATTATCAAATTTCGATACTTATTCGCCTGAAAACAGCCGTAATCCGGTCAATCCATCTTTTGAATGACTTTACAATACGCTGGTGATACTCAGGGAAATTGTAAAGGTTCCAATGGTCGCTGCCGCTGCTAATGTTGAACCTGCCTGTCTTCGCCTCGGCAGACAGGCCTGCCTGCCAAACCTGATGGCTTGTCGCAGCAGGCAGGTGTTGAATTTGTGTCGACCCCTGAATTAGCCTGACCCATTTAACCCCTTTTTAGTGATTCTTTGTGTCTTTGTGCCTAGTGGTTCACCCTACAAACCGAACTACCCCAAATGCTACTCCGACGGAATTATCCGCATCAACTCACCGTCTTCATGGTCGGTCAGGAGATATAGATAGCCATCCGGCCCCTGAGCCACGTGGCGGACGCGCTTTCCGATGGTAAGCGCCTCTTCGCCAACGACCTCTTCCCCATCCAGGATGATGCGCCGTACCTGTTCGCCCACAAGACCTCCGCTAAAGAGATCGCCGCGCCAGTCCGGATAGACATCACCCGTGTAAAACGCCAGTCCGCTCGGAGCCTGTGCCGGGGTCCATACCACTTTGGGATCAATCATTCCGGGCAGAGCCGCCTTGTTTGAAATTCTGGTGTAGTGATATTCTGTGCTGTAGGTAACTTCCGGCCAGCCGTAGTTTTCTCCCTCTTTAATCAGATTCAGCTCATCGCCGCCTCTGGAGCCGTGCTCGTTGGCCCAGATCCGGCCGCTTTCAGGATCGCGCGCAATGCCCTGCACGTTGCGGTGACCCAGCGTCCAGACTTCAGGAAGCGCATCACTATCGTTTATGAACGGGTTGTCAGGTGCGGGATTCCCGTCCTCGGTCAGGCGCAGTATCTTGCCGAGATGACTGTCCTTTTTCTGTGCCTGCTCGCGAATCCATGATCCGTCCAGGCGGATGTAGTTTCCCCCATCGGCGAGCGTCAGCAAAAAGGTGTTGTCGGGCAGCCACTGAATTCTGGACCCAAAATGCTGGTCCCCGCCTTTGTCGGCCGATACCCGAAACAGTTCTTCAAAATTGATGAGCTGCCGGCCTTCGAGCGTGCCCCGGCCAACGGTGGTTCGGTTGGCGTCGTCATCGCCGGTTGCGTAGGTGAGGTAAACGTAGCTGTTTTCTTCAAAATCCGGATGCAGGGAAATATCCAGCAGGCCACCCTGACCACTTGCAAAGATATCGGGAAGTCCGCCTATGGGTTCCGGCAGCAGTACTCCGTTTGCGACCATCCGCAGCTGACCACCCCTTTCGGTAATCAGCATGGAATCATTGCTGTCCGAAAGCCAGACCACCGACCACGGATGATTGAGGCCGTCAATAACCGTTTCCACATCCCAGCCTGTGGCCTCCGG
>PWID01000271.1 GCA_003555145.1 Balneolia bacterium | reverse complement strand
TGAATTCGTTTATCAGAGTACCGTCCATCTGATGGATACGAACGACGGCTTCACTGGTATGAATGCGAATCAGCTCCCCGCCCTGGGTGATGGTGGCCAGCTGACCATGGTTTTCGGGTACCCCATGGGTAGTTACGGAAATGGTATTGCCGCTTCTGGAGCGCGCAACCACCATCTCAAGCTTCGGGCTGCACAAGGGCTCCGTTTCGGTTACGAATTGTAAGGAATCGTCGAGCACTTGAAAGCAGCTTGTTATGGAGTCGTCATCGCTGTCATACATTACCGAGCTTTCGTATTCTGCGATATAGCCTGTTTCGGTCGGGAATAAGTGCCTCATATAAAAGGGGCCACTCATGGGTGAACTTTCATCTTGTGCGGGGAAAGGGATATCCAGAATATCAGTCAGCTCCCACTCGCCGGATGCGCCAGAAAACACGCTGATGCGGGCAAGCGACAGGTCGGTTACGTATAGGGTGCCTGAAGCTGACATGCTTACATCGGCAATATTGCGGAACTCACCCGGACCGGCGCCCTCGCCACCGATATGACCGGAATAGCTTCCGTCGGGAGAAAAGAGGTGGATTTTACGGGTGCCTGGGTCAGCGGTCAGGATGATGCCATCCGGACCTGAAACAACTGTTGAGAGGTATCCGAAAAAACCGGACTCATCATAACCGGATATTTGAAATTCCTGCTCAAGCGTAAGTGTGGGAACCTGACTGAGGTCGTTCGAATCTGCCCGGGTTTCATCACCCTTCTCCCGATCGCCGGAACATGCGATTAAAGCCGAAAGGGCAAAAAGAGTCAAAATGAGTTTTAAGAATCGAAGCATGTTGAGGTTTCTAAGATGATGGTTCAGGCCATTTTTGTCCAGCGAATTTACGCGAATTTTCAGGATTATTCATTCAGTATGTCAAGGCTACAGTGCCAACAGTATGTCAAAAACTTTGATGGAAAATCATCTGTGTTAATCCGCTCCGCGTCTGCCTGTCTTAGCCGCGGCAGACAGGATGTGCAGTTTATTCCGGGTTAGATTCGGGAATTTGGCCAGAAATCTAATTCACAATTCACAATTCACCATTCAAAATTGCGAGCGGAGCGAGCCTGAGTGATTCCTTTCATAACAATTTGGGCAAATTAAAGGAGATCCTTCGACGCGTTCGCATTCGCTCACTTGCTCAGGATGACAGGGGCGCTGGTAGGTAAAACGCGGCGATTACGTTTCGGATTAGGCGGAATATGGTACTATGCCGCGTAATGGTTTCATTTAATTACGGCGGGCAGTTCTATTTGTCGCCATGCCGGGGAGTGCTGTGTCCGCCGTTGAAAACCTTGGAGCCCTGTCATTCCGAGCGGATCCGCCAATCGGCGGAGGAGTCGAGGAATCTCCTTTCAAATGAGGTAATGCCAGATTCGGGAATTTGGCCAGAAATCTAATTCACAATTCACAATTCACCATTCAAAATTGCGAGCGGAGCGAGCATTCGGTTTTTTGCCTCATCTGTTGTAGATTAACCCGATTATATGAATTATGATTTTCAGCGTAACCCTTTCAGCCTCTTGTTTTATGATGGGCTTGCGTTTTGCTCAGCAGGTATTCTTCTAACCAAACTACCGAACGGGCCGGCATCACTCACCGGCTGTACCGCATGAAAAAATTTACGATTACCGTTTTCCTGTCCTTTCTTTTTCTGGCCATTATTGGTTTTGCCGAGCTTATGGGCATTTCCATAACCGGTGCCGAAACCGACGCCGAAGAAACCTCGGCTATCTTCGGAAGCTGGATCAGTCTTCTGCCGCCGCTCGTTGCCATCGCCCTTGCCCTGATTACCCGGGAGGTGATTCTCTCCCTTTTTGCGGGCGTCTGGATCGGGGCATTCTTTTTGATGGGCTACAATCCGTTTACCGGCACGGCCGCTTCTTTTACGTTCCTGGTCGAGGCTATGGCCGATCCTTACCACGTTTCCATCATCATATTCAGTCTGCTGCTTGGCGGTATGGTTGGGGTGATGTCGCGCGGTGGAGGAACAAAGGGCGTGGTGGCTCAGCTGGAGAAATTTGCCAAAACCAGAACGCAGGGTCAGGTGTATACCTGGCTGTCGGCTCTGTTCATCTTTTTTGATGATTACGCCAATACCCTCATCCGCGGTAATGCCCTTCGCCCGATGACCGACAGGCTGAGCATCTCCCGCGAGAAGCTGGCCTATATCGTGGATTCAACCGCGGCGCCTCTGGCCGTGAGTGCGGTTATTACCACCTGGATCGGGTTTGAAATCACGCAGATCTCGAACTCACTATCTACTTTGGCTTCTCAGACCGAGGATGTTGCCCTTGCTGCTCAGCTTCAGGCCGGAGCTGATAACGCATTCCTCATTTTCCTGGATTCCATCCCGTACCTGTTTTATCCGATTCTGGCCCTGGGCTTTGTGCTGATGGTAATTGTGATGAAGCGCGATTTTGGTCCCATGCTCGAAGCCGAGCAGCGCGCCGCGTCGGGCGGAGGCGTTCTGCGCCCCGGATCCACGCCAGCGGCAGATACCAATATGGAGTCGCTGCAGCCGCTTCCCGATAAGCCTCAGCGCTGGTACAACGCGGCCGTGCCGGTTCTTACCGTTATTATCGTTGCTCTTTATGGGCTATATAGTACCGGTCTAAGCGGCCTGGATGTGGATGCTGCGCGTACCATTACCAATATAATTGGTGAAGCCGATCCGTTTGCGGCCCTGCTTTGGGCCTCGTTTGCCGGCTGTGCGGTGGCCATCTCAATGGTAGTGTACCAAAAGGTGCTTACCATGGGTCAGGCGCTGGAATCGCTGGTTGGCGGTATGCAGTCGATGCTCATGGCCGTAATTATTCTGGTTCTTGCGTGGGGCCTGGGTGAAGTGACTCAGGCGGTCGGCACCGGCCCCTTTTTGGCAGGAGCGCTTCAGGATACCCTGCCCATTTTTCTGCTTCCGGGACTCGTCTTCTTTATTGCTGCACTTACTGCATTTTCCACCGGAACCTCATGGGGCACTATGGCGATTCTGTTCCCGGTAGTAATTCCTTTAGCCGTGGTGATGGGCGCCGGAGTCGGATTTGCCGGCGGCGAAAACTATGGCATTCTTTTAGGCTCCATCAGCTCGGTGATGGCCGGCGCGGTATTCGGCGACCACTGCTCCCCGATTTCTGATACCACCGTACTCAGCTCGATGTCCTCTGCCTGCGACCTTATTGATCACGTTCGTACGCAGCTCCCATACGCGCTTGTGGTGGCCGCTGTGGCGCTGGTTGTAGGTGAAATCCCTGCCGCCTTCGAATGGATCCACCCCGTATTCGGCCTCATTGCCGGCTTCGTGATACTTTACTTCATACTCAGATTCTATGGCAAAAACCCTGAAGCGCAAAGCGCTTAATTGTGAATTGTGAATTGTGAATTGTGAATTGGTTTTTCATCCCAATGGGAGAACTTGAGAGACCTTCGACTTTTGACCTTCGACTTTTTTAAATAACCCAAACATCATAACGACTAAAAACCCCATGAAGCAACTTGCTACTAAGATTCTGGCTCTGCTCTTCATCATCGTTCTGGCTATGCCGGCTGATGAAGCTCAGGCCCAGTTTATTAAAGACCCCGAAATCATATCCCAGTACCTCGAT
>PWID01000186.1 GCA_003555145.1 Balneolia bacterium | reverse complement strand
CCCGTATTCGGCATGAAGGGCGGAGCCACGGGCGGCGGATACTCTCAGGTGCTGCCCATGGAAGACATCAACCTGCACTTTACGGGCGATTTCTCCGCAATCGAAAAAGCCCACAACCTGCTTGCGGCCCTAATCGATAACAACCTGCAGCAGTCGAAAGGAAACCTGAATATCGATCCGCGAACCGTAAGCTGGAAACGGGTGATGGATATGAACGACCGCTCTCTGCGCCGTGTAGTTACCGGCCTCGGTGGCACTACCTACGGCATTCCGCGCGAAACCGGATTTGATATAACAGCGGCATCCGAAATTATGGCGATTCTTTGCCTGGCGGAAGATCTCGAAGACCTGAAGCGGCGATTCGATAATATTTTTATTGGCTTCACTTTTAGCGGTCAGCCGGTATATGCGCGCGACCTGAACGCAACCGGGGCCATGGCGGCGCTTATGAAAGACGCCATCAGGCCGAATCTGGTTCAGACCATTGAAGGCAACCCTGCCATCATACACGGCGGACCTTTTGCGAATATCGCGCAGGGAACCAACTCGGTTATTGCCACGCGCATGGGATTGTCACTTTCGGACTACACGGTAACCGAAGCCGGCTTTGGCTTCGATCTGGGCGCCGAAAAATTCTTCGACATCAAGTGCCGCGCGGCCGGTCTGGCGCCTCAGGTAGTGGTGCTGGTAGCAACCGTACGCGCCCTGAAATACCACGGTGGCGCTCCGGTTGATGAGCTCAAAAAAGAGAGCGTGGCCCGCGTAAAAGCGGGATTGCCAAACCTGGAGAAACACCTGGAAAACATTGGTCACTTTGGCGTGCCGCCGGTGGTGGCTATTAATCGTTTCGAAACGGATACCGATGCTGAGATAGCGGCCATACGAGATCATTTTGCCGGCAAGGATGTTGAAATACATGAGGCGAACGTCTGGGCAGAGGGCGGCAAAGGAGGCGAATCGCTTGCAAAGGCAGTAGCCCGGATAGCCGATGAAAACGGTAAGGTATTTAAACCACTGTATGAGCTTGAGTGGAGCGTGGAGCAAAAAATAGAGAAGGTCTGTAAAACAGTTTACGGAGCAAGCGCTATCGATTACAGCATGCAGGCCAAAAAAGATCTGCGCAAAATAGCCGAGCTAGGTCTGGATAAGCTGCCTGTATGTATTGCCAAAACGCAGAAGTCGCTGTCGGATAATCCCGCACTGCTTGGGCGTCCGAAGGATTTTGTGGTAACTATTCGGGAAATCGAAGTAGCTGCCGGTGCCGGATTCCTCATTCCGATAACAGGTACCATTGTGCGCATGCCTGGACTGCCAAACAGTCCTTCCGCCGAACGAATCGACATAGATAAGGATGGCCGGATTACGGGACTGTTTTAAAAAGCGTTAAGATGATGTTTCTGCCTGGAGTGCAGGGTGATGCCTGTCGCATCGGAACGTAATTCAAGTCCTAAACATTTTTACGAATGTTACGTACGGATTACATAATTTAAGACACCGTATAGAAGAAGCATCACCCATTTGTTAACAACACTCAATTAAAGGATTTAAAGAAAGACATGGAACTGAATACACAAACGCTCGTAGTTGTTTTCCAGATTATCATTGCGCTGGGAATCGTGAACGTATGGATTGTACGCTTCAATAAATCCACGGATTACCGGGGCGGAGGCGCATCCAGTATGAAGGAAGAATTTGAGGCCTATGGTCTGTCCGAAACGGTGATGAAGCTCGTTGGCTTCCTGAAACTCACTTTGGCCGCCCTGCTCGTAATTGGCATCTGGTACCCGATTGTGGTGATACCCGCTGCCGCCGGAATGGCCGGCCTGATGATCGGAGCCCTGCTGATGCACATTAAAATAGGTGACCCGTCAATTAAGTCGCTTCCTGCGCTTCTTATGCTTGTAATGAGCGGTTTTATCGTTTTTATGGCTTGAAACAATTGTGAATTGTTGAGCGAAGCGAAATCCCAACCCTGAAAGGCGTCGGGATGAATTGTGAATTGTGAATTAGAACCAGGTGCAATTTTAAAACCTCCCGGGTGGGAGAGTTTTAAATTTTAAGTTTTAAATGGGGGAAGGACGCAGGGTCGCGCGTATTATGTCGCAGAGTTTCGCAAAGATTATGTGAACCTACAAATGATGAGGAGTAAACTCCAAACTCCAAACTCCAAACGCGAAGCGATACGCCGGAAGGCGTAGAGCCAGCACCCAAACAGTTTTCGATTGCATCTTAGTTAATTCTAAAAAATGAAAATCGATATCAACTCCTTACGGGATCTCCCGGTTTCCAGGCAGATTAATTTGAGCCTGTTGCCGGTGGATTATACCGTGCCCCACTCGCGTGTTGGGGGTTGGCTTCTCATTTTATTTGCCCTTGTATGGGGTGGCGTGCCAACGCTCATGTTTTTAAGCGAGCTGAACAGAGAGGTGATGGGGCCAGAAACGTATTTCCTGCTCATATTTACGATTATTGGCCTGGGGATGCTCATCGGCGGCATCTATACGGTTTCGATCAAGGAGCGCATCATCATAGATCAAAACACCGTTACCCTGGATAAGAAGAGCATTCTGGGCCATACCTTATGGACGGAATCTTTAAATAAGTTTGCAGGCGTACGGGCAGCCACAGAATACCATTCCGGCGGGAAAAACAGATCATCTTATACGCTCTACTTTATCGAGCTGTACCACGAGGAAAAGAAAAAACGTATCCGGCTGTATGAAGCCAAACACAGCACGAACTTCCGGCAGCTGTTCGAGGACTACAGCCGGCAGCTGAATCTGCCCGCCCTTGAGGGAGAAGAAGGTCAGTTTGTGAAGCGCGATGCAACGGATCTGGATAAATCGGTCCGTGAGCTGGTGGCCGAAGGAAAGCTAAAGGTTGATTTCGATCCGTCGAGAAGACCGCCTGAAGGCATAACGGCCGAAATGAGAGATCAGCGGCTGAAAATCAATTTGCCGCCCGCGCCGGTCCACCCGGCAGGGATGTTCATGGCGTTATTGTTTGTAGGAGTCTTTGGCTATATCGGCTTTTTTGTGGATGATGCCTCGGTTTTCTTTGGCGTTATTGCGGTAATTATACTGCTTGTATTTGCCGGTGCATTGTCCCTTGACCGTTACGCCCCGCAGGTGCTGGAAGTTGGTCGTGATACGGTGAAGTACTACCGCATCGCGCCCTGGGGAGACACCATGGAACAGACCATCAGTACCGAAGAAATCGAAAGCGTATATGTAGGTCAGAAGCACGCCAATCAGGGCAAAAAAGGCGTACTGGTAGTAAGTGACCGGAAAACCATCAAACTGGCGGAAGGTCAGCCCGAAGAAACCCTGGAATGGATTAAGAACTGCATTCTGGGTATTGTGGCGAGATGAGTTTAAAATTGTGAATTGATTAGTCGAAGGTCCAAAGTCGAAAGTCGAAGGTCTTTCATGTTCCAGCATCCTAAATCAAATTGACTTATGAAATGCGAACCTGATACCTGCTACCTGTTACCTGTTACCTGATACCTGATACCTGCTACCAAAATACATTTGCAATAAGTAGGATCAATGGGTAGCCTAAACGCTAAACCACGTGAGCGGTTCAGCCCCAACAGTTCTCAAATACAACGTAAAATCTTCATAATTTTTTTAAGCGGTACTTTAAAGGTAAATTCGTAATATTAGTCCGGTAACCTTTCGAACGTTCAGTCGTCACACAGGCAGAGGAAGAGTTTTTTGCACCTAATATCTATGGCCGAAACAGCGCAGAAAGATTCGGAATTCAACTTAATAAAGGATATAACCAGCGGTAACGGTAAAGGGTATCGTGTACTGGTGGAGCGCTATTCTGCTATGGTATTTCATATTATACGGCGTTTTGAAAAAGACGAGGATGAAGCTGAAGAGCTGGGACAGCAGATTTTTGTGAAAGCATACGAGAATTTGCACCAGTTTGACATGAAATCAACATTCTCTACCTGGCTCTACAGGCTGGCAATGAACCACTGTCGCGATTATGCAAAAAACATTAGAAGAGGCAACAAAAACTTTAGTGAATTAGCACCGGATTTCGTTGAGAACAGCCTTAGCGAAGAACATACTCCCTATTTGGGGCTCGAAATGAATGAATGGAAACGGTTACTGGATACTGCAATTGCAAAGCTCTCAGCCGATTATGCTGAAGTTTTTTTGTGGAAATACAGGGACGGACTAAGCTATGAGGTAATTTCGCAGCAGACAGGCATTTCCGTGAGCGCACTAAAAGTGAGGGTGCACAGAGCAAGAAAGGAACTAAAAGCACAACTGGATAAACAAGTTTCATCATGAAAAATTACAACGAACAAAACGAAGAGCTATTTCAGAAATACCTGGATGGCGAGCTGAGCGAAACCGAAGAACAGCAGGCCCTGCACATAATCGCCGATGATGCCGAGCTGCGTGAAATGCTTCGCTTCGAACGGAGTCTCGGATTTACATTTCCAAAAGAACCAGAGGCCGAATCATTCTCGGTACCCGATAGCTTTGCAGACTCAGTAATGAGCCGTATAGAATCTGTGTCTCAGCAAGAGCCAGCAACGGGCGAAAAGAATGAAGCCAAAATTTATAATCTCACATCGGCCCGCAAGATCACCATGAATCCGTTCTTAGCAGCCGCTGCTGTGCTGTTATTATCCCTGGGTTTTGGATTTATGTTCAGCCTTCCTTTTGGTCAGCAGCAGGTTGAGCTAGCCGCTGATAGTTATGGCACATCTACTCAGCTGATTGCTCAGGAAGAATCGATGATCTGGATTCGGTTCGTGTATTTCGACGAGGATGCGGAAAGCATAGAAATTGCTGGTGATTTCAGCGACTGGCAGCCGGTTGAGCTCAATCGTGAGTATACCGGAGGAAAACAGGTCTGGACCGGCATGATGCCCGTTGAGAGGGGGGAACATCGCTACATGTTTGTTCGCAACGGAGAGGAGTGGGTAACCGATCCGCTTGCTGAAGTTCAGCAGGATGATGGTTTCGGTAACAAAAATGCCGTTCTGTATCTATGAAACATGCGCTGCTGCTGTTTTTTCTGATAGCTTTTTCCATGATACATACTCATGGATATAGCCAGGAGTGGCAGTCAGTAGTTATGCTTGAAACCCGCACCGGATTTACCAGCAATACGTATCTCAATCCCGTTCTACCCGAATGGGATCGCGACGGAAACTCCGGCTACATGATGTTTACACCCATTGGTCAGATGCTTATGAGCTATGATCAGTTTTCCGCAGATTTTACGCTGGGTGGTGTATATAAACCTTTTTTTGATGATCGTGACTCCTGGTCAGGGCTGTTTGGTATGGCTTCAGGGCGATACCGGGCTACTAACAAGCTTTCGCTTGGTATGGAAACAGGCGGCAGTCGTTTTAACACATACCTGGATCGCAAGCTCTTCTGGATACAGCCTGCGGTTATATGGTCGCCCAGCATCTTTACACAGCTGCGTTTCAGGGCTGGATCTTCGTTCATGACCCTGTCTTCGGCAGAGTTTGAGGAAAACGGTGATGATGAAAACAGCGCACAACAGCAGGGTACGAGTCGTTTCGACAGCTACACTATAGATCTGGAGACCTGGCTGGATTTCAGATGGCAGTTTCGAACATCCCTTTATGGGAATCTGGATGCACCTTTTTCGGATCTTGGTATCCGGGGATCAGCCGACTATCGAGTTAACCCAACCCTGCAGTGGAATTTTGTTGCCGGAATTGAGCGGTTCAGATATCAGGTAACGATTGATGGAGGCGGAGGCGGCGGTCCGCCACCAAGGCCAAGACCCGATCGTGAGGAGATTCTGGATGAAGCCGATCTCATACTAAGGGCCGGCACCGGTCTTACCTGGCGGGTTCATCAGAATATATCGTTGAATGTTCAGGCCGATCTGATGCGCTACACATCTTCTGGCACAGAGGAATCTTTGGGGGATTATCAGATTTCGGGCGGCGTTCGCTTTTCGCTGTTTCCTGACTTGGGCAACCGCGGTAAGGCAAAGGTTGAATGGAGACAGAATGATTCTCAAACCGTTATCCTGAACCTCAGTTATTCGGGTGAAGGCCGTCTGTACATTCTTGGCAATTTTAACAATTGGGAACAACCCGGTGAACAGCTAACCAGACAATCGGGAAACCGGTATGCTGTCCGCCTCGACCTGGCAACCGGTGTTTACGAATATAAAATCCTTCTGATTGAAGGTGATGAGCAAAGGTGGATAGATTTTTCTAACGAAACGTATACCGTGCCTGATGGTTTCGGGGGCGAAAACGGCTTGATTTTTATAGAGTAACAATGAATAATCAAATTTTAAAAATTTTAGATAAAACATGGTAACCTCTGCCGTAGTTAATCGTCATACTGGCATTAAACTATACGTCGGGTTAATACATCGGGTTATATACAGGTATCAAACACAAAAATATGGACAACGAAAAGACAACTATAAAATCATTGGTTAAGGTTGCAGCCCTTCTAATGATTTTTGCTATGCCGCTAGTAGCACAAGCGCAAGCACAGAGCCTGCCGGATCTGATCGATCAGGCCAGGGCTGCAGGTATTGAACAATCGCAGATAACAGAGCTGCAGAACAGAGCAGAGACACGTGGTATAAGTGAGACGGATCTTATCAACATCATTCGTCCGGCTGTGGCAATGGCGGAGCAGAACCTGCCATACGAAATGATCTTTGAAAAAGCATTTGAAGGCCTGTCGAAAAGAGTGCCGGCGCAACAAATGCAGCCAGTGCTTAATTCAATAGCAGAAAGCTCTGCTGAAGCTGCCGGTTTTGTAGACCCCTGGGTAAAGCGGCCTGAGGTCACACAAATGCTCGGTCGTGAAGGCAACCGCATGGATGAAAACAGATTCCGTAATGAAATGATCAAAGCTTCAGCTAAGGGGCTTACTCAAAATTTTGACAGAGATGTTCTTGAACAAACACTGGAATCAGTAGCCGTAAGCCGGGCTATGGACAATGCGCGCCCTTCGGGTATTATTACGGCAATCAGCATTCTGAGCGATCTGCCCACTGCGGCCCAACAGCCAACGGAAACAGCACGGATGGTATTAAGCGCACTTGAAAGTGGATTTGATGCATCTGATCTGCAAAAGCTTCCCGGTGCTATGAATATGGCTGAGCGCAGGGCTCAGCTTCCTGCACAGGCAGTGGCCGATGGGCTCAGACGGCAGCTGGAAGGTGGGTCGCCTGCATCACAGATCCTTCAGAATTTGTTTAACGGTGAAGTAGGCGGAGGGCCGCCATTCGATCCGCCACGGGGAAGAGGCAACAATCGCGGACGTGGTCGCGGGAGCAATTAACTGCCACGTTTAATAATCGAGAGAGCCACATAAAAGAGTTTCCAAACCGGAGGCTCTTTTTTTTTGAAAAAAAATTGTAACCACTTTAAAACTCGCTCGTCATACGTGTGTAAAAACAAACAGGTAAACGAAAACGATTGGCTTAACTGCTTCAATGAAAACAAATTTGAAACAAAAGATGAAAGGATTATTAGCCGGTGTTGTAGCAGCGGGATTGCTCGTATTCACAGGCTGTTCGGTCGACAGTTATCCTGAAATGGGCGGATTCCAGGTTAAACTGCACGACGCTCCTGCCGATTACGACGAGGTAAATGTTTTTATTGAGAGAGTGGACGTGAATAACACAACAGCAGATGAAGGATGGCAGACTATAAGCGAGCCTATGCGTTCGTATAATCTGCTGGAGCTTACCAACGGTGTTTTTGAAATGATAGCCGATACAGAGCTTGAAGTAGGCACCTATCCGCAGATTCGCCTTGTGGTGAGCCGGGATCAGAACAGTGTGGTAATAGACGGGGAAACCCACGGGCTTTTTGTGCCAAGCGGCGCTCAGACGGGGGTAAAGCTGAACGTAAATGCAGAAATACGTGAAGGGATAGTTTATACACTTCTTCTCGATTTCGACGTACTTCGTTCGGTTGTGAAGACAGGTCAGGCGCCGGTACCGGGCTATATTCTTAAGCCTGTAATCCGTGCCACAAATGAAGCGATTACGGGTAATATAGGCGGCGTGATAGAGCCATTTGAAGCCAGAGCGGTTGTGTACGCAATTGCCGGTACAGACACGGTTTCCACCACGTTTGCAGATGAAATTAACGGAGAATTTCTCCTGGTTGGTCTTAAAGAGAGAAGCTACACAGTAGCGGTTGAAGCAAGAGAAGTGGGATTTACGGAGAGTATAATCGAGGGAGTAGAGGTAACTGTAGGCGAGACAACAACGCTGGAAACCATAGACCTGAGTTCTGAATAATGCACCTGCAGAACTCAATGACAATAAACGAACCACAAAGCCCCGAGACTGACCATCGAGGGGCTTTTTTTTAACCTGATCCCGACTTCGCAAAGTACAAAAATAGCGGGTCTTGAGGGTTTAATACTACAACATAACTAACAGATAATTCAGATTGGCACGTATTATAGCTCGGGTAAGCCCGAATTTATCATCTAAAGATCTCAATAGATTGCCTGCCAACTGCTAATAATTTGCACTGAAACACTCTAAAAAGATATGACTACCAAGGAGCAGGATTCAAATAAAAACCAAACTGCCGGCAGAGCAATAGACCGGAAATCTTTAATCAAAATCAGCGGTGAAGGTCAGGCGGCTGCTATCGCAGGCAGGCTGTTTGGTTCGGCTAAATCTGCATCAGCCGATGCGGCATCAGGCACTGTATCATCGCACGGCATGTTTAAAAATAAGGTTGTTCTGGTAACAGGCGCTACTTCGGGTATTGGTGAAGCAACCACCCGTGAATTTGCCAAAGAGGGAGCAAAAGTATTTTTCTGCGGGCGCCGGGGAGGTCTGGGGCTGCAGATGGAGCGTAGTATCCGGGAGGCGGGAGGAGAAGCAACGTTCATGCGGGCCGAGATCTGGGATGAAACTCAGGTAAGGGCATTCGTTAATGTCTGCAGGGATACCTATGGCCGCATAGATATTGCCTTTAACAATGCGGGCGTCGAAGGTCCGTCATCTGCATCCGGCAATCCAGAAACAAGTAGCACTATGAGTTATTACGATCTCATGAACACCAAGGTTGACGGGGTGATGTACTCCATGCGCTACGAAATCCCCGTAATGCGTGAGCAGGGTGAAGGAATAATCGTAAACGTAGGCTCCATGCTTTCTCATCAGGGCACACTGGCTCGTGGCGCGTATGCCGCCTCTAAATATGCGCTGAATGAATTAACCCGTTCAGCTGCATCAAAATATGAGAAGTATGGCATTCGCGTTTTAAGCATCTCACCCGAAGAAAAGCGAACCAAACTGCATAATCAGTTTATTAAAGAGGGAAGCTTGGAAAACGACTCCAGAAACACCCCGATGCGCTGTACAGCCGAACCGGAAGAAATCGTCCGGGTTATGATGAGCATGTGTCTGTGCGGGAACCTTTTTCCCAACGGTGAGGATATCAAAGCCGACTGCGCCTCATTTGCATAACCTCCAGGAATTAACAATAAGGAATCACTGCTGTCCGGAAAAAGCATTTTAGTAGTTTTGATTTCTGTTCTGGCCGTAAGGAGAAACCTACCTGCTTTGTCAGACAGCCAGGCAGGCCTGTCTGGCACAGCGAAGCCAGGCAGGTTCAAAATTGGCAGCGAATGCGAGCATTATACTCGTTTTCTTTACTATCAACCATAATTTTAAGTTGCGCCCCATATAAGCTGATATCTGAAAAATGAATAATGAAAAGCGATCTTCTGTAGCCCTGGTATACTCGAAATACTGAACCAGTTGAAGCTGTGCGCTGAATAATGTATAATGAATTCTGAAACTGGCACACTGACCAACTGGTAAAGACTATGGATAACCCCAAGCAGGATTCTGAAAAAAAGTCCGGAAGCGCTATCGACCGGAAATCATTCATCAAAAACAGCGGAGCAGGGCTGGCCGCGATTGCCGCAGGGGGACTGTTTGGAGCAGCAAATCCTGCGCCGGCTAATGCAGCTTCGGGCCGTGTGTCCTCGCACGGCATGTTTCCGGATAAAGTCGTTCTGATTACGGGAGCAACTTCAGGAATTGGTGAAGCCGCCGCGCGGGAATTTGCCAAAGAGGGGGCAAAGGTATTCTTTTGCGGACGCCGGGAAAATCTGGGCGAACAGGTCGAACGTGAAATTCGTGATGCGGGTGGTGATGCCACCTATATGCGTGCAGACGTGCGTGAGGAAGAGCAGGTTAAGGCCTTTGTGGAAGCCTGCAAGCAAACCTACGGCCGGATCGACATAGCTTTTAATAACGCTGGCATCGAGGGGCCGTCCGGTGGTTTCAACGAACTGGAAATGGAAGGAACCATGGGCTATTACGACCTCATCAAAACCAATATAGACGGGGTGATGTACTCCATGCGTCACGAAATCCCGGTGATGCGCGAACAGGGCGAAGGCGTGATCGTAAATGTTGGCTCCATGCTTTCCCACCGGGGTTCATCGGCCTGGGGAGCGTACGCCGCCTCTAAGCACGCGGTTATTGGAATGACTAAATCGGCTGCTTCAGCGAATGCGGGTCATGGCATTCGGGTATTGAGCCTTTCACCCGGCGGAACGCGTACCGAGCTGCTGCGTCGGTTTATGGGAGGCGGAAGCCTGGACAACGCCGGCCGGAACAGCCCGATGGGCCGCATAGCCGAGCCCGAAGAAGTTGCACGCGTAATGATGAGCATGTGCCTGAGTCAGAATCTGTTCCTCAACGGAGACGACATCAAGGCCGACGGAGCCTCTTCCGCCTGATAGGGGGGGATGCAAAGGCGCACAGGTTATGGCTACAAATTAACGCGATAATTTGTAGCCCTGCCGTACTGAATTCAGCCATACTAAAAACGGGAATCCGGTCATGGACTGAATTCCCGTTTTTGATTTCAGTGTTTAGCTGTTACTGAAACATGTCACTGTTTCATGTAATCTACTTAACCAGCATCATTTTTTCAGTTTGTACGAAGCTACCCGCGGTTATGCGGTACAGGTACATGCCGCTGGACAGGTTCGTGGCATCAAACACCGCCTGATGACGGCCGGCTGTCTTCACCTCGTTAACCAGCACGGCTACGCGCTGACCCAGCATGTTGTACACCTCGAGCTGTACGTGCTGCGACTCCGGCAGGCTGTACTCGATAGTGGTTGCCGGATTAAACGGATTCGGATAGTTATGATGCAGCTGGTACTCACGCGGCAGCTGTCCGGTAGAGCCGTTTTCGTCACCCGGGATGGATACATCCATACCAATGAGTGTCTGACTTTGATCGTACTCACCATCGAGATTGGTATCGATAAGCATTTGAAGCTCAGGATTGCTTACATCACTCCAATCGGGCAACAGCTTATATCCATAATCAGGATTCAACTCAAGACCCTGATAAAAGAATATGTCCTGTTCCGAATCTCTGCCAATCTGAAGAGTCATTTCAGACTCTCCGCCCAGATTCCTGATCTCCAGATTAGTGTCATTATCCAGGTTGAAACTCACGGACTCAGAAGAGTTAAACGTAAAGTTTTCAATCCGGTAGTAGAGGTTGTCGTCGTCTAAAGATTCAAATATATCCATCATAAATGTAAACTCCGGGTCATCCTCTTTACCAAAAACCGTAATCGAATTTCCATACCTAAGCCGATCTGGATTATCAGTTTTAACCTCATAGTTATAGAAATTATAGGATCTTCTGGCTTGATTGGCCGAAAACAGTCCGAGCACCTCGTCATCCCGGTAGTCCAGCTCAATATCATACTCGAGGTCAATTAAAAACAGGCCAAGCATTTCGGCAGGTCCGCCCCCGGCCGGGATAATGGGCAGGGCGCCCGGAATGTTGTTTACAAGTTCCAGATTGTTCGATTGTGTTACATTGCCCGCTTCATTCTCAAAACGCAGATCCGTTTCAGCGCTGAAGAGTGTGTGCATGTAGCCGATTTCTTCAAGGGTGTAATCCTCGTGGGCAAACAAAGATTCCTCCGGACCATAGTCAATACCCCGGAATATATCTGAACGTGAGCGGTAATTTTGAGCTGAATCGCCTAATATTAAACCGGTATTTCCAAAAAATGTGTTACTACCTTCATATTGCCAGCTGTCGGTAGAAGTATTTACAATGATTCTTCGATTAGTCGCACCAGGGGCATTGTTTTCATAGATATAGACATACCAGATGCTGGAATCGTCTTCATCCTGCTCCAGCTTATATGGAAAGACAGAATGCGCGGCTGTGATATCGCTTGGCGGGATGAGCAGTAAGGGGCGGGTATATTGCCCCGGACCCGGCGATTCCATCATCTCTTTTAAACGATCGAGAGTTACGTTTGGGCCTATGAAAAAGTCTTCGGCAGGAGGCAGGTTATCAAGGTTAAGATTTCCGGACAGTACTAAAGCTGCCAGCTGCGAGAGGGCTGATAAATCGAGACTGTTGATCACATTATAAAACAGGTGGTCTCTTCCCCATTGTTGAGTGAAAATACGATAAAGCATGTTCTTCACATCCTGAGTTGGCTCCTGGTTATAAAGTGTATCAGCGCTTATTCCTGCACCAAAAGATGAATTAAGGCTGCTGTGCCCGTGAGAAAAGGCTATAGAGCTGGAAACCGCAAAACCATGACAGACGCCATTGTAACCAACCGACCGTAGCAAAGTCCACAGAATTCCGGCTGGGTAGGTCGGTCTGGGATTTCCAAGCCATGTTTCAGTTCGGGTATTGGCCGTACCAAACGCATCGTCAAGGGCATAAAATGGAGGGAATTGCCACGATCTTCCTTGCCATACATTATCCCACCAGCCTTCGTACTCAATATCTGCCCATTCTTCACCAATCCACATGATGTCACGATCCCCGTTTTCAAACCCCCAACCATGGATACCTGGGTCAAAAAATTCAAATCGACCCTGGCTCAGGTTTCTCACGTGGTAATAGGGCAGGTCAGGATCAAGGATGGCGAAATCACCGGTTTCGTCGAGAATATCGCCATAGTTGTCGGCTTCAATGCGCAGGCGGAAGGTTTCGTAATTACCGGACGGAAATTCGTATGTCAGTCCGGTGGATTCAATTCCAGCCTCAATTACGTTCCAGCTGCTGCCCTGGTTGGTGGAGTAGCTGAGGGTGGTTGTGGTAATCAGCTCACCTTTACTCCAGGTTATGAAGGTGTTGTACCCGGAAGCCCAGGTTTCGCTCTGGTCAGGTACCTGATCGAAGCTTACGTAAGATCCTGAAAGGCTGGCAACGCCACCGTTTAAGACGTTAAACTGACCCGCCATCCAGATTATGTTGTTGTTATTCACATCCACATCACCCAAACGGGAATAGTACTGACCGCCAAAAGCAAGGCTGTTCCATTCCTGACCGTCGAAAATGGCTAAACCGCCCTCATGAGTGTTATCCACCAGACCGCTGCCGGGGCCAATCTGTGCATAGATTTCGCCTCCGTTTCCAATGGCATGAACGCGAACGTTGTTGGTGTTCAGGTCTTCACTCAGATCAAATACCGTCCAGTCATCGCCTTCAATTCTAACGAGCCCGCCGTTAAGAGGACTTGACTCTGTAGGCACGGTAGAAACCCAGATAACGCCATCGCGGGACACAACGGAATTGACATAGTTGCTCGGAAGATCGGAGTTATCTGTGGTGAAGTGTTCCCACTCGCCATCACCTTCATGAAACTTAAACAGGCCACCATCGGACTGATGAGTGTGCAGCCAAACGTAATCGCCATCTCTGGCCATGTAACTTGCAGATCGGTCAGTAGGAAAACCATCTTCCGGGTTGAACTCGGGCAGCGGGCTGTTTTCATGATCAATGACGGCAAGACTACTCCCTGTGCCGATGATTAATCGGCCGGCGCTCGTTAATATCATACGGGATGGTTGTCTGATAATATCTACAAAGTATTCACCCTCAAAGGCTGGCTCAGGTAAATTTGAATTCGATGTATTAAACTCAGTCAGATTATCACCTATGTACTGGTAATAAGAGTAGCCTGCCACAAAATGAGTATTGTTTGTGGTGGCAGATGCCATTCTGATTTGACCAATCCCCTCACCGTTTTCGAGGCCGTAATCGAGCTCTTGCCGTATGACCCACTCACCCGCACTATTCATATAGCGAAACAGGTAGATTTTATAATCACCGGCGTTAGTTTTTGCGCCACCTATGGCCAGCGTGCCGTCCGGATGGGCAACCACGTTAGACATATGCAGATACTCAAGCTGCTCGTTTGGCTCCACCAGCAGAAAGTAAGGGTAGAAGAACCAGCCCTCATTAATACTGTTTAGTTCAGCCAGTTCTTCTTCAGCAATTTCAAGCTGTAGCTGATTCTGAGCCTGAATCTGAGAAGTTGAAAATACAATCAGCGCACACACCATAAAGGCTATCGCTATAAGTCGATTTCGTAAACACATATTCATAAGACGTTTTATTAACTGTTCAAAAAGTAATGGTCTGGTTAAGAATGCGTATTTACTTATTGAATCCTTTCAGACAGAATTGTAAAACACACTTATGTGCGGAAAGGCATGCGCTACTTGAGTAGAATGAACGAGGGGGAGATGGGGGGGGGAGAGAAATGGACTTAAAACTTGAAGCGAAGAACCGAGAAACGCTGAGCGGAACGACAGTGGAGCTAAAAGGGCGATGGCTTCCGCAGGCTGGCGGGAGACCGACCCAAACGGTGTGTAGCACCCTAACGACGTCAAATGTCCCGGAGCTATAATACAGGCTGGAAAATCCTCGAAGGTGAGATGATTTGAACTGATTTGAACCGATTCCACTGTTTTTTGCGCATAGGTGGGTAGCCATTTTTCTAAAAATCACGAAACAACTCAAAACCACCTACTTATGTTACACACTATACTTTCTAAAAATTATATGCCGGCAGTTCTACTGAGTCTGATCGTTTCTGCTGGCCTGATGTTCAGCGCCTGTAGCAGCAGCAGCGACGACGACAGGTTTGAGGATGGTGTCCTGATTGACATCCTTGATATTCTGGGTGAAGAAAACCTGAATACGCTCGAAAATGAACTGAACATGCCTGTACACCGCGGCGATAATCCGCCGAATATTGAAGCCGTTTTTGCTTCGCTAATGTTTAACAACAGCCAGTTCGATACTATGAACAATGATATTGGCGCAAGCTTTGTGATGGCTCCTTTGGTTATGATAGAGTCGGTCGTTCCGGGTGATGAAAACAGAGACCCGAACTCTTTCTGGGATTTGTATTTCAATCTCAGCAATCAGGATATGAACAACTATACCATTCTCTATAAAAACCGTCACGTACAAGAGCCGAGCGGGGTTTCAACAGCTTCCTATATCATGGGTGAAGATGACCTGTTTACCATTGCTGGTCAGCATATTATTGAATGGGAAGTAGATGATGAAATCAGAGAAGTTGTCTCTGTACAGGTGTTTTCGGGCCGTATTACCGAAGAAGGTGTGGCCGATGCTCACTTTGCCTTTATGATGGTCGACAACGGGGAAGTTCCGGATCGTATTCCGAACGGAACGGGCAGATCTTTTGAAGACGGTACGGGCCTGAGTGAGCCAGCCGAATTCCCAGGAACCGGTGATGAAGAAAGTGGCCGCCCTGCTCCGGGGGATTTCACCTCGGTATTCGGCTTGCTGCAGTAGTACTCTACTTGCAACCTAAGCTTATCAAATTGATAAAAAAAACGCGCCACCGAAAGCCGGGGCGCGTTTTTCATATCAATTTGATAAGCTTAGCT
>PWID01000178.1 GCA_003555145.1 Balneolia bacterium | reverse complement strand
AGTTTTATAAAACATACTCTGTATACTATAAAACAAATGAAGCAGAGAATGTTCCGTTAATCACATAACTGTCTGTTAGGCAATAGTGGAGGAAGGTGGGCCATAGATTAAAAAACGTAGTAAAGTAACATCACTGGTGTTTAAACGGTAGATGATATTATACAACGATGAAACAAGAATATAAATTAAGCCTGACAGAAGCTCTCCTCGCTAAGGGCTGGCATTCGTTTGGAGTCAAACTCCGAATGGGCGTATCGCCTTCGGCACAGGAGTTGCCTCTTCGACTTCGCTCAGGGCAGGCCAGGGAGATTTCCCGACACCTGTTCAAGGTCGGGACAGGCTTCCGGCCATGCTTTGGATACGCCGCATTAGGGTTTATCGTAAATCTCGGTTTCGAACACCAATGAGGCTCTCAGAAAGGGGGGAGCGGGGGAAGTTCTGTTGAGGCCGTATTTCTTTCCGCGATAATCAGCGCTTGAATCTGCGAGAATTGGCGTCCGACCCCAAAACCCATAAAAAAAGCCCTCCTGCTTCCACAGGAGGGCTTTGAATTGGAATATGAAATATATGATATGCTTATGATAAAGCGTGGGCCTGGAGGGACTTGAACCCCCGACCAATCGATTATGAGTCGACTGCTCTAACCACTGAGCTACAGGCCCGCTTGTTTTATAGCTTCCAAATATAGGGCAGATGAAGGGTGAAATCAATAGCAGTTTTTTCAGGTGACATTTTTCAGGTAGCAGGTGACAGGTGAATTAACAAATACAAATAACCAATGATGGGTCCAAGGTCGAAAGTCAAAAGTCCTTTAAATTCGGACATTGGGGCAATAAAGCAGACTTTACCCCAAACCCAAAACTCCAAACCCAATTCGTAGCGAAGCGAAGAACCGCGAAGCGCTACGCGGAGCGACAGCGGAGCATAACTGACGCAGTGAGCGACAGCGAACCGGCCCAAACGGTGCGAAGCACCCAAACGCTGCTCATTTGTCCAAATGCTTTTCAATTCGCCATTCACAATTGAGCTCAAAACCGTTAAATTAGCATCACAAATTACTATTGAATTTCGACTTCATCATTTAAACTCAGAAATTATTATGGCTGCATCAATAGAAGCATCACCGAAGAGAACTCCGTTTTACGATATTCATGAGAAGCTGGGCGCCAAGCTGATTGATTTTGGTGGCTTTATGATGCCGGTTCAGTATTCGGGCATCAAGAAGGAGCATCAGGCGGTGCGGGAGAGCGTGGGCGTTTTTGATGTCTCTCATATGGGCGAGATCATGTTCGAAGGCCCGAACGCCGAGGCTGCCATTCAGTACCTTACGGTGAATGATGTCACCAAGCTGGTTCCGGGCAAGGCTCAGTATTCGGCCATGTGCTACGAAGACGGCGGCATTGTGGACGACCTTCTGGTCTACATGCTGGCTGAAGAGCAGTACATGCTTGTCGTAAACGCATCCAACAAGGACAAAGACCTGCAGTGGATGATCTCCAACAATCCGCACAAGGCGATCATCACCGATAAGTCGGATGATATGTGCCTGCTTGCCGTTCAGGGGCCGAAGAGCGTTGAATTGCTTCAGCATCTGACCGAGACCGATATGGCGGCAATCAAGTTTTACACCTTTGAGGCCGGCAAGCTGGCCGGGTTCACCGATGTAATTCTTTCCGCTACCGGCTATACGGGCGAGAAAGGTTTTGAGCTGTATTTTGATAAAAACGTCGCGGGTCCGAAAGCCGTCTGGAACGCCATTTTTGATGCGGGTGAAAAGAGCGGCATCGAGGTTTTGCCGGCCGGTCTTGGCGCGCGCGATACCCTTCGGCTGGAAATGGGCTTTGCTCTCTATGGCAACGACATCACCAAAGAAACCAACACGCTTGAGGCTGGTCTTGGTTGGATCACCAAATTCGAGAAGGGTGAGTTCATCGGAAAAGAAGCCCTGCTGAAAGTGAAGCAGACGGGCATCAAGCGACGCCTCGTTGGTATTCTGGCCGAGAGCAAGCGCGATATTCCAAGAAACGGATACAGAATCCTGGATGATGCCAGCAACGAAATTGGCTTCGTGACCAGCGGCACGCAGTCGGTTACCGAGGTGAAGGGCATAGGCATGGGGTATGTGAATGTGGATTTCAAAGAGCCTGGAACGGCCATATTTATTGAAATTCGCGGCAAAGCCACCCCGGCTACGGTCGTGAAGCCACCTTTCATCGCTAAAAAATAAAAGCAGATTCCAGAAGAAATTAAGGTGAACAATCTCCCGAATTTTAATTTCGCACTGAGGTTGTTTCGTCTTACCTTCATCGAACGAATTCTGACCGCATGTTTACGTATATTTTGCGGGATTCAGATTTACCGGCAGTCAGTATAGATGACCGCATTCAGGAGTAGATAATTTTATTAATAAGCTGGGTGATATTTTACCAGCCGGCATCAGGTATGGTGCGGGTTGGCAATCATTCCAACATTGTTTGTACACCAAAAATCATTGCATGAAACTCACCCCAGATGTTTTTATAACCGGTCGCTCGTTCCTTGAGGACGAAGTGAAGGGAAAAACCGTAATTGTTATCGACGTGCTGCGCGCGGCTTCCACCATTATTACTGCATTACAAAACGGCTCTAAAGGCATAATTGCTGTTGAGGATATGGGTACGGCCGGTCGTATCGCCCAGAACCTGGACTCCAGCAGCTATCTGCTGTGCGGTGAAAAGGATGGCGAGAAAATTGAGGACTATCACCTGGGTAATTCTCCTGTAGAGTACGAGGAAAGCGTGGTTAAAGGCAAAACGCTTATATTCAGCTCCACCAACGGCACGCCAACGCTGGTCCGCTGCTCGGGCGCCAAAGAAGTGATTATCGGCTCCTTCCTGAATGCAAAAGCCGTAACTGACTACCTGCGCACAATAGATAATGAAATCATTTTTGTATGCTCCGGCTGGAAAAGCAGATTGTCGTTTGAAGACACACTGTGCGCCGGATACATGCTGCATCAGCTGGTAGGAACCGTACTGCCGGTAAGCTCCCCGGACGGCGCCTGCGTTGCCTTTGCCCTGTATCAGCAGTTTGGCAGCGACATTACCGACTCCGTTAAAAACAGCAACCACGCCGAACGCCTTCGCAAGCTCGGCTTCGAGCAGGACATCGACTACTGCTGCCAGACGGATGTCTCCGACTGCATACCTGTGATGGAAGATGGGGTTATTGTTAGAAAAGTTTAAACTAGCTCGGATGTTGATTACACCCGTTTGGCTCTCCGCCATTCGGCGGATCGCGTTTGGGGCGGCCTCCTTGCGGAGTCTGCGCCAGTTTGGTTCTCCGCCATCCGGCGGTTCACGTTATGCTCCGCTGTCGCTACGCAGTGGATTTAACTAACCTCAGAAAATGAAAATAACTATAAGAATAGCGCAGCGACAGCGAGCATAAACAGCGCAGCCAAACAGGCGCAGAGTACGCCGGCAGGCGGACACCGCCCCAAACGGTGCGAAGCACCCAAACGCTGCTCATTTGGCTAAATGGTGCAGCGCGGGAACAGCCTTCGAATGCATCTGAGCCTGATTCACCATTACTCGCGAATGCGAGCTTAAATCCCGTTCATATTTACGCGGATTCATCACTATATTACGCAATTCTGATGCGCATTAATGCTATACTGTGCGCTAAGTGCTTTTTCATCCGTCTTTTAATCCAGT
>PWID01000058.1 GCA_003555145.1 Balneolia bacterium | reverse complement strand
GGCAGGGAAACGGACTGATTCGAACCCACGGCCCGGAACTCAAACTTGTTTCCTGTAAAGGCAAACGGAGAGGTTCTGTTGCGGTCGCCGGCATGTTTGTGCAGCGGCGGCAGAACAGGCGTACCCAGACCAAGCAGCCCGCCATCTTTCGACGATTTCAACTCGCCGGATTTCAGCTGATTATAAACATCATCGAGCTGATCGCCCAGGAAGATTGAAATAACGGCCGGAGGCGCCTCATTGGCACCAAGCCTGTGGTCGTTACCGGCAGACGCAATTACCGCGCGAAGCAGATCCTGATGCTTGTTTACCGCACGAATCACGGCCGTACAGAAGAAAAGAAACAGCTTGTTGGAATGCGGATCGTTACCCGGCTCAAGCAGGTTGAGGCCCTCGGTGGTGCTCACAGACCAGTTGGTATGCTTTCCGCTTCCGTTAAGGCCGGCAAACGGCTTTTCGTGCATCATACAAACCAAATCGTACTTACGCGCTACCTTGCGAAGCACAATCATGGTTAGCTGCTGATGATCGGCAGCAATGTTAGAGGTCTCAAAAATCGGGGCAATTTCATACTGACCCGGAGCCACTTCGTTGTGGCGGGTTTTAACAGGAACGCCAAGGCGGTACAGCTCTTTCTCCACATCAAGCATGTAGGAAAGCACACGATCCTCGATGGAGCCAAAATAGTGATCGTCCAGTTCCTGACCTTTAGGCGGAACGGCGCCGAACAGCGAACGGCCGGCCATTACCAGGTCGGGACGACGGTAGAAAAATTCTTTATCAATCAGGAAGTATTCCTGCTCGGCACCAACGGTAGAGGTCACGCGTTTGGCTTCAATACCAAACAGCTCAAGAGCGCGAAGTCCGGACTTGTTAATAGCTTCCGTGGAGCGAAGAAGGGGCGTTTTATGATCGAGGGCTTCACCTTTCCATGATGCGAAAGCCGTAGGAATACAGAGCGTGGAGCCGTTTTCGTTTTCCATGATGAAAGCCGGTGAGGTCGGATCCCAGACCGTATAACCGCGGGCCTCAAACGTAGGGCGCAAACCGCCGCTCGGGAAGCTTGATGCATCGGGTTCACCCTGCACAAGCTCTTTGCCGGAAAACTCAGCAACGGCACCGCCGCCCTGATTCGGGGTAATAAAACTATCGTGCTTTTCGGCTGTAAAACCGGTGAGGGGCTGGAACCAGTGCGTGTAGTGCGTGGCACCGCGTTCGGTGGCCCAGTTTTTCATCACAACCGCAACGGCATCGGCCACATCGGGATGCAGCGGGGCATTCTCGGTGATGGTTTTCTTAAGCTCTTTCCAGATTTGCTTCGGAAGCCTGTCTTTAAGCTCATTCATGTGAAGAGCATTCTCTCCGAAAATACGGGAGATATCAAAAGAGGCGGGCACATAGCCGGCCGTTCCGTTCTTAGGGGCTTTTACAGCCTCAATTGCATCGAATCTTTTAAAAGACTTACTCATAATAATGTAGTTGTTGTAGTTTTGATTCTGAAGTAGTTGTCAAAGATGTTTATCGCGTTCAATAATAAGGCTAATAATTGAATTTACCATATTAATTTAAGCTAAAAATGATTACAACTTTACAACAATAGGATAAACCCGGCTTTATAGCGTAAAAAGCGCTTACATGAACAGCTTTTCAGGATTAACTCTGTAACTCTTCAGCTCCAGAGGTATTTGCTAAGGAATGTTTTTCGGCCAGATTCGGTATCTTATACCGCTTCAGCGATTTACTTTTCATCCTAACCTTTTTTAAGCATTGAATTCCTCTTCGTCTGATTCTGTAAGCCGCCCGGCAGCCGGGTTCGGCGTATGGATCGAAGCCATGCGTCCCAAAACGCTGGCAGCCGCATTTGTGCCCGTTCTTATTGGCGGCAGTCTCGCCTACGGGCACGATCAGTTTCTCTGGATTCCGACCACCATCGCACTTGTGTGCGCTTTTTTGATTCAGATCGGAACCAACTTCGCCAACGACTACTTCGATTTCAAAAAAGGGGCCGATACGCCAAACCGGCTCGGTTTCAAGCGGGCAACCGCCAACGGTCTGATTTCACCGGAAGCCATGCTTCGGGCTACTATTTTCACCATGGCAATCGCCTTTGTGCTGGGCCTGATGCTGGTAATTCACGGCGGCTGGCCGATTCTGCTCATCGGTCTGCTCTCCATCGTATTTGGTATTGCCTACACAGGCGGACCGTTTCCGCTTGGGTATAATGGCCTGGGTGATGTTTTTGTATTCATCTTTTTTGGCTTCGTGGCCGTAATGGGTACGTATTACATCAACGCGTTCGAATGGTCGGCTCAGGCATTCTGGGCATCTATTGCCGTCGGTGCTCTTTGCACAAATATTCTGGTGATTAACAACCTTCGGGATATTGAAGAAGATCAGCAAACCGGCAAGCGTACGCTGGGCGTTCTGCTTGGTGAAAAAGCGCTCAAAGCCGAATACGCGCTCATGCTGGCGCTGACCTTTGCCATTCCTCCTCACTTTTATTTTCAGGAAGGCTACGGCTGGCAGGTGCTGATTCCCATGGTGCTGCTTTTTCCAGCGCTTATTCTGCTGCGAAGCGTTATTAAGGAAGAGGACAAAACAAAGCTGAACGACACCCTGGAGCACACCGCTCAGTTTATGGGCATATTCGGAATTTTCTTCGCCGCCGGACTCGTTGCAGGAGCTTAATTATCAACAAAGTACGCTTACATTTTGTGCACATTAATTCGTATATTAAAAACATGAATCCTACCCCCAAAAATACTAAAATAGATGCTGTTTCCCGTGAATCCATGAAATCACAACGGGCATCTTTTCGTATTGAAGGCATGAAAATAGCTCCAAAGCGGGCTGAACAAATCCGGCGCGAAGTAGTGAAAGAATTACAAAATGAATCTGCTACTTCAGGCTCCTGAATAGTCCGGTCATAGGTCCATAGTCAGACTCTGCGGCAGCCTGGACAGCCGTAATATATTCCGACATTCTATCCTCAGTTATTTTTTCAAAACTGAACCTGTCGAAGCCTTCTTTTAGAGCTATCAAATCTGCAAACAGACGGGCTGTCCTGCCATTCCCCTCTCTAAAGGGATGAATAAACAATAGCTCAGCATGTATAGGAGCTACTTTTAAAATCAAGTCTTCGTAGCCTGAGCTGCCAAATGTCAACGGCTTCAAGAAGTTGTTTTCAAATTCAATAATAATCTCTGGCAAAAACCTGGCTGAGGGAAACAGAAAACCATCTTTTGATAAATTTACTTGTCTTAATTCTCCTGCAAATTCATACAAGTGCCCTAATGCTGTTTTATGAATTGAAGACAACAGGTTCCAGTCAAAAGTTTTAATGTCATCCAGCTCGGACTTAAATTTTATGTCAGCCTTCAAAAAACCACGATATTCCTCTTCCGCAATTTTTTCAGGATCTCTCAATCCAAGTTTATTTGGAAGAATCTCATCTTCTGATTTGGGTGTCTTATATTTCATCAATAAATAATACTATATAATAAGGAAAATCGCTTGGGCTCCAGAGTTACATACCCGAAGGAATCACCTTTCTGTAGCTTGCAGATTATCCTTCTTAAGTAAATTATTTATAAATCAGCTTTGTTTTAACCCAAAATCCCATCACACCTTAACACTTCAGTTTGAAGCTTCGAATTTACTCTTACAGCGCTGAATTCAGGCAGGCTTTTACGCTTG
>PWID01000103.1 GCA_003555145.1 Balneolia bacterium | reverse complement strand
GCAAAGCCGCGCAGGTTAGGATTCGATGAGCGGATTTCCGGAATGTAGCGACGACGACCCGAAAGCGTGGTCACATAACCATGCTCACGCGCAAATTCCGTAGTCTGATTGATGTACTCCCGGATGCCCGGAAAGCGCTCAAAATACGCATCAATGATGGTTTTAGCCTCGGTTCGGTCGATTCCGAGACGCTGAGCCAGACCAAAGGCGCTCACCCCGTACGGAATACCGAAATTGACTTCCTTCGCCTTGCGGCGCATTTCACGATCCACTTCGTCTATTGATTCAAGACCAAATATTTCCCGGGCCGTGCGGGCGTGGATATCCTCGTCGTTGCGAAAGGAATCCGACATGGCCTCGTCTTCAGAAATCGAGGCAATTACGCGAAGTTCAATCTGTGAATAGTCAGCCGCCAGAAGCATGCTGCCCTCACCGGCTACAAACGCTTTACGGATTTCGCGACCACGCTCGGTGCGAATCGGGATATTCTGCAGATTCGGATTGGATGATGAAAGCCTTCCCGTAGCCGCCACGTGCTGATTAAAGCTAGTATGAACGCGTCCCGTTTCTGCGTTGATCAGGCGGGGAAGGGCATCGGCATAGGTGGATTTCAGCTTGGAAAGCGATCGGAAGTCCAGCACTTTGGCCGGCAGCTTATGACCGTGATTGGCCAAATCGGTCAGTATCTGCTCGTTGGTGGAGTACTTGCCGGTTTTGGTCTTCTTACCGGAAGGCAGCTGTAGCTTCTCAAACAAAATATCACCAAGCTGCGCCGGACTGTTGATATTGAACTCCTCTCCGGCCTCTTCAAAAATAGATTTCTGTACTTCAAGCATATCATCGCCCAGCTGAGCAGAAAACGCGGCGAGCATCTCTTTATCGAGCGCCACGCCGTTCATTTCGACTTCAGCCAGCACCGGAGCCAGCGGAAACTCCAGGGTTTCGCCAACTTCAGAAAGGTCATCCTCACGAATCTTTTTCTCAAGCAGCTCAAATAATTGCAGGGTGATGTCGGCGTCTTCGCAGGCGTACGGAGCAACTTTCTCCACCGGAATATCGCGCATGGATTTCTGATTCTTGCCCTTTCCAATCAGCGAGGTGATGGATACCGGCTCGTAGTTCAGATACACACGGCTGAGCTCATCCATGCTCAGCTTCTGATTCGAATCGATCAAATAGGCTGCCAGAAGCGTGTCAAAAACCTGACCTTTAATCGTGTAGCCCGCCCGTCGAAGAATGGTGTAATCATACTTGTAGTTGTGCGCAATCTTTAGCGAATCCTTTTCGAACACAGGCTGAAGAATAGACTTCACCGTTTCGGCAGGAATTCCGTTCTCGCCGGAGTCGTCGACGCTTACGTACCAGGCTTCACCTTTCTTGAGCGCAAACGCAATTCCAACAAGCTCGGCTGTCATGGCATTAGTGCCAGTCGTTTCAGTATCGAAGCAAAAATATTCGGCTTTATCTAATTTTATTGCCAGTTCTTGCAGTTTTTCTCCGTTATCAATTAGCTGATAATCAACAGATTCATCATCAAAACTTTTGAGGGAACCTGTTTCAGCTGAAGCGCTGTGTCCGCTGCCAAACAAATCACCCTGATCTATATCTTTGGGTTTACGCTGCCCGGATTTCCCCGAACTGCTGCTGTCAGACCCTGATGAACTGTTACCGTTTCCTCCACCATCATCATCACTTCCACCAAACTTTCTGGACAGCGTACGAAACTCCATCTCGCTAAAAAACTCAGACAGCTCCTCACCGGACGGACCGTCCCACTTGAGCGCCGACCA
The DNA here is from genome assembly GCA_003555145.1 of Balneolia bacterium. GTDB lineage: Bacteria > Bacteroidota > Rhodothermia > Balneolales > Cyclonatronaceae > Cyclonatronum. The sequence goes on along the minus strand of PWID01000103.1, from coordinate 1,928 downwards.
GTTTACTGTATCGGGTACGTTGGTTTCAATAACGATCATTTTCTTGGAAAGAAGCGCCTGCTCCTTGTTTTCGCTCAGGCCTTCACGGGCGCGTTTGGCCTTCATTCCGGGAGCTGCCTCGATGGCCGCCTCAAGACTGCCGTACTCCTGAATAAGCTTCGGAGCACCTTTTTTGCCGATACCCGGCACGCCCGGGATGTTATCTGCCGTGTCTCCGATAATGGCCAGCACGTCTATCACTTTCTCGGGTGGAACACCGAAATAGTCCTTCACGCCCTCAATATCAATCACCTGAAAACCGTCGCCGTTATTCAGCGGCTTGTGCATCTTCACTTTTTCGGTAATCAGCTGCATGAAGTCCTTATCGGGCGTTACCATAAACACATCCACGCCATCGGCACCGGCTTTGTAAGCAATGGTCCCTATGATGTCATCGGCCTCGTAGCCGTCCTTTTCCAGATTCGCAAAACCGAACTTCTGAACCATTTCCTTCATCAGCGGAATCGTCTGACGCAACTCATCGGGTTGAGGCGGACGATTGGCCTTGTAGTTTTCATCCATCTCATGGCGAAACGTAGGCGCATGCGTGTCCCAGGCCACAGCAATGTGGGTAGGATTCTCAGTTTCGAGTAGCTTTACAACTGCATTTGCGAAGCCAAGCAGCGACCCGGTTGGCAGTCCTTTGGAATTACGAAGGTTCGCGTTTATGAAGGCAAAGTATGAACGGTAGGCCAGTGCGTGGCCGTCGATAAGAAAAAGTCTGGCGTTTTCGCTGGACATGGAATAATTTTTAATCAGTAGAAAGTTCGGTGTTTCGTAAGGGGTGAATATATTAATACTGCCCTATACCCACACGTAAAACTTCGTGTCGCGAACCATAGTTCATGTAAAGGGTGAAACCGGACGGACTACAAAAACGATTGCCCCTTGTCGAGACATTCGCACATCCGATTATAGACCGCTTTGAGCGACTCCGGAGAAACATCACCCTTTAACGCCCGCAGTATTCTCGTGCTGAGGTTTCCGTGTTTTATGATGTGCTCCACGGCCGGCAGTTCTTTTCCGGTGGCTTCATACAGATGGATCCACAAATCGTGGGCAGACAGGAAATCTTTTTCCACACCAAGACACTTCAGAAATTTCTTGTTGCGTATGATGGCATCACCGCCTTTTTCGACCACCTCGGTAAAAATATCAAACAACGGCTCAACCGGCCATTCCATCAGTTTTGGCATGCTGCACCAGCGTTCTTCAATAAGCATCCGAAGAACCTCGCTCAGAAGGATTGCAATCTGAATATCGGCTGCCGGACACTCCTGAATGTCAAGAATGCGAATTTCGATTGCGCTCCGGTCGAAGCGCGCAATAGCTCCCCGGGAGTTGAGCCACTCCTCCTGCATAATTCCTTCAGAATCGAAAGGCGCTATGGCTTTGTAAAGCGGCTGGAAGATGTCTTCATCATACTGCTGCTTTGTGTAAACCGGCTCGGGAATGATTTTGCCGGAAACCTGAGGTATTCTGGCCGAATTCCCCTGATAGGTGCGCAGACGAAAATCCATCGCCGGCTTCATTTCGGAATCAGCTACCGGTGAGGAAGCCGTTAAAGCCGGCATAACGGGCATTAAAAAGCGGATGGCGGCGTGCAGCTTGCCAAACTCATCATCCCCGGCAAACGGCAGATTGATGTGCATACTCTGCAGATTCGACCAGCCGTGTCCCCGGCAGTCAAAAATGCGGTTGTAACATTCATAAATCTCGCTGTAGTGGTGTGGCCAAAGCTGCGTCTCGGTAAAGGGATTCATCCACGGGTGCATGGCCCCGGGCATGAGCCGGCCGCCCATGGGCCTGAGCAATTCATTGGCGCGATCAACATGATTCTGGAAATCGGCCTGAAGTTCGGGAAGGCGCTTCATTTCGCGCGGATCCAG
>PWID01000134.1 GCA_003555145.1 Balneolia bacterium | reverse complement strand
GAAAGAAACAAATTATGCGAGAAGCACAGCTTTAAAAATTTAAATAAAGCAAATCCTAAGTGTCTCTGCTGTTACTAATTCGCATTAAACGTAATTAAAGCTATATTACTGATAATATGCAGCACCGTTACCAGTTTAGATATAGTGATGAAGAGCTTAAACCCTTTACGGTACAAGAAAATGGAGACAATCCGAGTTGAGATAAAAGATAAAAGAGCCTGGAAAAAGCTCAGGCAAATGGAAGCTTCTAACCTTATTGGCTTAGACTCAGAAAAAAGTACCGAAGTGAAAAATCTGAATTTATCAGCGCGATATAAAAATAAATTATCAGCAAAAACTGCAGACTCGCTATCAGGGATTGTTCAGGAAGACAGGGATGAATGGGAATCCAAGGGAACTTATTAGATACAAATGTTATCATCGACTTTATGGCAGGCAGGCTTCCTGATCGGGGGCTAAAGTTCGTAAGCGAAATAATTGATGAAAGGCCGCAGATCTCAATAATCACCAAAATCGAACTGCTCGGCTATAATGCACCTGAGGATGAGTTTCTGGTACTGAATGATTTTGTACGTGAATCAATCGTTCATCCTTTGAATGATGAAATAGCCACTACTTGTATCGAACTCCGAAAAATCAGCAAAATTAAACTGCCTGATGCAATCATTGCTGCCACAGCACTGCACCATTCCTTAAATCTGCTAACACGTAACGTTGATGATATTAAGAAATATCAGAGACCTCTCAGTTATTAATCCCCATGAATAGAACGAATAAAACTTAGATCAATACAATGAGTAATGTAATATTGCTAATTATAGCAGTCCTATCTATCTGGACACTGTATTGTATATTCTCAAGTTTCTACTATTTGATGGTCTTTTTAAAAAGAGCTAAGAATTTTCGCGCCAAGAACCATAAATATCCAGTGGCCTCTGCTTAGGATGATAGAGAGGAATACTTTGAAATAAACAGATTCCAGGAGAAGCATAAAAAGTATGGTCAAAGAGGAATGTTGCTTATAGTAAGCTGCTTATTATTGAGCTTTATTATTATTGCTTTGGACCATTTGTCATAGCTTATGTTTGATCTGCCGCTTCGGCAAAACCTTTGCTTTTTAGCGCCTTTGCGTGATTTATAAGGAGCTTGTCATATGCCCCAATAACTACCTTTGTTTCACCTAACCCCGCTTTCTCAAATCTACCGAAGTCGCGCCCCAGTTGCCGGTTCCGGTTCCGAGGTAGAAGGCTTCCACATCGGGGTGTTTTTCGAGTATGGAGTGCACAAGACGGCGTAGCGTGCCGGTGCCTTTGCCGTGAATAATCCGAAGCTGATAAATTTCCTTTTCCAGACAAGCCTCAATATAATCCGGCACCAGATCCTTCACCTCTTTAGGCTGAAAAAAATGAAGATCCAGAATTCCGTTTATCGGAAGCTCGTGGGCTTCTTCGTTTTCGAAATAGTCATCATCCATAGGGCTAAAAATTGTGAATTGGGAATGGTGAATTAACTTGTTCAACTTTGCGCATTTCTGCGTAGAAATCTGTGCGAATCAGCGTCCTATAATAAAAAAAGGTGGATGAGGACTCAAAAGCCATCACCCACCTTAAAAATACGAAACGTTATTTTGTTAATTCAGTTCCGGGCTCAGCTTAACTGCGCCTTCACCTTTTTGACTACGGCTTCTGCAGTGATGCCGAAGTTTTCGTAAAGGGTTTCGAATGGCGCTGAGGCTCCGTAGGTCGTCATACCAACCACGTTCCCGCGGCTTCCGGCGTAGTGCTCCCATCCCATTGGAACGGCGGCCTCAACGGCAACGCGGGCGGTAATGCTGTCCGGCATCACCTGCTTGCGGTAGCTTTCATCCTGAGCCTCAAAAAGCTCGAAGCTCGGCATGCTTACTACGCGGGTGATGATTCCCTCATTTTTGAGCATCTCGTGTGCTTTCAGCGCGATTTCCACCTCGGAGCCGGTCGACATGATGATCGCCTTCGGATCTTTGTCGTTCGGGTTGAGGGTATAAGCGCCCTTAAGCGTGCCTTCAGCCGAAGCGTATTTCGAGCGATCGAGCGTTGGCAGATTCTGACGAGTAAGAATCAGGCAGGACGGGCCTTTGTTGTTTTCGATAGCCACTCGCCATGCGTAGGCCGTTTCGTTGGCATCCGCCGGACGAAGAACCTTCACATTAATCATGGAGCGAAGCGCTGCTAAATGCTCAACCGGCTGATGCGTAGGGCCGTCTTCACCTAGACCGATACTGTCGTGTGTGAACACAAAAACGGATGGAATGTGCGAAAGTCCGGCAATTCGGATAGCCGGGCGGCAGTAGTCGGAAAACACCAGGAAGGTGCCGCCAAACGGAATCACGCCGCCATGCAGCGCCATACCGTTCATCATTGCGCCCATGGCATGCTCGCGAATACCGTAGTGGATATACGTGCCGCCGTAGTTATCAGGCTGAAGTATGGAGGCCGACTGCGCCTTGGTGAGGTTACTTCCGGTTAGGTCGGCAGAACCGCCAAGCAGGGCCGGTATTTTTTCGGTGATGGCATCCAGAACGAGTCCGGAGGCTTTGCGCGTGGCCATACCTTTTGCGTCTGCGTCGAAAACGGGTAGAACATCATCCCAGCTTTCAGGCAGCCCGCCCTTCATGATGGATGCGTAAACTGCGGCATCATCACCAAAGGATGATTTGTAGCTGTCGAGTTTCTTGTTCCATTCCGCTTCGGCTGCCTCGCCTTTTTTAACCTCTTTGCGGTAAAATTCGAGCACATCATCTTCGATGTGGAATGTTTTCTCTGGGTCAACGCCGTACTTTTTCTTGGTAAGGGTGATTTCATCGTCTCCCAAAGGAGAGCCGTGGCTTGAAGCAGTGCCTTCTTTGTTCGGGCTTCCGAATCCGATGTTGGTGCGACAGAGAATGAGAGACGGCTTGTCGGTTACACTTTGTGCCTCTTTGGTGGCTTTGCGAACGGCGTCGCGGTCATGGCCGTCGATCGGGATACAGTGCCAGCCGTAGGCTTCAAAACGCATCTGCACGTTTTCGGTGAAGGCCAGATCGGTAGAACCATCGATGGTGATTTTGTTGTCATCATAATAATAAATGAGCTTGCCGAGCTTCAGGTGGCCGGCAAGAGAGGCCGCTTCCTGCGTAATGCCTTCCATCAGATCGCCGTCGCTGACGATAGCGTAGGTATAGTGATCGACGATGCTGTTGCCCTTTTTGTTGAAGCGGGCTGCAAGATTGGCCTCGGCCAGCGCCATTCCGACGCCGGTTGCGAAACCCTGACCCAGCGGGCCGGTGGTTGTTTCAACGCCGGGCGTCATACCGACTTCCGGGTGGCCCGGAGTGATGCTGCCCCACTGACGAAAATTCTTAATCTCATCCAGGCTCAGATCATAACCCGTTAAATGCAGCAGGCTGTACAAAAGCATGGAGCCGTGGCCGGCTGAGAGTACGAAGCGATCACGATCGTCCCACTTCGGGTTTTTAGGATTGTGCTTGAGGAATTCTGTCCATAATACATAAGCGACATCGGCCATACCCATCGGCATACCGGGGTGTCCTGAGTTAGCTTTTTGAACCGCATCCATCGAAAGAGTACGGATGGTGTGCACGCATCGCTGTTCAAGTGATAATGACATTAGATCGTTTTTTACGTTAATAATATGGTTTAGACCGGGCTGATTTTATCTGTGGCAAAGATACTTAAAAATATGATGAAGGGCTT
>PWID01000106.1 GCA_003555145.1 Balneolia bacterium | reverse complement strand
TCTTATGATGCGGCACATGCCCAAAACTACGAGCGGCTCCGGACCGAAGTACAGCAGCAGCAAAAAGAAGCCCGTGATAATATCGAGTTTTTGCGTAACCAAATTGCCCGCATAGAATCGCGCGTAAGCGAAACAGCAACCGAGTATAACCAGCTTTACCGCCAGTTTGAGGAAGCTGAGAGGGAGCTTTCGCTCAGAAACCAGATTGTTTCGGAGCTGGAAGAAGAGAGCCGGAATATCCAGCGCGAACTGTCTATCATACAAGAGTCGTACGATGAATACGCCGAGGACCTCGAGCGGCTTATCAGCAATTATAAAGACTTCATGCGGCAGGTGTACAAGCAGGGCAACCAAAGCGAGGTGATGCTTTTAGTAACCTCCTCGTCCCTGAATCAGGCCCAGACGAGGCGATTCTACCTGCGAAAGTTTTCGGAATACCGCGAAACCCAGGCCGAAGCTATACAGGAAGCCCAGGAGCAGCTTTTGGTTAAAGAAGAAGAAATGAAGGTTGCCAAGGAGCGAAATGATCAGGTTTTGGCTGAATCCCGCAGGGAGCGCAATCAGATGGAGTCCAGACGCCGGCAGCAGGCCGAAACCATTGCCAAGCTTCAGGAAGACCGGCGTTCGCTCGAAGCCCAGCTGGAACAGTCGCGCCAGGAAATAGACAACCTTTCGAATCTGTTCAACGAGCTTATAGCGGAAGAAGAGCGCCTTCGCCGTGCCGAGGAAGAGCGGTTCCGCCAGCTTGAGGCCGAACGCCAGCGACGACTTGCTGAAGCACAGCAGATTGAGGATGCATCCGAGCGCGAGCAACAGATTGCACGCTACTCCGAGCCGGTTCGCAGAACCAATTCGGCCATGTTTTCGCCCGATGAGCTAACCCTCATCAGCGAGTCGTTCAGAGGATCACGGGGGCAGCTTCCATGGCCAACAAGCGAAGGGGCCATCAGCCGTAAGTTTGGTAATTTCATCCATCCGGTTCACCGTACAAGCATTTCAAACCCGGGTATTCATATCTCGACCGAGGCCCGGTCACAAGTGCGTGCCGTACACGATGGTTACGTTATTGAAGTAATGGCCATCATGGGTTTTGATGATGCTGTATTTATCAGCCATGGTGATTATTACACGGCTTATGCTAACCTTACAGAAATTAATGTACGCAAGAACACCAGGGTGCGAGCCGGCGACGTTATCGGACTTTCCGGCGACGACGATTCCACAAACGGAACCGCCGTGGTCTTCTTTGTACGCGACGGGAACCGCTACGTAGACCCGGAGCCATGGATTACCAACCGGCCCCGCCCAATCCCTTAGGATGATGCGATTTATGAAGCCATCACCCTGAAAAACAACTTTACTCTCCATTTTCACAGATATTATTACGCATTGAATTTCGAACAACCTGATCCGTTCCAGCAGAAGCTGGCACGGACCTTCAGCTACACAACCACCGCCTTTTTAATTGGCGCCACGTTTTATCTTTTTACCAGCAATCTGCTGGTATTTACCCACCGTCCGGACTGGCTTGGCACGCTTATGCTGCTGCTTTATGGCCTGGCGTACGGTAATATGACCTATCTGATGACGCGCCGATATCTGCGCAGGGAGTTCACTTTTGAGCCATTCTCGTACATCATTGGCCTGATTGTTATTTTTCCATCTATTTTTCTGATTCGTCTTAAAGGTGACGTTTTCCCAACCATACAGGCTGAAGTAATATTTCTGGCCGTTATTATCGCCGGAGCAGCTATTGGATGCTGGAAAGGCCGACAGAAAGGCTTTTTGATGTTTGAAGAGCTTCAGGCTAAACAGCAGCTGGAAAAACAGCAGGCTCAACAAAACGGATAGCCCGAAGCAATAGCAGAAAGTCAACCATGGAATGATGTAAGGCTAAGATTAGTTTTCTAAATTAGTAATAACACCAACCCTTATTCGCTGATTAAAAAAGCCCGGAATAACAGATAAACGCTTTTATGAGAATCATTCGAATTGCTCTGGACTGGACTCCAAATACAATCCATGCCGGGCTGTTTCTGGCCCAACACAAAGGCTTCTATAAAGATGCAGGATTAAGGGCTGAATTTATCTCGCCCGAAGCCGATAATTACAAACTGACCCCGGCACGCAGGTTATCGCGCAGAACGGTCGATTTCGCCATTGCGCCTTCCGAAAGCGTAATTTCGTACAATACATCCAGAAGGCCTGTTGCAATCACTTCTGTAGCCAGCATTCTGCAGCGCGACACAAGCGCAATCGTAACGCTCAAATCGAGCGGCATTACGCGCCCCAAACAGCTCGACGGGCGGACTTATGCAACCTACAGCGCCCGATTCGAAGACGGTATTGTGGCACAAATGGTTAAGAATGATGGCGGAAAGGGCGAGTTTAAACCGGTTGCTATTGGCAGGCTGGGGATTTGGGATATGCTTAAGAGCGGCGAGGCTGATTCCACCTGGGTGTTCATGCCCTGGGAAGGGATCGAAGCCCAAAAAAACGGTCTGGAGCTAAACGTATTCCGGATGGAAGATTACGGTATACCTTATGGATATACACCTTTACTCCTGGCTCATATTTCTGCGATACGCTCCAACGAAGACGCGTACCGGCGTTTTATGGCTGCCACAGCCCGGGCATACGAGGAGATTGCTGCAAACCCTGAGTCAGCAGCTTCGCTTCTGTGCGAAAAAATAGATCATCCCAATTTTAGTGATGAATCCTTTATTGCAGCTTCCTTGCGTGAACTTCAGCCGGCACTACTGAATAGTAACGGCAAATGGGGCGTAATGGACGGTCGCGTTTGGGGAGACTTCGTAAACTGGCTGATTGAAATTGAGCTACTCCGCCCCAAGCGCCCAATTGAAGGCTGGCATTTGTATACGAATAAGCTTCTTGAATGAATTAGTCGAAGGTCCAATGTCTAAGGTCCGAATAATTAGCAATAAGTAATTAACAATAAACAATGGCCTTACAGTAATCAGTGAGCAGTTATTAGTTTTTTGCCTCGATAAAACTGTTTCAATCTGTGTGTAACTCGGCAGGGAATCTTCCATTCAAAAATCGCATATCAGATATCAGATATCGTTCAGGGGTTTCGGGCGCTTTCCCTAAGGTTCTCTTCCAGCCTTTCCTCAGCTTCTGCAATTTCACGGGGATTCCATTTCCGCTCTTTAACACGTTCCATCACAATTCCAACGCTTTCTGAAAGAATATCGGCCACCTGCAGATTCAGTATACGTATCTGATCTGACCCGTTTTCATTATCATCTTCAAGCAGCAATTCGGATACATCTTCTATGAGCGCCCGGTTTTTAGACGAGCCCAAATCCCGGATAATGCCATGAACCACGCTAAAGACAATATCGCTTATTGCACCTTCAATCTGTTTAACAATTACGCGGCCCATCAGCGGAACTGATTCCAGATTACGTAACTCCTTGTTTTTATCTACGGCCTGATTTATTCTCTGCTGCACATAGACGCGAATTTCTTCTTCGTGAAGCGCGTACCCTTTGGAGGCGGCCAGCTGCAAACGCATGGAAATCCAGTTGATTAACTCGGCCTGTCGGGGCCGGAGCACGTCATCCACAATGCCGTCGATTACCGGCGTACCTTCATGCAGCTCTTCGCGAACGTTAGAAAGAATCGTTAGCGTAACCCGGTCTGTAATTTCCTGAATAAAAACGTTGAAGTAATGCATGAGGAACCGATACAAGGCCAGCTTGGTCATATCGATTTTTTCCATTCGCTGCAGTCTTACCGCAATGGTTACCAAACGCAGCAGTCGTAAAAAACGGAAGCCGCCGATCGGAATACAGCCCACCAAATCGTACCAGTACACAAACGGGAAATAGTACCATTTCGAAAAATCTTTGTTTTTAATTGAAACGACCCACCTGACAAAGAACTCAGCAAGGAAAATGGCCACAAAAATGAGATCATAAAGAATGAAATCGTCATGAATCTGATCGGCATAAAAGGCTTTAAATGCCGGCGATATAAACTCAACCCACTCCCTGAACTGTGCACTCTGAAACAACCAGTCGAAGCTTATAAACAAAAGGTTAATAAGCAGCAGAATGATCATCAGCACGTCGTCGACGATATATCCGGGCCTTTCTTTTCTCTTGCCAGCGTTCGGTTTTGTCATTCGTAGGTGAATTCTAAATCAGTAAATCATTTATGGGCTGTATTTTACCGGCAAAAACACAATCCGCAGAGTTAATGTTCGGGCTGTTCAGTTTAGCTCGTTTTAAGCGTGATGTTGAGACTGTGCAGCATATTTTCAATTTCTTCCCGGCTTCCTCTTCTCGATGCATACCGCCTGAGCGCACTATGGTTGATGATATTATCAGCAAAAAACTTTTTAACCAAATCTCTGTAAACCTGGCCCTTCACCTCGCTGAAGTATACGGGCTCGGCCATCATATCGACACACAGCTTTTCCAGCGACGGCACAACGGTTTTCTTCACTTTATCCAGCGGGGCTTCAGAAATCAACGGTTTTATGATAATCGGGTTTTCGTACATACTCGCGTAGCGGTTAAGAATTTCTGCATCAGGTTTTAAGAACAAATCTTTGCGAACTGCTTTAAGCTCATCAAAAACCGATTCGCATGCCTCTCTGTCGGTTTCCACAAAAACCAGATTTTGCTCCGGCGCAGTGCCAACGATTGCCATAAGGCTTCGCAGCTCCCAGATAGTGAACCGGATGTGCGGCAGTTCGGCGGCTATTTGTGCCGCAAGGTCACGGTATTCTTTTTGAACAAGTCCGTCCAGGTCCGGCCGGCCACCCAGCACGAAATGGCCACGCTCGTAGCTTGAGATCACGCCTTTTTTCTTGAGCCCGTAGATCCGGGACAGCAGCGTATTTTCATTCAAATCCTTTTCTCCATTACCGGAATAAAATTCACGCAGATTGTCTCTGGTGAATGATTCTCCGGGAGCAAAGTGCCGTCTGATTAAATCCGATTTGAGCGCATCATCCATACAACTATTATATTTGTATTCTGAAAACAGATAAAGGTATCCAGATGAATATAAATGATTCAGCTGAATATTTTGCCGTTAATTTGATATTTGTTAGCCGTTGTATTCTCTGTTGCGGTAAACCTGATATTTGGCTAGTGCAGCCACGGCCAGCGCATGATGAACCCTGCCATCGAGCGTACTTTCACAAAAATCGTAAAAACTCATTTTGCGAACGGTAATATCTTCATGCTCATCAAGCTGCTGTCTTCCGTTTTTACGGCAGTCGAGCGCCAGGAAAACGTGGCAATAGTTATTAAATAAAGCCGGGTTACTGCTTACAGAACCCAGATTAGTCCAGTTATCAGACTCGTAGCCTGTTTCTTCTTTCAGCTCACGCCGGGCGGCATTTAGCGGTTCGCCCCCGTGAGAAGCATCAATAACGCCACCCGGAATTTCAAGGGATATATCGTTCGTACCATGGCGATACTGCTCGACAAGAATGATATCACCATTCTCGTCGAAGGCGATTACGTTAACCCAGTCCGGAGCGCTTAGTGTGAAAAAGTCGCCGCTTTTATCACTTCCGGGCATGCGCATTTTTTTCTTCAACACATTAAATACGCGTGTTTCACAAATTGTATCTTCAGTATCGATGGTCCATTTTCTGGGGGAATCAGACATATTTATTTTCTTTGGTGTTTTTTCGGCACTACAGTTTCCTTTTATGCAGCAGATATTGGCAGCAAAATGAACTACAAGTTAAATTTACGGGTCAATGTATCTGCTGTTGAACGTGGCCCTAACTTAAGGTATCTTAACATGATTATACCATTTTTAGGGCAAAATTATAATCACCGTTCCTGCATCGCTGTTTTGAACAGCAGCAGCAGGCATAAAGAAGACTGAATGAAAGATTATTTCGAATACAGGAAAAAAAACGACAGCACAGATGAAGAGATTTTAGAAGCTGTTGAAAGAGCCTGCGATTTCATGGAACAGGCTTACGAAGCCGGATTTTATCCAAAGCTTAGCATCACAAGGGACTGGTCTGAGCACAATCCCGACATTACCGGAGAGTTTGCTAAACCGCGCGTTTACCGCTGGTACCTCACCCGAGAACTGAAAAAGCTCATCAAACTCGGCGCTCATATTAAAGTGTACAGATCCAGAGAAGCTATACCGCTTAACGAGCCGCAGCTTCTGGATTTCCTGGATGAAGACGAGATGGACTTCACCATGAAAAAGCTTTTTTTGTTCCGTCCCGAGCGTATTGATATTAGTCTGGATCGTCTGGAGCACTACACAGGAACCCGTGCCGAGGATTTTCAGCGCTATATACTGTACACCAACTACGATATGCACGTGGAAGTGTTTAAAAATAAATACCCCGACTGCGTGCAACCATCGCGCGACGGGGTACAAATGCCGGCCTACCACCACAAGCTAAATGACAATCTTGGTATTTCGCTTGTAAACATAGGTGTAGGCCCGTCGAATGCTAAAACCTGTACAGACCACATTGCTGTTTTACGTCCGGATGCCATGATTATGGTTGGCCACTGCGGGGGGTTGCGCAACCATCAGGAAATTGGTGATTTTGTGCTGGCTTCTGGTTATATGCGGGCAGACAACGTGCTCGACGACGATATGCCGCTTAGCGTGCCCATCATTCCGAACTACACCCTCAACATTTTCCTGAAGCAAATTCTGGAGAAGCACGAAATGAACTACCGCATTGGCACCGTTTATACAACGGCCAACAGAAACTGGGAGTTTTCAAAGAAACGATCCGTTAACGAAATCCACGTGAGCCGCAGCATAGCCATCGATATGGAATCTGCCACGGTAGCCACCAACGGCTTCCGGTATCGTATTCCAAATGCAACGCTTCTGTGCGTGAGCGACAAACCGCTGCATGGTAAGCCTAAGTTAAGCGGAGCTGCGCAGACCTTTTACCAGAACTCGAAAGAGAAGCACCTCGAAATGGTTATTGAGGCCATCGAGCTCAGCAAAAGTCAAAATCCGCAGGGATTGCCAAATTCCAGCATACGCGCATCCAACGAACCTCTTATGGGTGGCTCACACCTTTAAGACCGAAGGACTACCCTTCTGCAAGTACAACGGCCGGCTGATTTTTCAGTCCGGCCGTTTTTTTTGTGTAAGGTTTTTGGGTTTGGTTAATCTTTAAGGTGATGTCTTTCTAAATCGTATTTAAACACACAGATGTCATCACCCTTTACAAAACCAAGAACAAAACCTGCACCCCATGTCTGAAATTAATCTTAAAGAAACCGAATATATCTCCAAAGCTGCACGCGGTGTCCGTAATATGCTGCCCGACGAACAGCCTCGGGAAAAGCTAATGAAATACGGCTCGGATGTACTTACCGATTCCGAGCTTCTTGCCATTCTGCTGCGCTCCGGTACTAAAGGTATGAACGTGATGGAAACATCGCGCCATCTGCTTGAAACCAACAAAGGTCTGCACCGGCTGGTGCGCTGCGACTGGCAGGAAATCAGCCGGATTAAAGGAATTGGCAAGGTGAAGGCCATCACGCTGATGGCCGCGTTTGAGCTTGCAAGGCGTCTCAATCAGGATTCGGGAAAGGAGAAGGTGATGCTCCATCAGCCCGACCAGGTATATGGTTACTTCGGCCCGATGATGCGTGACCTCACCAAAGAAATTTTCATTGTGGCATATTTAAATTCGGCCAAGGTTCTGTTAGGCTACGACCGTATAAGCGTGGGCGGCACGAACGCAACGATTGTGGATCCGCCGGAAGTACTTCGCCGCTCGGTAATGAATCACGCGCATGGTATCATTCTTCTGCATAACCACCCAAGCGGCAACACCACGCCATCGCGATCAGATATCAACCTTACGCAGCGGCTTGTTGAAGGCGGCAGGATGATGGGCATACAGGTTCTCGACCACATTATAGTTGCCGGTTTTGAGCACACCAGCCTTCGCGATAAGGGAATCATTACATGAAAGAGTCCTGAAAGCTTTTTATATTGTAACTCTATTTACAATCTGCACAAAACCCGGTTAATCCGGGTTTTTGCTTTTACGTCCGTTCTGATATCGTACATCCATGAAAGCCTATTTACAAACCATACTCAAAAACGCACTCGATAAAATCAGCCCGGAGCCGGTTGAAACCGACATAATTATCGAAAAACCCCGCACTCCGGAGCACGGTGATGCGGCCACCAACCTGGCCATGACGCTTGCCGGAGTTCTTCGTATGCCGCCACGCAAAATCGCAGAACAGCTAATCGCAAACCTTGAGTACGATTCGAACAAGATAAAGGACGTGGAAATTGCCGGACCGGGCTTCATCAACTTCCGGTATGCAGATAACTGGATTTTTGATCAGCTGGGTGAAGTCATCAAGCTCGGAAGCGAATATGGTAAAACAACGGGGAACGCCGGCAAAAAAATGCAGGTGGAGTTTGTAAGCGCAAACCCGACAGGCCCGCTAACTGTAGGTCATGGCCGAAATGCCGTGCTTGGTGACACCATTGCCCGCCTGCTCGAATGGACTGGCGCAGAAGTAGACCGCGAATATTATTTCAACAACGCCGGGCGGCAGATGCGTGTACTTGGCGAAAGCGTACGAGCCCGCTACCTGCAGCTGCTTGGCGAAGAGGCCGAACTGCCAGAAGGTGGTTACGAAGGCGCCTATATCGCTGATATAGCAGAAACGCTGCTCGAAAAGCACGGCGACTCTCTGCGCGATTCAAAGCCTGAAGACACTGTGTTCAAGCAGGCTGCAGAAGAGGCCATATTTGCCGACATCCGCAACACTCTCGACCGGATGAACATCCGTATGAATCAGTTTTTCAACGAAAACAGCCTGTATGAAGATAAATCTATCGAAAAGGTTGTATCGCGTCTTCGCGAAAAAGGGCTGGTCTACGACAAAGACGGTGCCGTCTGGTTTAAGACAACCGAGTTCGGCAAAGAAAAAGACACTGTTCTAATTAAAAGTACCGGCGAACCTACGTATCGATTGCCGGATATTGCATATCACATATCGAAACTGGATCGCGGATATGATTTATGTATAGACATCTTCGGGGCCGATCATATTGCCACCTATCCGGATGTCGTTTCCGCTCTGAAAGCCCTCGGGTACGACACAAGCCGCATCGACGTGCAGGTCTATCAGTTTGTTACTATTGTGAAAGACGGACAACCGTTTAAGATGAGCACGCGGAAGGCCAACTTCGTAACGCTCGACGAACTCATGAACGAAGTCGGCTCTGATGTTACCCGCTTCTTCTTCCTCATGCGCACCCCGGGAACCCACCTGGAGTTTGACATTGCTGAAGCCAAGGAGGCCGGCGAGAAAAACCCCGTGTTTTATCTGCAGTATGCGCACGCGCGTATTCACAGCATCATGCAGAAAGCTGCCGAGGAATACGATATGAAGACTGCTCCGGACCTGAGCCTGCTTACGCATGAGTCTGAGATTGCACTCATGAAGCAGGTTTTTCAGTTTCCTGATGCCATCACCCTGGCATCAGAACACCGGGAGCCGCACAGGCTCATTACCTATATGAATGAGATTTCGGGACATTTCCACAAATTCTACCACGACTGCCGGATTATGGGCGAGGATGCCCCTATAGCCCGCGCGCGTATAGGGCTGCTCCAAGCAACCCAAACCACGCTTGCCAACGGACTTCGCATTCTGGGAATCAGCGCGCCGGAGCATATGTAGGCATTACAACTTCATTTCCAGATCAAGGCTAAGGCCTGCCGGATTCATCTAAACGGGTTTAAGCAGGCTGAACATCACAATTCCCATTTTAAGACGACGCTCGATTTCGAAACCCGCGCGGGTAAACAGCAGCTCCGACTCGGGCTCGGTCCAGAATGAAATGCCTCCGGCTTCCGAAGCTTTTTGCGCTATTTTCCCGGCCAGAGTATCGGCGCGGAGCAAGTGCATCATAAACAATCTTCCTTCCGGATTCAGTACGCGTTTGGCTTCGTACAATGCCTTTTCCGGATTACTGAATTCATTGAGGCTTCCGCCACATACAATCAGATTTGCTGATTTTCCATAAAACGGTAGTTCACTCACATCGGCTTTGAGCAGGTACAAACTCGTGTTTTCTCCAACTGTTTTCTTTCGGGCTTCCCTGAGCATGGGCTCGGAAATATCAATAGCCACTACGACCGAATCCGGATTCGCCCCGGCCAGAGCACGTGCGTAAAACCCGGTTGAGGTACCCAAATCCAGCACGAGCCCCGAATTGAACGGACTCGCCCAGCTTAGCAAGAGCTGCTTCTCATCCTCAAATGAAAAGTTCTCGCCGGAAAGAAAGCCAATAGATCTTTTGCGCCAGGTATCTTCATAAAAAGCGGCCGTTGGCGGCAGAAAATTGCTTCTTTGTGCCAGGGTGATGTCTTTTGGAAGCCCCTTCAGATACCGGATAATGTTATCGTGGATCTCGATGGTTTCGCCATCGGGGCAGGTCACATCACCATTAAATGCGGATGACAAATCCCGCGCTTCGGCCGGAATTCGGAACGAATGGCGCTCATCACCCTTCCCTTTTAATGTTAGCGAGTCCTGCATAGAATTATCCTCTGGCTTCATCATAAAACATATTAAGTTATTTCTGTTCCGGCAGTGTTATAGCCGGCTTTATTCCGTGTACGACATTACATTAAAATAGTTGGAAACGTTCTCAGGGTTATGGCATTCGAACCCAGTCGCCCGTTTATTGATACGGGTATTACTTGCCGAAAATACCTATCTTTAAAGCTTAATGCAGTCGTAACGCTCACGCTTTTTAACAGCAGTTTGTGCTTCATTCCTATAACGAACATAAATACCGCAACAGAAGAAAAAAACTTCTGGATACGCTCCGTAAAAAGGGCATAACATCCGAAGCGGTTCTCAAAGCTATTGAAGACGTACCCAGACATCTGTTTGTGGATACCGCCTTTGCCGACCGGGCCTACGAAGATTCGGCCCTCCCGATCGATATGAAGCAGACCATCTCGCAGCCATATACCGTAGCTCGCCAGACCGAACTGCTTGATATCAAACCTGGGGAAAAGGTTCTCGAAATTGGCACCGGCTCCGGTTACCAGGCAGCTATCCTTATTTCCATGGGTGCTGTCGTTTACAGCATTGAGCGGCACAGGCTCCTTTACGACCGCGCACGCACCATTCTACAAGAGATCGGCCTTCGCATTATGATGAAGTGCGGGGACGGAACCCAGGGCTGGAATGCATACGCTCCTTACGATGCCATTGTAGTAACCGCAGGCGCGCCCGTAATTCCCGATGCTCTCGTAAACCAGCTTAATGAAGGCGGGCGGCTCGTTATACCCGTTGGTGATGAAACCCGACAGGCCATGCACCGGATTACGCGCATTGGGGACGAGTTCCGGGAGGAAATCTATGATGATTTCAAGTTTGTCCCTCTCATCGGCAAAGACGGCTGGCAAAACGGGTCATCTTAGCATGGTTGAAAAACTCAATCATTTCGGACAAACATTTAATCTTACGAAAATCATCAGACGAACCGTAGTTAATACATGACAGACCAACCCGCCGAAAATCAGCACGACCCGGAACTGCAGGAATCAGAACAGGATAAGGACTTCACCGAAATGCGTGAAGTGCCGCTGCTGTTTGGAAAAGCCTTCATTATTGGAGCCGCGGACGTTGTACCCGGCGTAAGCGGCGGCACAATGGGCCTCATTCTGGGCATTTATAAGCGCATGATCGACGCTATTAAAAGCGTAAATGGAGTTGCTGTCCGTTCATTGCTTACTTTTAACCTGAAAGGCGTTTTTGCTCAAGTACACTGGAAATTCGGCCTCACACTGATTTTGGGAATTTTTACTGCGCTGCTGTTTTTCACCCGCATTGTACCGCTTCCCGTATATATGTACAGCCATCCGGAGCTAATTTATGGTTTATTTTTCGGTCTTATACTGGGTTCTGTTGTTCTGCTCACGCTAGATCTGGGTAGATTTAGCCTAAGAGCATTTATTTCGATGCTAACAGGCACAGTTGCAGGCTACATTATTGTAACTCTTGTTCCCACTGAAACGCCGGATCATCCGCTGTTTCTGCTGCTTACCGGTTCGATAGCTATTACCGCACTCATACTCCCAGGTGTTTCTGGCTCTTTTTTGCTACTCATTATGAGGAAGTACGATACTATTTTAGGTGCAATCGGTCAACTGGGTACGCCTCAGACTATGGATGCTATTATGATTCTTATTCCGTTTGGGATTGGTGTCGTAGCAGGACTGGCTGTTTTTTCAAGAATTTTATCGTGGCTGCTCGACAGGTATTACCTGGTTACTCTTTGTCTGCTAATTGGGTTCATGGCCGGTTCGCTGTACATCATCTGGCCATTTCAGGATCGTGAATTCATACAGTCTGAACGCCCTCAGATTGTGAACGTAAGCAGCCCTTTGGTAGCTATGGCAGCAGAAAGCACTCCCTCGGAACGGGTTCCTGAGTTTCTTGTTCTTGGTGATATACTGAATCCCGAAGCACCTGAAAGCGAGCAAATGGTTGAAGTAATTGTAGTAAAAAACGCTCTCATTTCCAGTACTCCATTTATACCGTCAACCGACACTGCAGATGCAGACCAGCGCTTATCGGCAGGTAAGGCTTCAGTTCATCACGGTTATATTATGATGCTTATTGGAATACTGGCCGTACTGATGCTGGGCTATATTTCAAGAACCAAGGCCAGTAAGCGACCCGGCAGAAGCTGAGCCTCTTCAATTTCTAAATTCAAAGTTATTTAGTACATTTCTTATATAGAAGGCTTTCAGAAATCATCAACTTGGGTTAACATCAAGGCAATTGGCAATTTACCGCCGGGAGCGGAACAGCGTACATCACTACCACCATCACCATCACCATTAAATAAATTTCCGGCCCAGACCGCCCAGTTTGATTTAAAACACCTTCATAAATATTATCGCATCATTATTATTAACCCGACCCGACACGCACAGGATTTACTATGCTTAAGCTGAACAAAATACTCGTACCAACCGACTTCTCCGAAGGATCAAAAGAAGCGTATAATTACGCCCGGGCTCTCGCCAAAAAATTTGGGGGTGAAGTTGATTTCCTGCACGTTATCCCAATTTTGAAGTATCTGAACGAAAGCGTAAAGAAGCTTGGTCTGCCAATCGATATGGATAAAGATATTTATCCGCAGGTGCTTTCTAATGCACAGGAGCGCCTTACAGCCGAACTAGACATCAGTATTCCCAAAGAGATTCGCGGAAAGACATTCGTAAAGATCGACCGGAAGCCTCATGAAAAGATCGTAGAGTTTGCTGAGAAAAAAGGCTACGATATGATTGTTATGGGCGCCATTGGCTCACACAAGAACAGCCTGCTGAAGGGCTCTACTGCCGAAAAGGTTATCCGGCATTCAAAAGTACCGGTGCTTAGCGTACATGGCGATCTTCCTCCAACAGGCGTTAACCGCGTGCTTATTCCAACCGATTTTTCAAGTTTGTCAATATCCGCACTGGCTTACGCAGCCAGTATGGCATCCAGTTTTGGCACTTCCATAACCATGCTTCATGTAATGGAGCTTTATGGCAGCCCGCTCGAAAACCTTCCTAAAGGTGAGGGTGAACCCGGCAGAGGCGATACCGAGTCGATGAGTACAACCATCATCAAAAAAATCCAAAAGTACCTGGATGAGAATAATCTCGGTGATGAAAAATGGAGACTTATTGAAGAAGACGGCGTTTACCGACTGCGGCCCGAAGGCGACGACTCCCGCGCCATTACGTTTAACGTAGTAATTCTGCGCGGTATCTCAGCTCATTACGAAATAGCTGAGTTTGCCAATACAGAGTCCGATATTGTAGTAATGGCCACCCATGGCCGAAGTGGTCTCAGCCACCTGTTTCTTGGCTCCACTACCGAAAAGGTGATGATGAGCTGTGAGGTTCCCGTACTTACAATACGGCCGGTTAAAAAGAAGGAAACTGCTTAATAAGTTTCTTTTCCACACGTATTACAAAAAAAGCCGAAGCGGTAATAGCAGCTTCGGCTTTTTTTATAAGGTGATACAGTTTCCGGCCAGGAATAATCAGTCGAGCACAATAGGGTCTTCATCCGGCGAAGGAATCTGCAGGTTTGCTATTGCCCTGTAGTGCTGGTAGATGTAGTAAATGCTGTTCACATAACGAACCGGTTCCACCCCACGAGCGTAACCGTATCGTACGGCCTCGTGATTGTAATAATCTTCATAGGACTTTTTCTCCAGATAAACGGCAACATTATCGTCCCATACGTTCGGATCTGCCCCAAACGCATCAGCGAGTCGCCTTGCATCCTGTACATGCCCCTGTCCAACATTATAAGATGCAATTATAAACTTCTGGCGCTCGGCCGGGTCTTCAATTTCATCTTCCCAGTAATCCTGCAGCCATTTGATAAATTTCACACCGGCCTCAATGCTTTCACGGGGGTCTGTGGGATCGTTCGCACCATAGGCAACAGCAGTACGCGGCATGAGCTGCATCAGCCCCACAGCACCCGCCCAGGAGCTCGCGTTCGGATTGAACTGTGACTCCTGATAGATAAGGGCTGCCAGTAGCTTCCAGTCCCAGTCAATTTCCTGTGCATATTCCAGTATGATGTCATCATATGAAGAAATCTGTCCGCCTTCCGAAAATAGCAATTGGGACGATAATCTGGATCTGTATGCCCGGGTATTTTCAAAGTATTTATTGTAGATCACATAGTACTCGGAATCTCTCTGGTATTCTGCAAGCCACTCGTTTATGGCATCGAGCATCTGTGGTGAATTCTGCCTTACGGCCCATGCTGTTTGTTGCGGCAAAGATACTGGTGTTTCAATATCCAGAATTGGAAAATAAGCCTGATTCAGGCGGGCTATGTTTTCATCCGAAATAGTGTAGTCAATTTCACGCTCGGCGACCATTCGAATCAACTGTTCGGTAGTGAAACCCGACTCAGCCTCAAGAACATCAATGTCCGCTCCTATCTCGTTCTGGAGATTCTCCATTCTATCCAGATAAGATGATGCACGCCGTACCACAACAGACTCTCCTGCCAGCTCGATGGGTGATCGAAGCAAACTGCGCTCGATTTCATGCAGCCTCATCTGCCTCCATCCATCAGGTTTGCGCTGTACCAAAACTTGCCGGGTTGTATTAAAAGGCGTTGTAAACTCCAGCACCTCTCTGCGATCGCGGGTAACGGTCATGCCATAAGCAATTAAATCACCCTCGCCCCTGTTCAGCATATCGATCATTTCATCCAGATCGCGGGCCACCAAAACTTCAACCTCGAGGTTGTGGCGTTCAGCAAAAATATTTAACAGCTCATATTCATAACCCATGGGCTGCCCACGATAAATGAAGTAGCTGACCGGGCTGTAGCTGGTAATTGCACGAATAACACCATTTTCAATAATCTGATCCAGATCAATATCAACCTGGGAGGCAGATCGCTGCCGGTCTGATGATGCGTTACCGTTACCGTTTCCATTGCCGCACGAAGTAAGAATGAACCCCGTCTGCAACAAAAATAGTGCAAAAACTGCGAACCAAAGTCGCGATGCTTTCATAAAAAAGTATGTTCGTTGATGTTTAATCTGCCCAACGCTCTTTGTGCGAGTATAAACAGCATACCCTTAATCGTTTTTATCAAAAGGTATGCAGCTTGCTAATTATGGACTTATAAATCTGATACGGTTTTGTTTGCAGTTTTGTGAGTTGTAATCTTTAAAGTGAGTTAACCGTATCCCCTCAATATAGTCATCGCAGTTATAATCAAAAAACATTGCGCAGACCTATAAATAATATAACGGGTCTGAAAAGCAAAGCGTTCAATATGAGTGTTGAATTGCAAAGGGGGGTATGCGATATCTGATATCTGATATGCGATTTTTGAATTGAAGGAGAGATGGGGAGATGGAGAGATGGGGGGGAACTCCAAACTCCAAACAGGCGCTGTGAGCGGAGCGAACCGCCCCAAACGGTGCGAAGCACC
>PWID01000114.1 GCA_003555145.1 Balneolia bacterium | reverse complement strand
CTCTGCTGCGAGCTGATGGCCGATGCCAGGCTGGCTTCATTCATCCGGAGCTCGTAGCGAACCCGGGCGCTGGCCTCTTCACGCTGATCTACGGATTCAGCAATCAGGGAGTTGAGCTCTATTTGTCTGCGCGTTTCGCTAAGGGCCAGCTGCGCATCACCCTGCGCCTCATATATGGAGCTTCGGATGGCGTGGATATTATCCAGCTCAGTAGTTAGCTGGTGCTGCTCGGCTATTCCGATGGCTTCATCCGAAAATCGAAGAGCTTCATTATAATTTCCAGCATGGAAGTTATAGAGTGCAAGATAGTGGCTTTTCTTCAGCGCTGATGGCGGCGGAAGCTGGGGAAAAGGAAGGGATTCAATCTGCCTGGCGATTTCACCCGCTTTTGCTATTTCACCGGTGTGAATATTGAGCTGACCTAACTCGCTCAGCAATGTGACAACGATTGAAGGATTCCGGGTGCCTGAAATCAGCGCACTAGCTTCTTCCAAATGCAAAATGGCCGAGCTTGTATCGGCTTCAGCAAGCGAGGTAAGCGCGAGTCCGCTAAGGACCGTCATATTGATTTGTGAATCCGGTGATTCAACATCAATACAAGATTGGAGCTCGGCGCGGGACTGCCGGTAATCGCCTACTTCACGTAAGTGAGAGGCAAGGCTAATACGGGTAACGCAGGAAGTTAAGGGGGAATCGTCGTGCTCAAGGGCAATCCCAGCCATATAAATAGCCTGATCGTAAGCGAGGACGCGGGCATACATATTCGCAGCATTTCCGTAAATGCTCCGGAGCAGCTGTGGTGGCAATTCTCCATCATATTCCCGGGAAAACAAAATGGCGTTGAGCAATACATCCTCCGCCTCGAGCGGTTTACCGCTTGCTAAATAAATGGAAGAAAGCACAGATGATGTGCTCAAAAACGATAAGGCATCCTCCTCGTTAAGGAAAATATTGTTTGCAATTTTGTAGTGGTAAATGGCAGAGTCTGAATGAACTGGATAATAGCTGTGCCCGAATAACAAATGATAATTAGCGACCTTGAGTTCTTCCCGGATTTCAAGTTGAGTAATTTCTCCCGCCCAATTCCGCGTGCTGTCGGCCGGAACGCGATACGGGCCACTGCTGAAACGCCGGTATAAACTGAGTTTTTCCTGATCGTTTTCTGCTTCTCGGAGCAATGTGCGGAATTCATCCGGATTGAATGGTTGCGGCATGCCGGATCTCTCTGGGGGCTGCGCCTGACCCTGTCCGGATGCAGATGACGGCGGGGCCTGGGCGAGCAGAGATTCTGAGGTAAATAAATGAAGCGCAAGCACAGCAAATAGCACAGCCATTGCGAGGGCATATTTTCTCCACGGATGGGTTCCGGCGGGTTCAGTTCTCATACGAAAGAGCAGGTTCGATTTACAATTGGGCGTCAGTTGAGCGATCAAATCGTGTGTTAATATAGATAATTTGTAACAATTTGACCGCTTGTCCCACTTTTTTAACCATTCGTCACAAAAATTTTTTACAAGGGGCCTAACAGCATAGATTAGTATCGCAATGAGCAGAAGGAATTCAAAAAAGTAAAATAATGCGTAGTAATTAAGTCAGCTGGAGATTACCTCAGTAAAACTCTAACATCCACTTTGACCGCTAAGTCGATAAACCGTTATTAAACGGTTTGACATTTAATTTTAGTGAAAATACAGACCCGAAAACAGACTTCGCCACACCTCAGGGAGCCGGATGTGCGGATATGATGTTGAGAGTTGATGAACGTAGCATTAAAAGCCGGTTAGTGACCGGAGCCAGAGCGTGTTTGATCTCACGATAAGTTTGCACCTTATTTTATTTTAAAACACCTGGGAGCCAAAGAACTCCGGTCACTGATACGGCTATTTAATATGTTATAAGTGGGATACCTGGCATAGTACCTGAGTTTTGGGCAGGTAGGTAAATATGTCACTTATGAACTCGGCCAAAAGTTTCTTGCGGTGGTGTTCTGGATGCGGAACCTGACAGATTATATCGCGTTGCGCCCCGCTTTATCGGGGTATTTTCTCGTAAGGTTAACAGGCAAGAAGAAAGTAAAGGCAGATATCATATTCTTCATACATTTTCTAAACGCTAAACGCTAAACGCTAAACGCTAAACGCTAAACGCTAAACGCTATCCTTATCAACCTTAACCGGTTTGCCGGACCAGATGCTTAGTACGCGGTCAATAATTCGTTTTTGCTCTTTTGGGGGGATTTCGGCCGGGAGCTGCTGATCACCCATTGCGCCCTCAGCAGGTACATTGATTGTGCCTTCTTTGCCTGACCATGCGAATCTTTTTTTGGATGCGTTGAAAAGGGCCTTCAGCACCTCTTTGCCATTTTCTTTTACGATGGTTCTCAGGGATTTGAGGGCTTTTAGTGAGGCCGATTTACGGACGACTCCGCGCTCGGGTTTTGTTATGCTGCCCGAATACCCAATGGCTACTTCACCCATTCTGAGGGCAAGAAAGGCGTTGACTGACCCCTCCATCACGCATGAAAATCCAAAGGCGGTAATCTGGCTGAATCCCGGTACGACTCCCAGGGCGGTTGAGCCAACCAGTTCGGCGATTACGGGCTCCATTTGCTCTGACATATCAATTTCATCGAGGTTGGCGGCAATGAGCGTGGTGCCGGCAACATTGGCATACAATCTAACCAGGTTTGATATGGCCGGCCGCTGATTATAAATATGGGCGACTTTCCACACCATCTTCACCAATAAGGCCAATACAACGAAGCTGTCCAGCTTGCCGGACTGGGAAATGGCCGTGCTGACAAACACAATCGCGGAGGCCCGGTTCACTTCTTTCCGGGCTTCTTTTTCCAGAATGAGAAGGGCTTCATCCAGATTGTGCTCATCAACCTCAAAACCAGCGTTTTTGATATGTTTGTTCTTGTTGAGATTACCAGCCAGTTTCTTTTTGTAGAGAGCAATCTCATTTTCATCGTTTGAGGCCGGATATTCCAGCTTCGCAGGCAGACGGATTATGAAGTACACCGGAGCGATCAACAGGCCCAGAAGCAGCAGACTGAAGATCACAAACACGAACTGGCTGAGGCCCTCATTATACCGCGCCACGATATCGACCAGCCCGAACAGCTGATTCACCAGCGTAATCAGAAAAAAAAGAATGATGATCGCCGACAGGGTTGTCAGTAATAATTTAAACGAGCTTTTCATGGTCTCTGAGCTATAGTTTATACGGCAAAAAAGGCATCATACTTAAAAAGCTGACGCCGGTTGGTTATCCTCTCAAATAGTAGTGATTTGAATTGCCTGCTGCAAATAGACGGTTAAAATTGGAAAAAGAAACTGGTTTCGATTCACGGCGGACAGTAGTTGATTTGCTCCGGGAGTTACGGCTGAGCCGTTCTATTACCGTCAGCTAAAGCAGACGGTAATAGAAACCGGGGCGGTAATATGGTGGTTGCCCGAATGCAGATTTGAGCTTGGGGAAATTTGGTTTTGTAGCCTTGGGGTTGGTATCGAATTATCTATTTCGGTTGGCTTTAGTTAGCGGGGATCGGGTAGCCTTCGCTTTAATCCCAAAACAGGGGGTTAAGGTGGTTAGAAACTGGTTTCGATTCACGGCGGACAGTCGTTGATTTGCTCCGGGAGTTAGAGCTGAAGCCCTTTCTATTACCGTCAGCTAAAGCAGACGGTAATAGAAAGGGGGCGGTAATGGGGTGGTTGCCCGAATGCAGATTTGGGTTTG
>PWID01000153.1 GCA_003555145.1 Balneolia bacterium | reverse complement strand
ATTGAAGAAAGCTTTGAAGGTGTCGAGGGTCGGTTTAAATCATGTTTCGAAGCCGAATGATTGGCCCTTGTACCAGATAAGAAGCGTGTTTTGGGATTACATCTGATTGTTGGCCCTCTGGAACTGCTGCTAACTAATCAGCTTAGTGTTTCGGGCCTGTTGGTTACTTGACTTCTTACCCCGGGTAGATTGTAGGCGCTTCGCTACATACAATCCACCCGGGGCTAATTTTAGTTGACCCCTTTCGGGGTCTTTGAGATGTAACAGGGTTTGTTTTTGATTTTACCATAAAAAAGGCTTCCAAATTCAATTAAAGGTCACTTTCATAAGGACAATTCAAATTCCCCGGACAACAGTAATTTTGAAATTTAAATGGTTGTCCGTGAAAATCTATTTACTAATCCATGCCAATCTGTGACCTTCTATCTTTGAAAACGGAACAAAGGCTTATTCAGGTATCGACATAAATTCAAAACTGAGCCCGCTCCGAAAAGTAAATTTTGAACCACGAGGGCACGAAGTTTCGCTTCGCGGAAATCGCTATCACTCGGTGCATGAAGGTAAGCTGTTGTTTTTTTATTGCACGTTATTAGGATTGAAGACATCAATTCCGGAATTGGTAATAATCGGAGTAGCCTCAAAACTTAAAATTCAACATTTAAAACTTCCGAGCTCCACTCCGCTTCAGAAAAGGTGTGAATCATCTTTTTGCCGGAGAGAAACAACCTCAGTAAGCCCGTCACCTCATTTCCCATCATCCTGTCTTTTCCCGGTTATGTATAAAATTGTGCCGATTGCGATGAAGAGCGCCGTGAGCCAGATGGACGTAAAGCTAACCTGCATCATCAGCCAGAGCGATGCCAAAACACCGAGTACAGGAATAGTGTATCCGCCCCGAAGCGTAAATCCTTCGCTGTTTTTAAACCGGGCGCGCAGAACAGGCACGGCGCTGCAGGTGATGATAAACACAAACAGCCTTGCAAGTACGGTCATGGCCGCCAAAAACATGAATGAGCCAAAGTACGCACCGATAAACGAAAAAACTCCGTAGAAGATAATGGAGTTTGCGGGCGTGAGCCACCTTGGGTGGACGTTGCCAAACCATTTTGGAAGCGATCCTTCCAGCGCCAGCGCGTAGGTGAGGCGGGGCGATGAAAACATAGCACCCACCAGATTTCCGGTTACCGATGTTGCCACGCCTATCATCAGGATGATGGCGCCCGTGGTACCGAAAAGGGCTGCTGAAGCATCCAGAAGCGGAGATGTTGAGGCGGCTAAATCGGGAACGGCCGCCTGGGAAACCAGCTGTATGAGCATGTAGAGCAGAACCACAACGGCTAAGCCGGTCAGCAGGGCCAGCGGCATATCCCGCTGCGGACGTTTGGCTTCCCCTCCGGGAACCACGGCCCCTTCGAAGCCCACAAACGCATAGATAAGAAGTAATGCGGCCGCCCCTAAACTGCTAACCGGCGGCAAACTGCTCTCAAAAGTGGGTAAAATATCTGAACCCAGGTAAAGCAAGCCGCTTAATACCAGGAGAATCAGGACCGAGAATTTAAGGACCGTAAACAGCGCGAGCGACCGGATGGACTCCACAGAGCCCAGAACGTTAATCAGGGTTAATGCACCGATGATAAGCGCCAGCGAGATGGTGCGCCCGATGCCAACAGCAGCGGGTTCAAAGAAAAAACCAATGCTGTCAACCAGCAGCACAGAGTTGGCTGCAAATGAAATAATGCGGGCTACATAAAACAGCCAACCTGCCTGAAAGCCGATGAAGGGTCCGAAGGCTTCCCTTCCATACAGGATGGGACCGCCGGTACCGCGAAAGTAGCTGCCCAGTTCGGCAAAACAGAGGATAACCGGGAGCATCAGAAGCGCGCAAACGGCGTAGATCCAGACGCTGTATTCACCGGCCAGCGCCGCTGCACCGCTTGGAAGCCCGAAGATACCGGCGCCGATAAACCCATTCACAACCAGAAGCCAAAGCCCCCAAAAACCCAGCTTTCGCGGGAGCTTTTCGTTTACAGATAAGACTGGTCCTGATTTCAAGAGCGCGGATTTGGTGTTAAAAGCACATACATATCACACATCAGGGACCCTGAGAAATTGGCAAAAAGTTATATGGTGATGCGTGAAATGACAGCCCGATTACAAAAAGGTGTCAGGGAGTGAATATATGCAATAAATCGGGTATTCAAAGTTTGCGTCATGCGGCCAGTTTCATTTCAATCACCCGCATCAGGGAGCGAAAAAATGTTGATACCCCTGAACCTCGTGCTGCGCTTTTCATATCGTCAAGTGCCCGCTCATCCAGCCAATGCCCGCCGATCATTACGCCTGACGGAAATTCGACGGCTCCGATGTCAGTTAACGGATCATTCGGCACTAGTACGAGGTTGGCGCGATAGCCGGGTAAAATCATGCCTGTTTTTTCGAAACCGAGAATTTCAGCATTGAGACGGGTGGCAGAGTTTAGCGCCTCATAGGGAGATAAACCGGAAGCGACCAGCAGCTCCAGTTCACGAGATACCGATTCACCCGGAATAATGCCGAAAACGCCGCTGTCGCTGCCGGTTAGCAAAGGAACGCCCGCTTCATGCAGCAGCCCGGTTGCAGTGAGATAAAACCCGGCGCGTGGCCCTTCATAGACGGACGGGTCGACCTGACTCCAGAACTGCGCGGCATCTTTTGAAAACCATGTAACAAGCGGGTTTATCATATCCGAACCGGGGCGGTTTAAATAAGCACCTTCCGACTCTGCGACCAAAACGAGCCGTTTATGGGCATAGAGCGTTGGGGTAACGGCCTCACCGGATCTGGCGAGCGCTGCTGCTACAGAGCGCATTTTTTCCCGGTCTAAATCATCTCTGAGGCTGTGCCAAACCAGGGTTTCTACGTGCTCAAGGGTGGTGAAGCCACGTCCAAGCGTAGCCTCCCAGGGAATTTCGAAAGGTTTCTCAATGGGGATGCCGGCCGTGCGTACTCCTTCGGGGGAGTGGCCTGAAACGCTCATGCCGAGCTGAGCTGCCTCATCGAGAATAGCCTCAAACGCTTCGGGATTGAGATTAGAGTAAACTTTTAATGCCCTGAAACCGGCTCTGTACTGTTTTCGAACGGCCGCGCGGGCCTCTTCATCCGTCGTCACCGTGTGCTGAAGCACCGTTTCATTAGGACCGCGACCGTTTAGAATTTGTCCGGTGGTGATGAAATCAGGACCGAGAAGCGCGCCCGTTCGGATCTTTTCCGACAGCCTCAGGTGGAATGGATATCCTGACAAATTACGAACGCCAGTTACGCCGTGGGCGAGGTAACCGGTCAGCTCAGCCTCATCGCTGAGGTGAATATGCGCATCAATCAGTCCGGGAATGAGGGTGTACCCAAGACCGTCAACGATTCGAACGCCTTCCGGCGCGCTGAGTTCTCCCGCTGCGCCAATCTCAGTAATGCGGTCACCCATTACAAGCACGGCACGCTCATCCTCAGACTCCGGGGCACCGGGCACCATCGAAATCAGGCGGACATTGTCTATCAGCACACCAGCCGGTCGGGAATTATCCGGCTCGAGCGCGCCGGGAATATCACCGATTATATACCAGAGCCATGCCGTTGCGACAGCAAAAATGAAAAGCATCCCAATACCTGCGCGCTTCAAATTCGTGAGTCTCTTAGTCTTCAATTTGTACACCTGATATGTATTGATACCCGCAGTTATCTACGAGTAAATGAAAATCAATGTAGTACATAATGCCAGT
>PWID01000299.1 GCA_003555145.1 Balneolia bacterium | reverse complement strand
TGTTGTCCGGGGAAAGTATACTGGCGGTGAGGAGAAACACTAAAAAGGAAAGCTCTAAAAACCACTAAGACGAAAAATGGTACCAATCAATCCGGCCTACGGAAAAAAATAGCGTTAAGAAGCGCGGCGGAGTGGAGCGTTAAAAAAGAAACCTACCGCTGAGTAGCTCTTGAAATTGCTCTGAGCGCTGGGGAGCTTTGGTTTCTTTTAGCGGAATGCAGTACGCTTTAGCTAACTTTTTTTCCCAGCCCGGCGGTTTTTGGTTACCTTTTGTCCGCACAAAAGGTAAGAGATGGTTACTTCAATTGAGTAACGATTCAGCTGCTACTAATTTAAAGGGGTTCGTTTTTAGATCGTGCTTAAAATCGGCTCATAATTGATTTCAAAAGCAATAATATGATTCGATTGAGTTTTTACCGGACACCAATGATTGTGAATGGTGAATTGTGAATTATAATTCTCTGCGTTAATCTGCGTTGTAATCTGCGCCACTTTGCGTCCTAATCAAAGAGTTTTCGAAATGAGCTCCAAAACCGATTCAGGCTTTTCGAGGTGAACCCGATGTCCGGCTTTTGGTATGATGTGATGTTCGCTTTCGCTACGGATTTCATCATTCAGCAACTTCATCATCCTGCTGTTGATTTCGGTGAACTTCGTGTCCTCTTCACCGGTGATGAAAATAATCGGCACGTTCACTATTCCCAGCTTGTCTCCTGCATAGGGCATGGCTCCGGTGCCGAAGGCTATGAGTGATGCCGCAAGGTGCTCCGGCGATTGGGTCGCGCGGATTTTCTTGCTGAGTTCAGAAAGTTCAGTTGTTGGCGGAGTTGATGTCCGGAAAACCGGCTTCTCATCCCATGTTTGGACGAATTCTTCCATGTTTGAAATAATGCTTTTTACCAGTTCATCATCCTGCCTGCGCCTTGCTGACTGATCTGACTTAGTTTCCAGACCGAATGTGGTGCTTTCCAGAACAGCATGTTTGATGCGCGTGGCTGAATCCGAATCGTTACTTGCTGACCTCACCAGATACTGAATCGCGAGCCGGCCACCCATGCTGTAGCCGTATAAAATCACATCATACAATTCCAGCTTTATTAGAATATGATGCAGATCTTCGGCTTGTTTTAAGGTTGAATAGCGAACCACAGCACTGCCTTTTGGTGAAGCCAGTGATGCGCCGTGTCCGGCCAGGTCAATCAGGAATACGCGCGTTTGGGAAGCGAGCTCTTCGGCCAGATGCACCATGCTTTGTGATGAACCCGCAAAGCCATGCAGCATTACCACTGGCGGGGTTTCGTCTGAGATGCCATCACCATACACCTCCAGAACGTGATAGCTCAGCCCGGGGCGCTCGATGGTATGCTCACGCGTATGTATCAGGCGTTCTCCCATAGCGCCCGCCGCTCCTGCATGCTGTGTTCGGTGTCGGTTACGGCCTCGAGAATTACGACAGCATCATCCATATTTTTGGCATTATTAAGCTCATCTTCGGCAGTGGCCGGGTTCTCAATCCTTATGGATTTCACCCCGTAGGCCGCGCAGAGCTTCTGAATATCAATCTGCTGAGGCGTCTCGAAATAGGTTTTGTACTGCTGTTTATGGCTGCTGACCGGAAGCATGCGAAAGATAGTGCCCCCGGAATTGTTCAGAACCAATATCCGAATCTTTGGCCCGCTGTACCGACTCAGCTGAAGCAAGGCGTTGGTATCGTGCAGAAATGAAAGCTCACCTATTACCAGCCATACGGGTTTCTCTGATCCGATGGCCGTGCCAAGTGCGGCAGAGGTAATGCCGTCGATACCGCTCGCGCCCCGGTTGTGATACACCTGAAATACGTCGAGCTTTCCGGCATTAAATAAGTCTACATCCCGCACGCTGAAGGAGTTCGATACAAAGAGCTGGAAATCTGTCTTTAAGTCCTTTTGTTTTAGAATGCCGATGAGCGAACGTATGATATGGCCGTCGGTCAATGCTGTATTAGCTGCCGACTTTTCGTGAAGCGCGGGTATCTGCTTTGCAAAACGGGAGCTCTCGTGCTGCCATGCGTCCAGCCACTTTTCTGAAACGCTCACAGAAGATGCCTCAACCGGCTGAGGCGCATCAACGCCGGCAAAGGGTGCCCACTGTATAAAACGCTCGCTGGTTTTAACCGGATCGGGAATATGCTCGCTGCTGCTGAAGCACCATTGCGGCACATCATGCATCACCTTAAAAAAATCATTCAGCGCACGGGAAACGGCCGGCGGACCAATACGTAGGATGAAGTCGGGCTTCAGCTGATCTCTGATTTCACCCTGGCGCAGAAAGCTTTCGTAACCAAATATCAGATTTTCTTCCCCGGCTGAAAGCTGCATTCCGCTTGTGGCCTCAAGAAGATGAGGAACAGACTTCATCCTGAGCGTGATATTCAGAAGCTCACGCTCGGCATTTGAGCTTACGTTCAGCGGGCCTGCTATTACCAGAGGTCGCCCGGCGGAGCGCAGTTTTGCGAAAAGGGCGTTGAGGCCGTCATCATCCTGCAGTATTTTCTCTGGTGATGGCGTCTGTGTGCGTAGTTCAGGCCCTTCGTTCAAAACCTGCTTAACAATGGCATCAGCCTCGTTTTCGCTTGGCTCAAGGGGCTTGCTGAAGGCGGCGTTCAAATGAGAAGGTCCGGCTTTACGGATTGAGGTGCCGTAGATCTCAGCTGCCAGGCTGTAGGTTTTATCGCCTCTGATGTCGTTTTCTAAAACTTCCTCGGCCTGACGAAACATCACCGGATAATCACCAAAAATATGCGTTTGGTTGATGGTCTGAGGTGCCATCATCTGCTGCAGCGATGCCGGACGGTCTGCGGATATAACGATAAGGGGGGTTGAGGTCATCCGGGCCTCAATAACGGCCGGGAAGTAGTTGGCAACGGCCGTGCCCGATGTGCATATGAGAACGGCTGGTTTCCCTGTGGCTTTTCCTATACCAAGCGCAAAAAAAGCGGCGCTGCGCTCATCGAGCAGGACATGGGTCGTAAGTCTTCCGGCCTCATTAAGCCGGGCGGCAGCAAGCGTGAGGGGGGTAGAGCGGGAGCCCGGTGAAATAACGATGTGTTCAACACCAAGGGCGGCAAACTGATTGAGCAGCCGGCAGCCGAAGAGCAGGTTTTGCCCGCCGCGTCCGGGGCTTTTGAACGAAGCGACTTCCTTCCCGGAATCAGCCATGGTTAATTGCTGTGAGCATGGGGATGAGCTTCAGCTTGGTTTCCTCCCATTCGGAAACGGGATCGGAATCCTGAACAATGCCGCAGCCGGCGTAGAACATGGCTTCATGCTCCATGATGAGTCCGCTGCGTATGGCAACAACAAATTCACCGCGTCCCTTGCTGTTCAGCCATCCGAAAGGAGCTGCGTACCAGCCGCGATCGTACAGCTCATATTCGGGGATAAGCCCCACGGCCCGACGTACGGGTACGCCGCCAACGGCAGGGGTAGGGTGAAGGCTGCGGAGTATGGTAAAAGGATTGTAGCGGTTGTTGGTCCAGGCCGAAATAGGCGTGTATAAGTGCTGCACGTTGGTAAACTTCTTAATGCCGGGTGTGCCCGGGTAGTTTACCTCATCGCTGAATTCGCGCAGCCGCTCTTCGATGGCGTCTACAACAAGGCGGTGTTCTTCAAGATCTTTGGTACTGTTGAGCAGCTTCTTTTCCAGAATGGCGTCTTCCGTGGCGGTTTGTCCGCGGGAAATACTTCCGGCAAGCCCTTCGGTAAGAATATAGTTTGAGCGTATGGAAAGCAG
>PWID01000300.1 GCA_003555145.1 Balneolia bacterium | reverse complement strand
ATGAAGGGTTTTTGACAACCTGATACCTGATACCTCAGACCTGATACCTGATACCTGATACCTGAACCAGCAATTGTTTATTGTTAATTCCTTATTGCTAATTCACACAGTGCTAATTCAACTGTAACTGTAGCTGTAGCTGTAACTGTAAAATGAATCATGAATCATGCTATAAAAAAAGGCGACCGGAAAAAGCTTAAGAAATAAGCTAATGCCCGACCGCCCGTATATCCTGCGTTGGATTGTCTTAATTAAAACGCGCTGAACTGACTCTTCGGCAACCAATATAGGCGAAGAGCCAGACAGCAGATTGATTAATTCTTCAGATCAAAACGATCTGCATCCATCACTTTCACCCAGGTGTTAACAAAGTCCTTCACAAACTTCTCTTTGTTGTCATCCTGTGCGTAAAGCTCAGCGTAGGAGCGAAGAATAGAGTTCGAACCGAACACTAAATCCACGCTTGTTGCTGTCCATTTCATCTGACCGGTTTTTCTGTCAACGATATGAAATTCGTTTTTAGAAACCGGCTTCCAGGAGTTCTTCATGTCGGTAAGGTTCACAAAGAAGTCGTTGCTTAATACACCAACTCTGTCTGTAAACACACCATGCTTCGTGCCTGCATGATTCGTTCCTAAAACTCTCATGCCGCCAACAAGAACGGTCATTTCCGGAGCGCTGAGGCCCATCAGCTGACTTCTGTCGAGCAGCAGCTCTTCCGGCTTGGATCCGTAATCATGCTTCATCCAGTTGCGGAAACCATCATGAATCGGCTCCAGAGGCTCAAATGATTCAACATCGGTCATTTCCTGTGTTGCATCACCTCTTCCCGGAGAAAACGGAACCTTCACGGCTACGCCGGCTTCGGCTGCGGCCTGTTCAACAGCTGCGCTGCCGCCAAGGATAATCAAATCGGCAATGCTGACTTTCTTATCCAGTCCTGACTGAAGCTCAGTCAGTTTGGAAAGTACTTTCTCCAGCCTTTGCGGCTCGTTGCCTTCCCAGAACTTCTGTGGCGCCAGACGAATGCGGGAACCGTTTGCTCCGCCACGGAAGTCGGAACCTCTGAAGGTACGCGCGCTGTCCCAGGCGGTGTTAATAAGCTCTGCTGAGGTCAAACCGCAGTTCAGAAGCTTCGTCTTCAGCTCTTCGATTTCTGACTCAGACAGGGTGTAGTCAACCGCCGGAATCGGATCCTGCCAGATAAGCTCTTCATCTGGTACATCAGAACCTAAGTAGCGGGATATTGGGCCAAGGTCGCGGTGGGTTAGCTTGAACCATGCTCTGGCAAAAGCGTCTTCAAAGAGTTCAGGATTGTTGTAGAACTTCTCAGAAATTTTGCGGTATTCCGGATCCATCTTCATGGCCATATCCGCATCGGTCATAATAGGGTTTCTGCGGACACCAGGAACATGCGCATCAAACGGCTTGTCCTCTTCTTTGATGTCGACCGGCTCATATTGCCATGCCCCGGCCGGGCTCTTTGTTAATTCCCACTCGTGGTTTAGCAGCAGATGGAAGTAGGTGCGGTTCCACTTGTCGGGAGTGGATGTCCATGCGCCTTCGATTCCGCTTGTTACGGTATCTTCGGCATTTCCTTTGCCCTGAGGGTTCATCCAGCCAAAGCCTTGTGTCTCAACACCTGCAGCCTCTGTATTCGGGCCCAGTTCAGACTCCAGACCGTTTCCGTGTGCTTTACCAACGGTATGTCCACCTGCGGTAAGCGCTACGGTTTCCTCGTCGTTCATGGCCATACGCTTGAAGGTCGTTCTTACATCATGCGCGGTACGCAGCGGATCCGGGTTACTGTCAACACCCTCAGGGTTAACATAAATCAGGCCCATCTGCACGGCAGCCAATGGGTTTTCAAGGGAATCGCTGTCTGAGTTATCTGAATAGCGTGATTTAGATAACCATTCTTTTTCACCTCCCCAGTACAC
This sequence comes from Balneolia bacterium, assembly GCA_003555145.1. Lineage (GTDB taxonomy): Bacteria > Bacteroidota > Rhodothermia > Balneolales > Cyclonatronaceae > Cyclonatronum. The sequence continues at coordinate 1,831 of PWID01000300.1, read as the reverse complement.
GTCTTTTTCGGGATGCCAGATGTCTTCGCGTCCGCCGGAGTAACCAAACGTTTTAAAGCCCATAGATTCATAAGCCATAGTTCCGGCAAGAATCATCAGGTCGGCCCAGGAAAGCTTGTTTCCGTATTTTTTCTTTACAGGCCACAGAAGTCTGCGGGCTTTATCAAGATTTACATTGTCTGGCCAGCTGTTGAGCGGTGCAAAGCGAAGGTTACCGGTGTTTCCGCCGCCACGGCCATCGGCCAGGCGGTAGGTACCTGCAGCATGCCAGGCCATACGAATCATCAATCCGCCATAATGACCCCAGTCTGCCGGCCACCAATCCTGGCTGTCTGTCATAAGTTCAGTCAGGTCTTTTTTTACAGCTTCGAGATCGAGTTTTTTAAACTCTTCCCGGTAGTTAAAATCATCTCCGTACGGATTTGTCTTGGAATCGTGCTGGTGAAGGATATCCAAATTCAATGCCTTGGGCCACCAATTTGTAACTGAATCTTTGTTTTCAGTATTGGCCCCGTGCATGATGGGACATTTTCCTTTTGTGTTGTTATCCATGAAATATAGTTTTTGGTATAGATTTATAAAGCATTAGCCTACAGCTAAAGCTTGGATTTAAGAATATTCGTGCGTGCTAACGCTGGCTAGAAGGGTCACTAATATAGGCAATTAAGACAGATTTTAAATAACCGGAATCCGATGATTTACTCCTTTTGTGATAAGTGTTACAGAAATGCATTTATGCTGTGAAGATTTAAAAAGCGGGAGGGGAGAAAATTGTGAATTTTTGGTTGAAGGTCGAAAGTCGCAGGTCGAAAGTCGAAGGTCGCAGGTCGAAAGTCGATAGTCAAATCATATATATCCGGCATGGACAAAAACACCAGTCCGCTTAGCGGACGACCGATATTGTAACCCCGGGTGGAATGCCGCCGCGAATGCAAGGCATGCAACCCGGGGAAATAAAGATAAAAAAATAAGGTCCGAGTCGAGATGCTGCCGAAGGCTCTAATGTAACCGAGGGCCAATATCAAGATGGCGCTGAAACCTGAAACCCCAATCCTTCGAATCCTTAAATCCTTCAATCCTAATTCAAAGATAGGGAAGACCATGATTTACAGGATTGAAACGATTAGCGTGATTTACGATCTCAACCCGCCCCGGCAGAGACCTGACAGGTTTTGAAAACCTGTCAGGTCTGCTACGATATTGTAATCCGGTCTCATATCGGTAATTGTTTCCTCCGAACCCCATCTCCAACATTAAACTAATAAACTGTAATCACTGTGACTATATGCTGTCACACTCTCACTATATATTGAAGAAGTAGCGAAATGAATTGCATTTTAAAAAGGAGGGGAATACAATGGGAGATGACGATTTTAGAATAGGCTCAGGCGGGCCAATAGAGGATGCATATTTAAAAGTCATGATTATGTACATGACGGAATTGGAGTACAAGAGCGCTGATGTAGTCATTCCTGAAATGGCAGAGCTGTTTGGTGTGGAGGTGCAGCGGATGAAATCCTTCGTTGAAGCCAATTATATAAAGGCAAAGAGTGATCCTGATATTCTCCAGCATCTGGGTCAGCAATCAGAAGAGGAAGAGCTGCGTGATCCAAACCAGATGTGGAACGGCTATTGTCCGGAAAGCTATATGAAGGGCCGGACGGTCCGCATGCGTATGAACAGGTCGGGTTTCTTTGAAAGCGAGGAGACCGGCCTTCAAATGGCGGTATTTCGCGGAGTACTTGCCGTCATTCTGAACTTCCGTGGCAAAGGTGAATTTAGATACACCGAAGAGTACGCCGATGAGATTGAGTCAGGCGAACTGCTTGCT
>PWID01000133.1 GCA_003555145.1 Balneolia bacterium | reverse complement strand
ATAGCCTTCTTCATACTTATAAGAATAAGTACCACCGGCGGCCCTGCTCACTCCATCCGCAATTTCCTCAATCCGCTTGCTGATGAACAAGGCCGTGTCGCGATTGAAGGTGCGAATCGTTCCAAGCATATGCACTTTGGCCGGAATCACGTTATGAGCCGATCCGCCGCTGATTTTCCCAATGGTTACCACCACCGGCTCGAGCGGATTCATATTCCGGCTGCTAACGGTCTGTACGCTTGTTACAAACTGTGATGCCATCACAATAGGATCGACCGCTTTGTGCGGCATGGCTGCATGTCCGCCTTTGCCGATCAGCTCGACCTCAAATTCGTCGGGACGCGCCATCGCCGGACCTTTGATCACCCCAATGGTGCCCGGAGCATGATTCGGGCTCGAGTGAAGTCCGTACACCGCCTGAACGCCAAGAGTATGGAGAATTCCCGATTCACAAATCAGGCGTCCACCGCCGGGAAGCTTCTCCTCGCCCGGCTGAAAAATAAGCACGATGGTGCCGGTTATCTGATCGCGCAGATCGTTGAGAATATGCGCTGCTCCTAACAGATTTGCCGTATGACCATCATGACCACAGCAGTGCGCCGCGCCTGGCTTTGTTGACATAAACTCTTCTTTAGCATCCCCTTCCTCCTCCATGGCAAGCGCATCAATATCGGCGCGGAGAGCAATGACGCGCTGATCCGGATTCTTGCCCTTAATTACGGCAACGCATCCCGTTTCGGTCGGGCGGTGTACTACATATCCCAGACCTTCCAACTTTTCCACCAGCCACTTCGTCGTTTCAAACTCCTTAAAGCTGACTTCAGGATTTCGGTGCAGATGGCGCCTCCAGGAGATCATATCGTTATGGTAGTGCTTGGCTCTGCTTTTGAGTTGTTCTATTAATTTCGAATTCATCATAAATTTTGATTGTATTTTTCGCCCCCCTAACTATTATTCAGTAACTTATGCATAAGTTTATCACTAACAGCAACGGAAAGCTAACTAGAACCCTATGAAAAAGTTAATTCTTATTTCTGCTACAATTGCCATATTTATAACATTGGCAATATCTACATTACATCTGGAAGACGGCTTAGCATATGCTAAGACCTATTTCGACAGAACTACCCCAGCCGAACTTTGCGGTGAGGATGGTGTAGATTTAATAAGATACGGAACCTTTTATCCAATCATTCAATGCGTGGGACATACCACAATTTGCCGGGTAAGATGTAAAGATACCGTAATCGCAGATTAAATATAAATGCAGGTGGGTTAAAAACTAATTGACCCACCTGCATTAAACTAAATTTATTCATCTGTAATATTTTTACCTATGCTATTATCCCTGTTATTGTATGCAGCTATTTCAGCTAATACGTTGTATAGCGAAATTGATACCATTGTATTTGAGATTGGAAATCCGAGCTCGGTACATGTTTTGAACGACAGCACCTTAATAGTTGTAGATCCGCTGCATCCTGAATTTGTTATATATATGATGCACTCTGATGGATCAATAGTTTCAGGAATTCGCGAAGGCCGTGGTCCGGGCGAATTGAACAGAAATGGATTTAAAGATATAGTTTTCCTTGAAGATACTATTTGGATATGGGATGCTGGAAACCAAAGAGCTGAGATTTATGATTACACACTGGAATATGTTAACTCCGAGGTTTTTGAGTTAAATCGTTCAATGCTTCATGTTTTCGCCCCACTGAACAGTAGCACACAACTTATATCATCTGTATTAAGCCGAAACGAATTGCTTCAACTCGTAGATACAGATGATAAAATGCCCTTATATACACTGACAAACGACAGCAGGCCATACCTGTTCAGATTATCTGATAATCCTTTGCTAAAACAGTTTATGATTTCCAGGAGCAACGAAATAGCCTACCTTGCTTTCAGCTCATCATCTGTTATACTTGGCATTAATTCTTCAGGTGAAACTTTTTCTACGCAGGAGCCTCTGCTGATAGATTTCCCTCTAACTGAAAATCCTAATGATTTTACCGGTCCGGACTTTTCAAAGAATAAACTGGTAACTCTTAGTATAGCCACTTGTGACGAGTATGTTTATACCCTTCAAAAAGGAGAGAAACTGGATATTAGCTTTCTATCTGGTTTGGTGTCGGCACTGCGGGGGAAAATGATTGAACGGGTTGAAGCATTTGAGGCCTCAAATAAGCTCTTTGTGTATAGAAAAAATGATCTGGAGTTTGTTCGTGAAGTAACCCTACCTGTAAATGTAAGATACCTGACCGTTTCAGGAGATATGTTTGTGGCTCTCAAAGATACCGATGAAGGCAGAGTCCTTATGAGATTTCCGAATGAGTTGAAAGAATGAAGTGATCATCAAAAACTTTCTTTTTTCTCATAATTGATAAGAACGTCAAAGTTGGAAACATTTGTTTGAATGGTCAGATCACTAATATTCAATTAAATATTCAACATGAAAGACTTTGATATTCACATTCAAACCCGGCTGCTTTTTGGTCCGGGCAATGAGAAGAAGTTTTACGATCACATCATTTCCGTTGGCAAGCGCATTTTTGTTGTAATTGGCGGTGGCTCAGTAAAACGACTTGGCTACCTGGATCGAATAACTCAGGGCCTAAAGAAGAGTGATGCCCAAATTCTGCTGTTTGAAGGCATTGAGCCTAATCCGACTTCTAAAACCATAAACAAAGCGGCGAAAGAAGCCTCTGAGTTTAAAGCCGACGTCATTCTGGCCGTTGGCGGGGGATCTGTGATGGACGCCTCCAAAGCCATTGCCGGCCTTGTGTATACAGGCGAAGACGACATCTGGCCATACGTCCTCGGTGGTAAAAAAATGGGCAGAATGAAGGGCGCCGTGCCCATAGCCGCCGTTCCGACCACGGCTGCCACCGCTTCTGAAGTTACTCCATATGCAGTCATTTCAAATCCGGAAACCAACGGGAAGTCACCGATTGGGTATCCGTTTATGAGGCCAACCGTTTCCTGGCTGAATCCGGAGTTTACGCTCGAGCTTCCGCCGACCACCACGCGCGACGGGGCTTCCGATATTCTGAGTCATGTGTTTGAAAACTACCTTCTCGGTGGAAACGCATCCCCTCTTTCCGACCGGTACTCCGAAGGCATTATCAAAACCGTGGTCGAAACCTTGCCGCTGGTTATTGCAGAGCCGGATAATTACGAGCTCCGCGCCCGCCTGCTCTGGGCATCAAATTTGGCGCTGAACGGATATCAGCATGCGGGTCGTGAGCCTTCAGGATTTGTGATGCACTCCATCGAGCACGCCATCAGCGGATTCTACCCGAATATCGCCCACGGACGCGGCCTGGCCACCATTTATCCGGCCTATTTCCGCTGGATGTGGAAACATGACCGCTGCCGCGACCGGCTTGCCCAGCTTGGTGAGCGCATTTTTGATATCGATAAGGATGATGTTTCCTACGCTTCTCTGCTGTTCATCACCCGTTTTGAAGAATGGCTTCAGTCGAACGAGCTTTATCAGTCGCTAACTGACATCGGTGTGAAAGAGGAATCTTTCGATGACATCGCGCAGTACGCAGTTGATGTCTACGGAAACGGCAAAGAACTTCAGGCCTACCCGCAGCGCTGCTGCGCAGGCAGGCGGCCAGGATGCCCGCGTTCCCGGCAAAGGCAAAAGACGAACGGCATACGGCAAAAGGACTTCTGACTTTTTCTTTGTGCATCGTGAACTTGTTAACGATGTACGGCATTTAAGCGCCTGAATAATTACAGGTAAATCGGCCGACTAAGATGAAACAAAACGCCGGATACAACTT
>PWID01000199.1 GCA_003555145.1 Balneolia bacterium | reverse complement strand
AGATAGTTCGTAAATGCGGCGTGCGTTAGGCTGAATCTTGTCACGGCTGATGGCCTGCGCATAGTGCGGCTCGCCAAGAGTCGGGAAGTCGAGCAGCAGCTGCATGCGGTCGCCGCTGATGTCGTACAGCTGTGCCGGGTGATTTTGCTTTGGCCCGGTTGGCAGGTAGCGGTCTTTGGCTGTTTTGGTGAGGCCAACCATGTACTTGCCGTACGGATCTACGGTATCGCCACCGGGAATCATAAGGTGACCGATAGAGTAGTAAGCATCGATGCGGTCTACCACTTCGAAGGTTTCGAGCGACCATTTTACGATTTCAGAAGAAATGTATACCGAAGTATAGGCATATCCGTTTCCGTCGAACTCCGTGTGAAGCGGACCAAGACCCGGGTTTTCAACTTCGCCGACGATGGTTGCATCGTAATCGAGCACCGGAATACCGTCGACTTCATCAACAAAACGCTCGTTTTCGATGGCATCAATCATGCGGCTGAAACTGTGCACCGGAATAACGGTGGCAAGTTTACCACCGGCAACGAGGTACTCACCAGATGGATCTACGTCCACGCCGTGCGGTGATTTAGGCGTAGGCATAAAGTAAAGAATGCCCGGTGCATCTTTAGGATCCAGAAGCAAGACCTTGTCCTTTACTTCAGAAACAGCCATACCCTGACTCTTGTCGTAGTAGTTGTGGTAGTACTCCGCATCTATCAATTCGGCGCGGCCTTCAGCAACAAATTCAGCGGCTTTTCTCCAGTTGAGGGCAGCTACATAATCTTTGTCGTAGGCAGAGGCATTAATCTCAAGCAGCGTATGTGCTTCTTCTGTGTTATACGTGGTGAAGAAAATCCAGTCAGCCGACGGACCTTTACCCGGGCGGGCCAGATCGTAGTTGTACGGAGGTACAATAATCTGGAAATCCAGACTCATTTCACCGGTGTTTTCATCAATCTTTATTAGACTGAAAGCGCCGTTAAAATTTTCAGAATACGAATCGATTGGCACATCCAGATCAGTTTCGTAAGGAATTGAAAAGCGGGTTGCGCCAACAATATATTCGGTGTTCGTAGTTACGAAAGAAGAAGCGTGGTTACCGCCGGTGTTTGGCAGCTCGAGTATTTCCACGGTCTCAAACAATTCGAGATCGAGACGCGCAATACGAGGCGTGTTGTTAGCATTAATGAAGATCCATCGCCCGTCTGCTATGCCGTCGGTTTGTGATAGATGCGGATGGTGGGAATCATCCCACGGAATGAATCCATACGATGTCTGAAGCATAGGCTTGGATTCCTCGTAGTAGCCGTACCCCGTTTCCGGATCCTGGCTGAATACAGGAATATTTTTGAACATCCGGCCCGAAGGCAGCCCCCAAACGCTCATCTGACCGCTGTAACCACCAGAGAAGAAGGCGTAAAATTCGTCGTATTCTCCCGGTGCTACATAGGTTTTCTGAGCTGCATCACCGCGATCGAGCAGATTGCCCTGCCCCGACGGGCAGCCCGTCAGCAGCAGAGCCGAGCCCACGAGCACAGCTATACCGATTATGGTGTTTTTTAATGTTAAGAGATTCGTCATTGGTTACTCCATTTATTGGTTTATTTCTTTACCGGCCGCTATGGCTGCCGCCGGTCGGTTTTATTGTTGGATAGGTTATTTATTGCACATTGGCGGGCATCAGAGCCCTTTATCAATTTGTCGGAAGTATTCTACAATCTCGCGCGCCTCATTTTCACTCACGTTCTGAAAAGGCATCACCATCATATATTCCTGCATCATTTTCTGGCCTTCAGGATGTTTTCTGGCCATGTCGTTAGGATTCAGGATCATGTTCATGAGGAATTCCGGCGAGCGTCTTTCGGTGAGACCCTCAATCGGAGGACCAACCAAACGGTTTTCCATTTGATGACAGGCCGCGCACTTGGATTCGAATATGTCCTGACCTCTGGCGGCCATCTCAATGTCGAAATCGCCCATGGTCATGGGTGATGTGATGGGACCGATGCCGTGCTCGAGCTCAAAATCACTGAGTCCGGCTTCCTGTGCTGCTCCGGATGAAGCGCTCCGGGATGATGCATCCCCGCCATTGCCATTGCCATTGCCATTTCCGCAGGCAATGAGGGTTGCTGAGAGCATAAACGAAAAAATAATTACGGGGAGTCTCATGGTATCGTTTTTAAGAGTATTTTATCTGTTTATTAGAAGTATTAAGACTATTCTATCTTATATTTGATGTTTAAAAAAATGATTAGCTGCTTGTAATCAGGTCTTCCATACTGAGAGTATCAGAAAGTCTCAGGTTCATACGCTTGCCTTTGCTGGCCATTTCTTCAAGGCTGGTCGAGTTGAACATAATCTGAATTGCCTCTCTGGTATAAGCCCATTTATCGTGCAGCGGGCACGCTTTTTTGTGTCCGCAGCCCGGAAGGCCAAGCACACATTCTGTGAAAAGACCGTTACCATCTATTGCCGCCACGATTTCAATAAGCATGATTTCCTTAGGCTTTCTGGTAAGGGCAATTCCTCCCTTTGGCCCTTTATACGACTCCATCAGCTTGGCAGCTGTAAGCTGCTGCAGAATCTTGGTGAGAAAATGAAACGACAGATCGAGGCTGTCGCTCACTTCTCTGATGGGCACAAACTGTCGTTTCTGCTCATGCATGGCCGCCATATAAAGTGACGCCCGGATTCCGTAAATACAAGCTTTTGAAAGTAACATATCCTATTTAAGACTTAATTGTCTTTTAATATACGGGCAACGGGAATATGTTGCAAAATTTATTTTTTAATCGGTTGAATCCTTTCTGATAACCTGAGTTCCATTATAAGGTGCCCTACTTGATGGGTATTGTGCTTTACAACAAATTTCGGTTATGCTGTCATTGCTACCCAAAACGATTTGTCATAGGTGAAAAAGCAGGCATTATAGCCGTTTAGGACAGGCTTTGGTCGTCTCTACAAAATCAATCTCTCCATTATCCGCAAAGGGAAGGTTGGAGGGTTTTTGATATGCGAGTAAAATGGAAATTCACACGTTTTCGTTTATAAACTTCTGGCCTAATCGAATATGCAATAGATCCTGAAAGGATCAAACGTGCGTAGCCCCGGTGCGTAAGCCCGGGGGAACTGCGCAACAATCTCATGAACCCTGAAAGGGTTCCACAATATCGTATGACGTTGTCGTGCTCAGAAGCAATAGCATCCACCCATCTTTTAAATACTGATTCAGAATATCAGGTGCGGATGTGGCTAAATTCATAAACACAATTAACGATAATTTTTTAATTCTGTACGAGTTTGAACCCTCGGAATCTTCTTTGACTTTGATACGATGCGGGCTCGGGCCTGATAATTTTGAACTCCATACCCCGGGCTCCCATTCGGTCACCCGGGGCTATTGTTATTTGACTCCTTCGGAGTCGGAGACTTTGGTTGAGTGCGGTGTTGGATTCGGAGCTTTCCCGGCTCTTCATTTAACGTTTTGCACAGATTTCTGCCCATATATCATCCCTGCCGGGACGGAGATACTTAACCATAAAGATACCGGCATAAATTTCTGTTCTGATTGTCCCGTCAGGGACTTCATATGGGTAGAAATAAACGAACCTTGTAAACCAAGCGTGCCGTAGGTACGGCATATGATTTTGTGCCCGGTAGAATGCATTATTTTCCCGCTTGGCTACAGCCGGACCAACTACTCGATTTCGACAAATTCGACTTCCACAAACTCTTCACCATCGAAGGCCCAGACAGTGTCATTATATGATGTGATTAAAAACTCTTCCTGGAGAATTTGGTCAGGGT
>PWID01000065.1 GCA_003555145.1 Balneolia bacterium | reverse complement strand
TGAGGCTGATGTTTACCGCGCCGTTTCCGTAGGATCCGTTTACGCGACGGTCTGTTTTAGTACCGTTAAAAGTTGAATCACCATCGTTTTCAACCCGGGTGTGGGAGCCGCGCATGTTCAGGGTGATACCGCCCGAGTTGTCTTCAATCATTGATGAGGGAACTACAGCGGTAACGTTTCCACCACTTGTACTCAGGCTGAGTTCGCCCTCTATGGAGTCGATATCGGCGTTGATGCTTCCTCCGCTGGTACTCCCGTTAATGCGGCCCGAAACTTCCTCAAGCGTGATGCTTCCGCCACTCGTGCGAACGGCCAGGTTCCCACTGGATCTGGTGAGGGAAATACTGCCGCCGCTGGTTCGGGCATCGAGGTCTCCGTTGATGTGTGACATCCGCAGTGATCCGCCGGATGTTCTGGCTTCGATACTTCCGTCTATTTCTGAAAGCCTGATGCCTCCACCGCTTGTGCGCAGGCTTTGGCTGCCTTCAACGCCGCTGAGGGTAACATTTCCACCGCTTGTGCGTAGCTCGGTGGACGTCTCAACCGGTACGGTTATCACATAAGACACTGAAGCACCGGTGCCGCCGAAGAAAGACCGGCCCTTGTTTTCAGCTTCTACACTCACGGAATTGCCACTCTGACTGAATCCGATGGTAACGTAGCGGTTCACGTCTTCTTCGGTTGTCAGGTAAGAGGATCCGCGGCGGACAAGCACCTCAATGATGATCTCATTTCGCTCATGGGATTCTACCGTGATGCTTCCGCCGCTTGTGAGTGCTTTCAATGAAGCCGGACCATCAACGCGGAAGGTTTCTGTTTTGTACACATTGTCACTGAAAACTCCCGGTGCAGTGGAGTCAGATGAAAATGCAGTGCTTACAAGCACGTACCCTATTATTAAAATTAAGAGAGTTCGCATGGTAGTCGAATTAAAAAGTTTTGGTGTAAATACAGATGTAGGGTCTTACGGTATTGGCGTGCAAAAGTTTCCGGAGTAGTTTAGCAAAATTACTACGAGAGCAACAAGGCATCTATCGTGGGACAATTGTGACAAGGGTGACGGTGGTTATTCTGAGAACCAGTCATTTAAAACTGATGCGATGTATAGCTGAACGGGAGTGGCTGTTTTGTTCGTTAATGATGAAGTTACCACAACTGAATACAAACCATCTCTACCCCAATTCCGTATGTTGTATAAATTCACCCTGCTGATTACGGCAACGCTGCTCATCACCCTTTTGCCGGCATGCCAGAATAACTCAAATTCCGACCACAGCCATGAACATGATTCTGAGCACCATCACCATTCCCACCATTCTGATGCAGAGTTTGCCGCTATGAGCGATGACAGAGGAAACGAGGCCGGTTTGCGTCCGCTTGGTCCGGAAGAGATCGAGGCGTTCTCGAAGCTTGTGGATTATTCGGTCATCGAAAAAGTGACCCGCACCGACGAGGAGTGGCGTGAGCTGCTCACCCGTGGTCAGTATCGCGTTCTTCGCAACGAAGGAACCGAGCTTCCCTACCGCAATGAATATAATTCTGAAGAACGCCCCGGAATTTATTACTGTCGCGGATGCCATCACCCTTTATTTTCTTCCGAGGCCAAGTACGATTCCCGCACCGGATGGCCGAGCTACTGGGAGCCATTGGCGAAAATCAGCACCGATTACCGTGAGGACAACTCCTGGTTCATGACGCGCACCGAAGTAATCTGCGCCCGCTGCGATTCCCATCTGGGACATGTTTTCGATGATGGCCCCGAGCCCACGGGACTGCGCTACTGCATGAATTCGGCCGCCATGATTTTTGTGCCGGATGAAGAGCGCGATGCCATGCGTGCAGAAGCTACTTCTGAGATCTGAAAAAGCCTCAGGCACATCATTTTACAAACAAAGCGGGCATCATCCGTTATTTTAGCGTGCATAAAATCAGAAATTGAATAAATATCTTTATATGAAATCAGTACGTTACGCGATTACAGCATTCTTTTTAATGACCATTGTTGCGGCCTGCGGATCCACTTCGGGAACCGGAGAACAGCAGCTGGCCATCACCAATCCACACGCCGAGCGCCCGATTCCGTATCCGATTGATATCCCGGATGAGTACCTGGCTGCCATTGAAAACGGCACCCGGACCTCAGACGGGGCTCCCGGTGAGAACTTCTGGCAGCAGTACGCCACCTACGATATTTCGGCCTATCTGAATCCGAAGACTAAAATGCTTGAAGGCGAAATGACGGCCGTCTATCAAAATAATTCGCCTCGTGAATTGGGCGCCCTTCGTATGGAGCTGGCCCTGAACGTGCATAAGAAAGGAGCCATTCGCGCCCGGGAGCAGGGAGTTACCGGCGGAAAGGAAATTAAAATCGTGCGCCTGAACGGAGAGACCCTTCAGCGCGGACGTAACCGAATGCCCGGCTATTTTGTGGATGGAACACAGCTGGTAATTCTTCTTCGCGATGATCTGCCGACCGGAAGTGAAGCGGAGGTGGAAATCGTTTGGGAGACTAAAATTCCGCAGCGCGGAGCAGGTGGACGCAACGGCTGGGATGATGATCTTTTCTTCGTTGGCTACTGGTATCCGCAGTTCAGCGTGTACGATGATGTGTACGGCTGGTTTTCAGAGCCGTTTCGGGGCAATGCCGAGTTTTATCACGGGTTTGCCGATTATGAGCTTTCCGTAACTATGCCAGACGATTGGGTGGTGATGGGAACCGGCCACTGGCTGAATCCCGAAGAAACGCTGGCGCCGCACATTCTTGAACGATACGAGCAGGCGCTCGAAAGCGATGAGGTGGTTCACGTAATCACCCGCGATGATTTCGGGCGAAACGCCACGGCCGAAAGCAGCGATGGCAACCTTACCTGGAGATTCAGCTCGGAGCAGGTGCGCGATATTGCGTTCAGCGCGACCCGGAAATCGTTCTGGGATTCGAAGCGCACGCCCGTGGGTGACCTCACCGGAGACGGACAAACCGACTACTCACAGATGAACGCATTCTACCGGGAACTGGCGCCGCTCTGGACCGAGGTGGCCGAATACAACGCGCATGCCATCACCTATCTCTCAGAGCTTACCGGCTATCCGTATCCATGGCCACACATGACTTCCGTGGAGGGTTCGAACATCATTGGTGGCGGAATGGAGTACCCGATGATGACCGTGATGGGTGATTACAATCAGCGGGGCGCGATGGCACTGTACAGCGTTACTGCACACGAGCTGGCCCACATGTGGTTCCCGATGATTGTAAGCACAAACGAGCGTCTCTACACCTGGATTGATGAAGGTAACACAGTATTTGCCACCGACATGGCCCGGCACGACCGCTTCCCCGACGTTGATCGTCATGCCGGCTCACAGAGCGGATATCTGGCTCTGGCGCGTCGCGGGGGAGAAGGCGAAATGATGCGCTGGTCCGACTTTCACTATTCGACACAGGCTTACGGGGTGGCTTCCTATCCCAAACCGGCATCGGTTCTGGTGGCGCTGCGCGGTGTGCTTGGTGAGGAGGTTTTCATGGATGCTTATCGGACTATTATTCAGGAGTGGGCATTCAAGCAAATGTATCCGTGGGATATGTTCCGAACGTTCGAGCGGGTGAGCGGCGAGGACCTCAGCTGGTTCTGGCGCGCCTGGTACTACGAAACCTGGACGCTCAATCAGGCGGTGGAAGGCGTGGTTACTGAAGATGATTTCAGTATCATTCAGATACGTGATCATGGAAATGTGCCCATGCCGGTGCTGCTCGAAATTACGCGGGAGAATGGTGATGTGATTCATGAGCGTATATCACAAGACCGCTGGCTTCAGGGATT
>PWID01000274.1 GCA_003555145.1 Balneolia bacterium | reverse complement strand
TACCATTCAGGCGATTTTGATGCTCATCGTGGCCTTCATTCTTTTGGGCTCCGGTTACGAGCACTTCAGCGACGGCGTGCGCGGATTCCTGGCCCAGCTGGAAGCCATCGACCCGCTCCTGGTATCAACGACCAACGAGTCCAGCTTCCTGTTCCGTGACTATTTTGAAATTTTTGTGACTCAGTTCATCGTGGGGATTGCCATTATTTGTCAGCCGCATATCCTCACCAAGTCACTGCTTTTGAAGAGTGATGATGATGTCAATAAATACCTCATAGTTGGTATTACGGCTCAGCTGCTGTTTTTCCTTGTGGTCTTCACCGGACTGTATATTCGCATCACCTTTCCGGATTTGAGTCCCGGCGGCGTAGTATTACCAATGGACGGTCTGGTCTCGGCCTACGTAGTAAGTGAGTTTCCCGTATTTATCGGACTCATTGTGGTGATGGGCCTCATTTCGGCCGGACTTTCCACGCTGGAAAGCCTCATTCAGTCGCTTTCGACCACCATCACCAAAGATATACTGGAGCCATTGTTTGGCGAAAGGCTGGGCATGAAGGCGAAGGGAGGAAGCAACGTATTCATAAATAAAATCGTGATTGTGGCGCTGGCGATAGTGACGGTATTTGTAAGCTGGGATCAGATCGTGAACCCGAATCTGAGCGTAGGGATTTTCGCTCAAAACGGCGTGTATGCCTATTTTTCGGCCGCGTTTGTACCCATTATAATGGGCATGTTCTTCAAGAGCGTGCCGTTGATGGCGCCGGTTCTGGCGTCCGTGACCGCGGTAGTGGTGCACTTCACCATTTATTATGGTCAATTGCAGATTCCGTTTACTCAGGCCGATGGTCAGAATCCCGGCGTTGCGGCCGCGGTGGCCATCATCCTTTCTGTAGTTGTAGGTTTTGCAACATACTACCTGAAAACCACGCCGGAACAGCGAAATGTGAAAGAGTAACAGCTACATGTACAGCACGAAATGAAAATATAATATTTATATTAGATTATAGTACAACAGGCAGGAGCTATGAAACACGCATCAGCTAATTTATTACCAGAAACGCAGCAGGCTGAAGCCCATACAGAGTGGATTTCGAAGTGGGCGTTATATTCGCCAAAAGCAGTAATGCTGCAGGATGATGAAACCGGAAGCACCATAACCTATGGCGAAGCCAATCGGATGATGCTGCGCACCGCCGCCATGCTTCAGAACAGCTACGGCGTAAAAAGAGGCGACCGGGTGGCCGTGCTTGCGCTCAATCATATTGAGTACGTTGTGCTGTTTTTTGCCATTCAGAAACTGGGGGCAATTATGGTGCCGCTAAACTACCGGCTTGCCGCGCCCGAGCTGGCCTATCAGTTTGAGGACAGCGCGCCATCGGTACTTCTGCTTGAATCCGATTTTGTTGAAACCATCGCGAAAACCGGTTGGAAGGGTGAGCGCATTCTGCTCGATACCAAAGACGGGTTTGTGGCGCGCATGTACTACACCTCTCCCGATGATGAAATCGAAGTCGAATTTCCGGAGAATACTTTTGGCGACACCTGCATGATTCTCTACACCTCAGGTACAACGGGCCGCCCAAAAGGCGCCATGATTACTAACGGAATGCTGTTCTGGAATTCGGTGAATACCGGACTGAGGCTGAATCTCGTACAGAGCGACATCACCCTTACTTTTGCACCGTTCTTTCATACCGGCGGCTGGAACGTGCTGACCACACCTTTCATCCATCGCGGCGCAAAGCTGATTCTGCTCCGTAAGTTCGATCCGGAGCGTGTTCTTGAGCTCTGCGATTCCGAAAAAGTAAGCATCCTGTTTGGCGTACCAACCATGATGGACATGCTCTACCGGGCGAAGAATTTTGCATCATCCAAACTTGAGGAACTTCGCTATGCCATTGTCGGCGGCGAGCCCATGCCGGTTCCGCTGATTGAGGCCTGGCAGGACAAAGGCGTTCCGATTCGTCAAGGCTACGGACTTACCGAGTTTGGCCCGAACGTATTTTCTCTGAATGAGGAAGACGCCATCCGTAAAAAGGGCTCGATCGGCTTCCCGAACTTTTATATTGAGGCCGCTGTCCGCCGCGATGACGGCACCTTTGCCGAAGACAACGAGCCGGGCGAACTTGTTCTCCGCGGACCGGTCTGTATGAAGGGTTACTGGAATAAACCCGAGGAAACCGAAAAGACCATGGCCGACGGCTGGCTTCTCACCGGCGACATTGTGAAACGAGATGAAGAAGGCTACTTCTACGTGATTGACCGCAAAAAAGAGATGTTTATAAGCGGGGCGGAGAACGTGTATCCGGCTGAGGTCGAGCATGTATTTCGCACGCATCCGGGAATCCGCGAAGTGGCCATCATCGGGGTGCCCGATCCGAAGTGGGGTGAAACCGGCAAAGCCTTCATCGTGCTTCAGGACGGAGAAAATGCATCGGCCGAAGAGCTGATGAGCTGGGCGCGTACGAAGCTGGCAAAATACAAGGTGCCATCCCACTACGCCTTCATAGATGAGCTGCCAAAAAGCGACAGCGGAAAAATCCTGAAGCGTAAACTGAAGGAGGCCTGAATCCATGGAAAAGCAGCTAACTATACACGATATCAATACCGGCGACCGGGCCGAGTATTCTAAAACCATTAGTGAGGCAAATGTTTATGGCTTCGCTGATATAACCGGAGATTTTAATCCATTACACGTGGATGAAGAATACGCTAAACAAACCCGTTTTGGAGCGCGCATTTCGCATGGAGCGCTGCTGGCCGGGCTTGTATCAACCGTGGTCGGGATGAAGCTTCCCGGACCGGGTGCATTGTATGCATCCCAAAGCCTGAGTTTTCTCAAGCCGGTTTTCATTGGCGACACCATCACCGCAAGCGCTGAAGTGATTCGCAAAATCGAAGACCGCAACCGGATCGTACTGAAAACGCGCTGCATCAACCAAAATGGTGATGCGGTAGCTGAAGGGGAGTCTGTGCTGCTTCCCTCAAAATCTTAAATAAAGTCCACAATAAAACAGTAACAAAGAAACAACAAACCAACACAAATAAAGAGGTTAAAACCATGAAAAAATATCTATTGCTGATAGCCGCATTCTCGCTTGCTTTTGCGGGAATCGCCTGTGATTCATCATCCACTGATGCAAACGACGACGAAGAAGATCCCCTTTTCGGTATTTGGGTTTCTGAAGGCGAAAATGTTGCTCCCGGCCTCGCCGGTCCTCCGTTCAACAACGTGAGAATCGAAGCCGATTTCAACGACGACAACACCTACCTGGTAGAGGCTGAAGACGCAGAAGGAAGCATTGTAATCTTTTCCGGTACCTACCAGACTACCGAACCGAACAGCGATGGTATCCGTGGCATTACGCTGAATCAGTCTGTACCTGCAGCGCTTGTTTCCTCAGGAATCTTCCGTATTGAGGGAAATACCATGCAGTATGAAGTTATTCAGGAAGGCCTTACCGGCGTAGAGCCTCCGACCGTAGCAGGCGGCTTCGGAAGCACCACCGTTGGTGGCGATCAAACCGGTCCGTTCTGGATACAGACCTACGTTCTTGTAGACTAAGCGAAGGTTTCTTTAAAAATGAAGACGGTCCCCGGGTCAGCTAAATACCCGGGTGGCCGCTCTTTTATTCTGCTGTATGATGTTACTCTCTCCTGATTTTTTTTATTTCCACATGTACCCACCCATGAGGCTGTTATGAAGCTATTAGCTACACTTTTTGTAATGCTGCTGTTTAGCGTGCCGGCTTTGGCACAGGTAGTCGAAATCAGCGATCTGCCCGACCGCAGCGAAGAAGACCGCATTCGCCTTACTGATCC
>PWID01000338.1 GCA_003555145.1 Balneolia bacterium | reverse complement strand
TGGCGCTCTGGCTGGGCCTGATGAAAATTGCCGAGGACAGCGGACTGATCTACAAAATTGTGAAGGTGGTGAATCCCGTGCTCGGTTTTCTGTTTCCGAACGTGCCTAAAGATCACCCGGCTCTTGGCGCCATCAGCCTGAACCTGTCGGCTAATATGCTGGGATTGGGCAACGCGGCAACGCCGTTAGGCATCAAGGCGATGGAGGAGCTTCAAAAGCTGAATCCCGATAAGGATACCGCTACCAACGCCATGTGTATGTTCCTTACCATGAACACCGCCAGCGTACAGCTTGTACCTCCGGTAACGCTGATTGCGCTTCTTGGTGTGGGAGTGGCCGAGCTGTTTTACAGCATCATCATTGCGACCGCCATCTCGCTCACGGTTGGCATCACCGCGGCATCCTACTACGCACGAAAATTCCCCGAACAGCCGGCCGTTCCCGCCGAAACCCCACCCGCTAATAACTGATACCTGTTACCTGACACCTGTTAACTGAATCATCATGCAAATTCTCAGCATTTTAGTTTTACCGCTCATCATCGTCGCCATTCCGCTGTACGGACTCATCAAAAAAGTGCGCGTGTATGAGGTTTTTGTTGAAGGCGCCAAGGAAGGATTTCAGATCGGGGTGCGCATTATTCCGTATCTGGTAGCCATTTTATTCGCTATCGGCATGTTTCGCGCTAGCGGAGCCATGGAGATGCTCATCACCCTGCTTGATCCGGTTCTGGCTTTTGTCGGCTTCCCTGCTGAAGTCCTCCCGATGGCCATTATGCGTCCGCTCACCGGCAGCGGCTCAATCGGTGTGATGGCTGATCTTATAGCCGCCTACGGCGAGGACTCCCTGATCGTTAAAATGGCCGGCACCATGTTCGGCTCAACTGAAACCACCTTTTATGTGCTGGCCGTTTACTTCGGCGCGGTTGGCGTCCGCAAAGTACGCTACGCCGTTCAGGCCGGCCTCATAGCTGATTTCACGGGGGTGATTGCTTCTGTGGCCGTTTGTTACTGGCTATTCGGATGATGACAGGACGCAAAGGCGCGCGGATTATTTCGCAAAGTAGCGCAAAAATAAAAATGGGACGTTGAGTTATACATGAATCAGAACGACTGCGTTAATCTGAGGAAATCTGCGTCCCTCGCTTAGAGGGAGCTTTTGCTTCACAAAATTGAATAACAAATTCTTTAGTAAGTCATTATATTTATTGTGATGGTAAGCGAAGTTCCCTGATCGTTCAAAACCTTTTTTACAATAAGCTTATAGCTGATATGGATTTACAATCTTCTAAACTCGAGTTGGTCAGACTGATTCTCAAAATCGATAATCAGCAGACCATCAATAAGCTCACTTCTGTGCTCAAAGAACAGGATCAGGATTTTTGGGATGAGCTCAGTGCCCAACAAAAAGAGGAAATCATGTCTGGAATCAACCAACTCGATAATGGACAAAGAATAAGCCTGGAAGAGTTTATTTCTAAACATTCCTGAACGTGTTAAAGGTTTATCTATCGCCTCTCGCTGAAAAGAAGCTGTCTCTGCTACTTGATTATATTGAGAATGAGTGGGCAAAAAAGGAGCGCGACGATTTTTTTGAAAAAATATTAGACTCATTCAACAGAGTTGCAATTCACCCCGAAAGCTGTTCAAAGTCACAAACATTTCCAGATTTGTTTAAGTGCGTTGTGAGTAAACAAACATCTTTTTTCTATAGATACAACTCAACCGATCTTGAAATCATAACGATTTTTGACAATCGACAGGATCCCCAAAAAGTTAAAACTGAGCTCGAAAAGATTTTAAAAGATGCCTGAAGACCTTAGATTATAAGTAGCTAGCAATTCATAAAGTTGAATTCATTACAAGAATAAGCTGAGTCCGCCCTTTGCTTCGAATCCCCACAATGTTGCTAATCTTCAGTATAAAATACTGCGTCAATCTGCGAAATAATCAGCGCGCTCTGCGTCCCCCAAAAAATAAATAACTACTCTTATGAATATTTCCCACTCCGAAACTGAATCAAAAGGCGCGTTCCGCATTATGGATGATGGCGAAAGCGAAGCCCTGGCCGAACTGACCTATTCCAAGGCGGGCAAGGAACTCATCATTCTTGATCATACTGAGGTTTCAGATAAGCTGCGGGGCAAAGGAGCCGGCGAAAAGCTGGTGCGCGCTGCCGTGGATCTGGCCCGGGAAAAAAAGGTAAAAATCATGCCGCTGTGCCCGTTTGCCAACGCCATGTTCAAAAAGCATGAAGAGCTAAGGGACGTACTATAGCAGAACTTTATAATCAAAAGTATCTGTGATTATCTGATTAATATTTTTCCCTGATTTGCACGGAGAACCGGTCAATTCACCATTCACCATTCACCATTCACCATTCACCATTCACCATTCACAATTTTCAATTTTCAATTTTTTCTCCGCTCTTGAACCTGAACTTCATATAGATTGCGGTGATGATCGCCGCGCCCGTATCGGCAATTGGAAACGCCATCCAGATTCCGTTGAGGCCGAATTGAAGCGGGAGCAGGAAAACGAGCGGAATGAGGATGAAGCCCTGCTTCGATAGCGCCAGAATCAGGGCCGGTTTTGCGCGGCCAATAGCCTGGAAATAAGCGCTGCCCAGCAGGTTGATGGCAATCAGGGGCGTGGCCAGAAATGCCATCCGTATGGCCGGAACGGTTTCTTTAATCAGCTCATCATCGGTGGTGAATATGGATACAATCTGAGGCGTAAATATCATAATAAGCGTGAAGACAACAAGCGCGACTCCCGTGGCGCTGGTCATGGAAAGCCGGATGATGCGCTTCACCCTGTCCAGCAGATTGGCGCCGTAGTTGTAGCCCACAATGGGGATAAAACCCTGAGTGATGCCCCGCACGGGGAAGTTGGCAAACATCATCAACCGGCTGATGATGCCGTACACCGCCAGACCGGTTTCACCTCCGTAGACGAACAGCGAGTTGTTCAGCACAACCGACAACAGACTGATGGTCCCCTGACGCGCGAAGGTCACCGAGCCCAGCGAAAACGTCTCTTTGATGATTTCTGTATCGGGACGAAAATAGGATTTGGTGAGCCTCATCTGAGACTTGCCTGACAAGAAAAACCAGGCAACGTACACCGTGCTTCCCATGTATGAAATCGTTGTGGCCCATGCCGCACCGGCTAAGCCCATATCAAAATAAACGATCAGAAGCGGATCGAGGCCGATGTTCAGGACGGCGGGAATCATCAGCGTGTACATGGCCATGCGCGGAAAACCCTCGGCACGAATCACGTTATTACACATGATGGAAATAGCCAGAAACGGAACCCCGAGCAGCACGATGCCGAAATATTCCCGGGCGGGCTCAAGCACATCGCCCCGACCGCCAAAGATGTAGAGCATTTCATCCATCAGGAAATAGCCGGCCACTGCGAATATCAGGGCAAAACCCAGCGTAAGCGAAACCTGATTCCCGAAAGTGCGGAAGGCCTTTTCATCATTGTTATCACCGAATGCCCTCGAAATGATGGATGCGCCGCCAACGCCGATGGCCATGCCCACGCTGGCAATAAGGAAGGTGATGGGCAGCACAACCGTGACCGCAGCGATGCCCAGCGAGCCCACAAAAAGGCCCACAAAAATGGTATCAACTATGCCGTAAACCGACATCACCAGAATACCGACCGAAGCGGGTATGGCCTGCTGCCGGAGAAGCTTTCCTAATGGCTGAACGCCAAACTCATCGCGTTTTTCTTTCGTCACTGCTTAGAACTCATGCTGTTATAGTGTAGCAGGTATAAGCCAATGGGGCCGAATTCTGTTCCCAAGGGGAGAGAAATTGTGAATGGTGAATGGTGAAT
>PWID01000101.1 GCA_003555145.1 Balneolia bacterium | reverse complement strand
AATGGCAATTGCAGTATTCCGCCGGCCAGGGGCATTCTTTGGGTTCATAAGAGCAAAATTCGATTCCGATAAACCCGTTTGTTCCGGGCCCGAGATAAGGCTGAGGTTTAAGCCAGATCTTTTTGAGCGCTTCATATTTATGCTCTACTGGCAGCTTTTTTGGAAAAACGAACTGATAACCGTAATAGGTGAGCAAACGGTGGAGCTCATCGAACAGAACGGTGCACTCGGCGTCGGTAAGTTTTTTGAGGGGAGGAAGATGCTCCGGCAGAATACCTGTTATTCGTGCGAACGTGTGATGGTCTCCATGCATGTAGCGTTCGACGTTCTCAAATTCCTGAAGCTCGGGCGGCAGGTCATACGATTTGAAGGAATCTATGGTGTCAGGATCGGGCGGACTCTGGGCTTTGTCGCGTATATATTCGATGAGTCCGGTAAAATGCGAAGAGTTGGGATAGGGTGAAGGGCACATAAAAACAAAGGGTTAGTTCGCTGTGATGAAGTGTTTTTTATTATGCGAAATCTGATCTTAAATTCCAAGAGCACACCAAAAAAATACGGCTAAAAAAACCTGCTTTAGCTAAGCGACTCACCCGTTGTCTGTCTTCTGAAGCATTCAAACGAAAGCCATTGATCCAGCCAGGCGGCGTGAGCGGAATTGCCTGCATAAAATTCATCACAGCGCTTTTGAAGCTCTTTCATATCATAAATTCCGGAATCCTTCGCGGATTTGCTGTTCACGAGTTCAGTCACCCAATCCTTCTGCTGATTAAGCAGCTCACTTGCTTTGGATGCACCGGGGCCTGATCGTTTACTGAGTCTGGCAGCCAGCTTGTTGCGGACAAAACCATAGTGATAAGGTACGGTAGCGGTTCCCTGAGCAAGCGGATGCTGTTCCAGCTCCGGCGCGAAACGATGAATGATTTCGCGGAACATCCGGCTTCTTCTGCGCTGACGAAGCGGCATCGTAAACACGTTCTGCAAAGCCGCCGGATCGGCCAGCGGCATGGTGCTTGGCAGCGTTTCATCGAGCAGCCGCTGCACGGGTCCGGCAAGGTGATGCATGCGATGATGCATCACAAATAAATCCAGGGTGTCTTCCATTGAGGGTAGTTTCAGGCTCCTTGCGTTCATCCAGGCCTGCTCCAGGCCGCCGTGGAGATCGCGTTGCATCAAGCTGTGAATCTCTGTTGAAAAAATTGCCTGTTTGGGAGCCATCATAAACGGAAGAATACGGCTGATGTCGTTGCGGTAAAGCGCCATTCTTCCGACAGGCGAATACCAGATTCGGTTCATAAGATGGCGACGGCAAATTTCACCATAACCGCCGTCGATCAGCACCACATTTTGTTCGGCGAGCTGTTCGAACACGCGCAGGGTTGCTGCATCCCAGGCGACCCGGCACCCGAATGATGCGCCCGAATAACGTTTGATATAATCAATCATCAGCGGTCCGCGGGGATTCGAATCATCGACGTAATGATGCTCGGCGCCCGCAGTCTCAGCAACGGCTTTCGAAATGATGACATCGGGCTCATCTTCCGGCCCGTGAACATGGCACTGAAATGGGGCTCCGGATTTCATCAGAAGGGCAAGAAGCACTCTCGAGTCGAGTCCGCCTGACAGCCCAACCGAAATCTTTCTCCCGCCCGCGAGGCTGGTCATGGAGTGTATCACATCATCGCAAAAAGCATCGAACGAGCCGCTTCTTGTATTTGCGTAATCCGGAGTCCAGGGTGATTCCAGAATGGTGATGCCGGAGCCTGAAATTTTCAGCTTTGCGCCGGGGCCCAGTTTACTCACTCCGCTGAGCGGGACTACGTTGCCAAACGGATTCGTGAGCATCCAGTACTGACCAAGTGCTTCAAAATCAATAGAAGCGCGAATGCCCGAGATTGCGCCTAAAATTAAAGGATCGCTGCAGAACCAAAGTCCGTGCTCAGTTTCGCGGTAGTACAGGGTTGAAATTCCAAGCGGGTCGTTCTGGATGATGACCTCAGAGGCCGATGCCACAAACTGAAGTGTATTCCACTCCGGTTTATTGTGGTTGAAGCGATACGTACCGTTAATTCCACCCAGATTATAGCTGCTGAAGGTACGCTCATCCCAGTAAATACCGTCCTGAAAACGTCCTTCAAAACCTGAGCTTTCAGGAAGTGTGTTCGGCTCTTGTTTCAGCGAAAAGGGTATGAATCCGGCAATCATAGTATTCAGTAATATCTGTGGTGAGCCAGAAGGTAGTGAACGGGAAGATTAACTCAAAGATGGAACAAGCTTCGTAAGCAATTGTGAATTGTGAATTGTGAATTAGTGTCCGCAATCTGAGAGATAAACCATTTTGCGTAACTTTGCGTTACAATCCGCGAAACTCTGCGTCCTGTCCACACCCAAACTGCGGCTTTGCGATTTAGGCCAAAAAACATCATCTTTGCGCAGTATCAGTTAGTTGCCGGGCCATTATTTGAGGCCTGAAACTGACGGGCAGTTTTTGATTTTGCCCCCAAGACTACAGATTCGAACTGACTATTTATTTCCTGATTCCCAACTGCTGTTATGAAAGCTTCTCTGAACGCATTTATGCACGGTCTGATCGACTACGCCGGCCTTTTTCCACCTTCCGGACTCGACATGAAGCCCGCGTTCGAAAACTTCCTGAGGTACAGAAATTCCGCTGATGCAGCCATGCTTTCCGCGTTTGTAATTCCCGCGGCGCGTTTGTCCGAGCTGGATGGCTTCACCAGTGAAATTAAATCATACAAGCACAAGCCGGTGCCTTTTTCAGTGCTGGCCGGCGGTGGCGATACGCCATCAGCCTGTCTTTCTGCGGTCGAAAAGGCTATGGAGCAGATACACCGGTTTTATGAATTGCATAGCTCCGGAGTTCAGGTAGCGGTGATGGAAATCCGTCTGCCAAACCCGCTGCCGGAAAAGAACGAGCTTTCAGAGCTGCTAACAAAAATTCGCTCTCTTACCAACAGCCATATTCCTAATGCTGTGGATATGTTTTTTGAGCCAACCCGTGATGAAAACTGGAATCAATACACGGAAACGCTCACCGGTATGCTGGCTGAACTTAAAGACGACAACTCGGGAAAAACGGGCTTCAAACTGCGTTGTGGCGGAGTGGAAGCCCATATGTTTCCAACCGTCGAGCAGGCCGCGAGGGCACTTCATCTGTGCGTGAGCCGGAACGTTGCGTTCAAAGCAACGGCCGGGCTTCATCATCCGGTGAGGCATTTTAATGATGGCGTAAACTGCCGCATGCACGGATTCCTCAACGTGTTCGGAAGCGCGATTCTGGGCAAAATTCACCAGTGGCCGGAGGAAACCTACCGGAAAATGCTTGGTGATGAACAGGCTTCAAACTTCACTTTTACGGATACAGGATTCAGATGGGGAGATGCTGAAGCGGGTATCGATCACATCACCGAAATTCGGGCAGAACTGGCCACATCATACGGCAGCTGCAGCTTCATGGAGCCGCTCGAGGATCTGGAAGGGCTTGGGCTGCGGTGATTAAAATGAAATCTGAACCGGGTAATCGGGGAAAATATGCCGGAAATTATTAAAGAATACGAAGCGCAGTTAGATTCAGAGAAGAGAATTACGCTACGCGATGTCAGCTCAGAGTTTTATCATGTTCGGGAGTTTGAAGATGGGACAATCGAACTAATTCCGGCAACGATTATTCAATCAGATGAAATTTCAAAAAGTACACTGGAAATGATTGATTCTTCAGTTAAGAGCCTGAAAAAAGGCAGGGTTTCTGGGCCGGTTAACTTCAGTAAAATTAATGACACTAATTAAATTTGTGAAGAAACACTGTCCGCTTAATTGTTTCCAAGTAACTCATAATGCCGGCAGAAAGACTATTT
>PWID01000305.1 GCA_003555145.1 Balneolia bacterium | reverse complement strand
TATATTTGATTAGGTGGTATCATACAAAACCACGGCCTCTGCTTTCCCGTTCGGGATGAATAAGATATGCAATTTTTGATGTGATTTGGGAAGAGGAGGACGCTGAGTCGCGGAGATTATGGCACAGATTTTCGCAGAATGTTTAATTCACAATTCACAATTCACCATTCAAAATTGTTACGAATCTTTCTCCATGAGCTCGCTGCGGCTTCTGTTCTTTGTGAGGTAGCGGAAGCGCAGATTGTGCAGAATTGCTGCCGTGGTGAGTCCCAGAATGAGGCCGGCCCACAGGCCCTGAGGCCCGTAATCAAGGTGTATTCCAAAATACCAGCCGCTGCTAAGTCCTATAATCCAGTAGGCAATGAGGTTTACAATCATCGGGATTTTGGTGTCCTTCAGCCCGCGTAGCGCCGCCGATCCGCTAACCTGAAGTCCGTCTGAAATCTGGAATACGGCCGCAAAAAACAGCAGCTGAACCGCGAGGGGTACAAGGTCGGTATCGTCGGTGTAGATGCTGATCAAAAACTCCGGAAACAGGAAAAAGGTGATGGCGGTGCAGCACATCAGCCCAACGGCCATTGCAATGCCTGTGTAGCCGGAAAAGGTTGCGGCTTCCATGGAGCGCTTGCCCAGATTCTGACCCACCCGAATGGTGATGGCGCTCGAGAGTCCGAATGCCATCATAAAGGTAATAGACGCCAGGTTGAGCGCAATCTGATGCGCAGCAACGGCAGCGGTTCCAAGGTAGCCCATCAGCAGGGAGACTACGGCAAACATGCTCACCTCCATGGTCATGGTAACTCCGATCGGTAGGCCGAGCCATATCAGCTCCTTCATGTAGTGGCGATCGGGCAGCTTCAGATCGTTGAAGATTTCGAACACTTTGTACTCTTTCTTGCGCCAGGTGTAGATGAGCATGCAGAAAAACATCACCCACATCACAATCATGGTGGCCCAGCCGGTACCGATGGCTCCGAGGGCCGGGAAGCCGAATTTGCCGAACATGAGCGTATAGTTGCCCAGAATGTTGAAAAACAGCCCTACAACCGCAAAGTACATGGCCGGCCGTGTGACCGATACGGCTTCGTTGAAATGCTTGAGCGCGAGGAAACCAAAAAAGCCGGGAATGCCCCATGCGGCCGCCTGCAGGTAACCTTTCGATAGGCGGGTTACTTCAGGCTCCAGATCCAGCAGCAGAAGAACAGGCTCGGCGTTTCGAAGCAGCAAAATCGTGGGAATAGCAATGATAAAAGCCAGCCAGAGCGACTGCCGCACGCTTTTGCCGATTTTGTCGTTGCGACCCGCGCCAAAATGCTGGGCTACGATGGGCGTAACGGCCATCAGAATGCCGGCCCCGAACATAAAAACGGGCGTGAGAATACTCGAGCCGATGGCCACGGCTGCAAGATCCTGCGTGCTCAGGTTGCCCGCCATTACCGTGTCTACAAATGCCATCGACATCTGCAGCAGGTTAGCAATGATGAGCGGCAAGCCCAGCCTGAAAGTCACCCTGGCTTCATCAAACAGCCTGGTGAAAAATGGCGGCTTATGTGTGGTTTCCTGCCCGTTCAATTCGTTCTTAGCCGGTATTAAAAGTTTGAATTCTGAAGTGGGCTAAGATACCGCTTTTGGGGCTGAATGCCCGACTGAATATGCCGGAAAAACCAGCTCAAACGTAGTGCCGCTTTTTGTAGACGAGCTGAAGTTGATCTGACCCTCGTGCGCCTCCATGATCTTTTTGCAGATGGCAAGACCCAGCCCTGTTCCGCTGGTTTTGGTAGAAAAGTTCGGAGTGAAGATTTTCTCCTGAAGCGATGCCTCTATTCCATCGCCACTGTCGGAAATATATACGTGATGTTTCTCTGCAGTGCTCTTAATACTGATTTTAATCGTGCCGCCCTCAGGCATGGACTCGATTCCGTTTTTAATCAGGTTGATGAGCACCCGTTTGATTTCGTCTGAAACCCCGTGTATCCAGGCCGGGTCCGGGCTTGCGGCAAAATGCAGCTCCACATCCTGATGGTGCTCGAACAGCGGAAGAGTCGAAGAAATAAGCTGGTTGAGGTCCGCTTTTTCCTGCTTTCCGGTGAGTGGCTTGGCAAAGGCCGAAAAGTCAGAGGCAATCCTGTTGAGGGACTCAATCTGATTTACCAGCATTCCGGTAAGTTTAGTGATGGCCGGTCGCAGCTCATCCATGCTCCGGTCGCCAATTTCCATCTGCCGCTGCAGGTGCTGTATACTGAGCTTCATGGGCGTGAGCGGGTTTTTAATTTCGTGCGCAATCTGGCGCGCCATTTCGGACCAGGCTGCATCCCGCTCAGCTTCGGCAAGCTCAGCGCGAAGGTTTCTTAAATCGGCCACCATCTGATTGTAGGCACGGGCCAGCTCACCAATTTCGTCGTTGGTCGTTACCGGGATGGTGGTGTCCATATTACCCGATGAAATGCGCTTGAGGCCGCTTTCGAACTCGGCCAGCGGCTGGGTGAGCTTGCGGGACACCACGTAGGCAATGGCGGTAAAAAAGATGAAGATGATGATATAGAAAGCAATCAGGTAGGTGGTTGTTTGCAGAAATTCTTCTTCATAAATAGCCGAGCGGGTATAGGCCGGAATTCCCAGAACGCGTTCAACTTCCCCATTGCGGAAGATAGCCCGGTAGCCCATCAAAACAGATAAATCACCGATACGGAAAGGCTGGAAGACGGTGGTTCGGTTTTCGTTGTAAATCTGGTTGTACGATTCAAACGGAATGAAGTCCGATATAAGCTGAAGTCTGAATATCTCCGGCGCTGTAGTAAGCGAAAGCTGACCCTGCTCGAAAAGCATAATATCCACATCTTCCAGCTGTATGGCGTTATTGCGAGATGTTCCGGTGTTGTGATCATCCAGCCGGCTTTCCACTGCGCTCAGGTTGCGGTAGAGCTCCTGTTCGGCAATCCGCATGTTCTGCATTCCCACGATGTATTCGGTTATGAAAGCGAGCGCAATCATAAAGAGAAGCGTCGCGATGAGGTAGCTGTCCAGAATCCGGTCCTGGAAGCGCTGTGGCTGCTGGTCTTTTTCGGCTCTTGTGCCGCTCAGATAGAGTTTTCGAAGTTGATACAACACAAGACATACAATAAGCAGAGCTACGAAAAACCGGAAACCTGTAAAAATATAGTTGAGCGTAGTTGTGTCCCGGACGGTTATCATAACCGTTGTTTCTTCATCATAACGGTGGATGAGCTGCCTGTAGGGCGTCTGACCTCCGACTCGTTTAATAATTGTAGGCTGATCTACTGTAGGAACCTGGGCATCATTCAGTATATGATGCTGGGATAGAACCGGGGTGCGGTGAGCGGCTGTTGAGCTCACCTTCATGTTGTTTTGGTATTCGGTAATTACATACCGGTTCCAGCTTTCGCGCTCCCTTTCGTGGAACGCAAGCGCATCGTTTATGGGGCGACCGAAGGTGTTGCCCTCTACAAGCACAAAGGTTACCAGCCAGGATGGTTGTGTGGGGAAATCAGACGGAATGCTCTGGAGTCCTTTAATGAACACCGGGAATCCCTGGAAGGTATTGTCGGACTCTACAATAGGCAGCCGTGCAAAGGGCCGCTGCAGCGACTGGCGAATAAAGCTTCGAACCTCATCATGAAAAGAGGTTGAAAAGCGCTCGGTGAAGGAGGCCTGAGACCCATAATCGGCAATGATGTTCAGGCGACCATCCAGCAGGAATGATAAAATAGTGTAAGAATTCCATGATGGATCTATCTGGCGGTTTACCTGCTGACGGAACTGGGCTGCAGCCTGAATGGGAAAAGAAGGGCTGGCCTCAACGGTTTGAACCTGCGAAATAACGCCTTCTTCAAGCAGCGAACGAATCAACTCCCGGGTAATC
>PWID01000259.1 GCA_003555145.1 Balneolia bacterium | reverse complement strand
TGGTGAGGCAGGACGCAAAGGAACGCTGATTTTCTCGCAGATTGACGCAAAAGGATATGCGATATCTGATATACAATATGTGATTTTTGAATTCATGCTACCAGATACCCGGTTTAACTGATTACTGATTACTGATTACTGATTACTGACATTAAATCTATTCCTTTGTTTTGAGCGTCTTATTTTCAATTCATTTTAGTAGATTAACCCCGGCTTTAGCCTTAAATCCTAACAAACACACCTTATCATGTTTAAATCTGCATTCGGAAGCCTGATTGTGCTTACAGGCGCCATCACCCTGCTTTTTTCCTGTTCGGTTAATGAAGAAGCTGAAACAACCGGAGCAACAGAAACCTTTACCGAAGCGGACCTTCCGCACTGGGTTATTGAGCCCGAAACCCTGATTGCCGAAACGGAAGACTACATGCCGGGCCGGATTGATAATCTAAGGGTTATGCCCGACGGGAGCATTATCATACTGGACCGGACGCCGGTTTCCATTCATCAGTTCGACGCTTCGGGCCAATGGGTGAAGCAGGTCACGCGCGAAGGAAGCGGACCGGGCGAGCTTGAGCAGTGGAGTCAGCTGCGCCATACGCCGGACGGATTTGCGGTAAGCCGAATGGATGGCAGCATTATGATGTATGAGGCCGGATCAGATGGCTCTTTTGGCTTCGCCCGAGATATGAATATCGAAACCGAAGACAGACAGGTCGCATTCCTTCGCAAACTCGGGGCAGACCGACTGCTCTATCAGAGAACATTATCTATATCGACTATGGATGTTGGAAACCCGGACGAATTGTTGCCCGAATTCCGCGACGTCACCTTCTTTGTTCTGGATGAAACGGGAGAGGTTGTACAAGATTCATTGATTGCTATACGTCAGCATTCAGGCATTATCGACATGGGTGAAGGAGGTTCTTATATCCGGATTTATAGTTTACCATGGCGTTTCTCGAACTCTTATACGTTTACCGAAAATGGGAACATCATAAAAGGTGATCCCGAAACGGGAAAAATCATTACCATGAACGCGAATGGGGAGGAAATCAGCCGGGACGTTTTTCGTCTGGAGCGCCGTGAAGTTACTGCTCAGGATATAAGGGGAGCGCTTGAGGACATGGAAATGCCCCGTGAACTTCACCGCAGAGCCGAGGCGCGAATTCGTTCTCACAAACCCGCCTTCACCCGTATTCTCACCGATGACAACAACCGCCTGTGGCTGCAAACCAGCCGGGATAACGAAGATGGCTTCACCTACGTGGTGACCGACATGAGCGGTAATCCGCTGGGCCGGGTTGAGCTCCCGGTTAATCACAATCTGGCCGCCGTACAAAACGGCCGGCTCTTCATCCGTTATACCCCGGACGATGATCTGCACGAGGTGCGCGTGGCAAGCTTAAACTTATAAGTGGTTACTGACTAACTGATTTAATTTGCGAAAATCTGCGCCTGCCTGTCTTCGCCGCGGCAGACAGGACATAATCAGCGTATCTCTGCGTCCTGATCAAAAAAAAGGGGATGCTGAACTCAGCATCCCCTTTCGTGGAATTATCTAACAGGATTTTCCACAAATTCTAATCAGTCAGATTAGTAACCGCTTGATTCTGCCGGCGGCATAATTACTGAATCAACAACGTGAATAACGCCGTTAGAAGCCATTACATCAGCCTGAGTTACGGTAGCTCCACCAATCCTCACGCCATAGTCACCGGCTTCTACAGAAATTACGTTTCCGGCAGCTGTAGGTGCCTCAGTAAGATTTACAACATCTTCCGATGTTACTACTCCTACTACTACGTGTGTAAGAAGTACTTCGCGCAACAGATCGATATCTGCAAGAAGAGCCTGCAGGGTTTCTTCCGGTACGGCTTCAAAAGCTTCGTTAGTTGGTGCAAACACGGTGTAATCATCGCCATTACGGAGCACGTCTACAAGACCAGCTTCAGTTAAAAGCATGGTAAGGGTGCTGAATCTATCATCACCGGATGCAATATCAACAATGTCGTTATCATTGCTGTGATGATCGGCGCCATATTCGGCGAATGTATTCACGGCAGCAAAAGCTGTCATGAGTAACATGATTGAAAATATTTTTAGAGTTTTCATAGCTGTAAGTATTAGATGTTTTGGTTTAATGAACTTGCATGTATTAGTTACACCTCATAACCGCAACCTGAACAAAAAACGTTTAAATATTAATTATACAGCATTTAACTCGTGCATGACGGCACAGAACATTGTCACTCAATTAGTTATAAACTTTATTAGCTAAAATTTCAGGAGTGCTGTCCGTGACGTTGCAAAGATTTACAAATAAAAAATCAGCATTCGATGACGTTTACCGGAATTGTGGCCAGCCCGCCCTCTGAAGTCTCTTTATATTTGTGGTTCATATCTTTGGCCGTTTCCCACATGGTTTTGATGACATCATCCAGAGAAACGCGGGCTCCCGATGGGTCTTCGTCAAGCGCAATATTGGCCGCGGTGATGGCTTTGATTGCCCCCATCGAATTCCTTTCGATGCAGGGCACCTGAACCAGTCCGGCAATCGGATCGCAGGTCATTCCAAGGTGATGCTCCATGGCAATTTCTGCCGCCTGCATCACCTGTTCTTTGGTGCCGCCCAGGATTTCGGCAAGCGCACCGGCGGCCATCGAGCTGGAAACGCCAATTTCGGCCTGACACCCGCCCATAGCCGCGGAAATCGTGGCGCCCTTCTTATATAGAGTGCCGATTTCTCCCGCCGTAAGCAGGAAGTCGACTACATAATCATCATCAAAACCGGGCGTGAAGCAGTAGGCGTACAGCATGACGGCAGGAATCACTCCGGATGCTCCGTTGGTCGGCGCTGTTATGATGCGCCCGAAGGATGCGTTTTCCTCGTTCACAGCAAGGGCAAAAATACTCACCCACTTGTTTACGGTATTAAAATCAGACGGGCCGTCTTTGATGGCATCAAGCCATTCGTCTGCCGTATCGAACTTGCGGCCGTTCATACGTTTCTTAGAAAGCTCATAGGCACGGCGGCGCACGTTCAGCGAACCGGGCAGCGTCCCCTTTCGGCGCACGCCGCGGAATACGCATTCCTTGATTTCGCCCCAGATATACAGGGCATGGCTACGGATTTCGGCCGGTGTTCTCCAGGCCTGTTCGTTCAAAAAGACCAGCTCAGAAACTTTCAGGTTGAGCCGCTTGCAGTTATTAATGATGTCACGGGCCGAATGACAAGGATACTGAGTAACCTTGGAATGATTGAGGATTTCATCATCATCTTCCCCTTCCCTCACCACAAAGCCACCGCCAATCGAAAAGTAGTTAACCGTGATGATCTCATTATCATCGAGAAAGGCTTCAAACCGCATCCCGTTCGGATGAAACTCCAGAGAGATGCCAAACTCAAAAATCAGGTGCCTGTTGATGTCGAACTCAATTTCGTGCTCTCCGCCCAGCGATATTTTCTCCATAGCCTTAATGAAGGCCACGCGATCGGGAATGGTGGTCGTATCTATTTTGGTGAAGTCCTCGCCCGAAAGCCCCATCAGAATAGCAACGTCCGTTCCGTGACCATACCCCGTTTTTGCCAGTGAGCCGTAAAGCGAAACTTTTATCTCCTTCACCTTTTCGAGCTTTCCTTTGCGTTTCAGGCCGTTCACAAAGCGTTCGGCAGCTTTCCAGGGGCCCATGGTGTGCGAGCTGGACGGGCCAATGCCAACTTTAATAATTTCAAATGCGCTAATGGATTCCATTATCGGGGGATGTGGTTTATGCAGCCTTCTGCAACAGTCGAATGTTCAGTTTTGGCCTATCATTTGTGATGTGATGTTCTGCCAGACAACAATTTATGGGTATTTTAAACCACCTCGAAATAAATCTTGAGGACT
>PWID01000037.1 GCA_003555145.1 Balneolia bacterium | reverse complement strand
CGGTTTAGCCAATTTTTGTTCCAGCCCAGCGGTTTTTGGTTACCTTTTGTCCGCACAAAAGGTAAGAGATGTATATTTCGATTGAATACTCACTCAATTGATTCAAACACTCAGGGGGTTCGTTTTTAAAAGGAGCAAGAAACTGGCTGTAATTTTATGCTATTCGCATTAATCGATCACGATTAGATTTTTACCGGACAGTAGTGATTTAAAATTTAAAACTTAAAATTAAGCGAAGCGACCAGGACCAACTCAGATCTTAACAATCCCTTCCAGCCAGGCTTTTCCAACCACGCAGGCGAACAGGCCGGCGGTTTCGAGCTGCTTTAAATTATCCTGATTTGAAACGCCGCCGCTTGCGATGAAATTGATGTCCGGAAAGCGGGACTGCAGGTCAGCGTACATAGGCAGGTTGGGGCCGGTCATCATGCCGTCACGGGCGATGTCGGTGCAGAGCACTTCGGTCAGGCCTTCCTGCATCATCGGGTTTAGAAGCTCTTCCAGTGGCTGATTATCGGTTTCGAGCCAGCCGCCAACGGCAATCAGGCCGTCTTTGAGGTCCATGCCGAATATGCATCTCCCGGGACCAAACTCGGATATGGCGCGAAGCCACTCATTTGGGCGCCGCACGGCCATCGAGCTGGATACCACCCGTTTAATTCCGGCATCAAGCAGCATCTCAATGTCTTCGAATCTGCGTATTCCGCCACCCATCTGGACTTCAAGACCGGTTTGTGCAACAATCTGCTCTACGATATCGAGGTTCACAAACTCACCCTCACGTGCTCCGTTCAGGTCTACTATGTGAAGCCTGGGGATATCGTCCCTGTCTTTCAGCTTTGATGCAAAGGCAACGGGGTCATCGTGATAAACGGTCACCTCGTCGTATTTGCCCTGCTTGAGGCGTACAATTTTTCCGTCGAGAAGGTCTATGGCGGGAATGGGAATCATTGAAAATTGTGAATTGTGAATTGTGAATTGTGAATTTGGACAAAGGACAAAAGACTAAGGTCGAAGGTCAAAGGTCAAAGGTCGCTCGTGTTCGGATATTTGAATTGAATAAACTTATTTAGCAGTGCATGGCCGCAGTTCTTACAACATCTTACCTGATACCTGATACCTGATACCTGATACCTGATACCTGATACCTGTCACCGCGTTAGCTTTACAAAATTTTCGAGTAGTCTGGCTCCGGATTTGCCGGATTTTTCGGGGTGAAACTGTACGCCCATTTTGTTGCCGCGGGCTACTACCGAGGCGAATGTTTCGCCGGCGTAGGTGCAGCTGCCGATGGTGTCTTCGGTCAGCGGGGCGTAAAAGCTGTGCACGTAGTAAAAGTAGTCCTCTTTGGTGATGCCCTCAAGAAGCGGATGTGCACTCTCGCACTCAGTAAATGTATTCCAGCCCATGTGCGGCACTTTGTCCAGCCTTTCATCGAATTTGAGGAGCTTTCCTTTCACCAGGCCGAGTCCGGGCGTGTCGCCCTCCACGCTGTGCTCGAACATGAGCTGCATGCCAAGGCAAATGCCCAGAAGGGGAAGCTCGGTTTCTTTCAGCCAGTTTTCAAGTCCTGCCGTCTGTACAGCTTTCATGGCCGATGCGGCATGACCAACGCCGGGAAAGATGATGCCGTCCGAGGCGTCCAGCTTATCTATGGAGTCGGTTATCTGAAACTCCGCTCCGAGCCGCTCCAGCGCGTTGGAAACCGATGCGGTATTTCCGGCTTTGTAATCAACGATGCTGATCATTACAGTACTCCTTTGCTGCTTGGGATTTCGTTGCTACCGGTGCGCTTAACCGCGTTTTTCAGCACGATGGCAAAACCTTTGAAGCTGGCCTCAATCTTGTGGTGATCATTTTCACCAATCACCTCGATATGAAGCGTGCTTTTGGTGTTCATGGCCAGGGAGTAGAAAAAATGCTTGATCATCTCAGTAGGCACGTCACCGACTTTTTCGCGGGTGAAGCTGGCGTCGAACACCAGATACGGACGTCCTGACAGATCCAGGGCCACCATCGCCCGGGTTTCGTCCATGGGCAGCACCGAGGCGTATCTCGTGATGCCCCGCTTGTCTCCCAATGCCTGAGAGATCGCGTCGCCCAGCGCCAGCGCGGTGTCTTCAATGGTGTGATGCTCGTCTATGTGAAGGTCACCATCACACTTTACAGAAAGGTCCACGCCGCCATGACGCGCAATTTGCTCGAGCATGTGATCAAAAAAGCCAAGCCCGGTGCTGATATCAAACTTTCCGGATCCGTCCAGGTTGATGTCCACAACGATGTTGGTTTCCTTAGTGGTGCGCGTTACGTGACCGATGCGGGGAGGAAAGAGCAGAAAGCTGCTGAGGTCGCGCCAGTTGGCAAACTTCATCTGTCCGGTTTCCGGGTGATGCAGTTCGAGCCCGGATTCATCACCTGTTATGGTAAGGGTACGTTCGTTTTCGGGTGATGGTTTCCCGGTCGTGAACGGGATGTCTTCATTTTGCAGCACCTGCTGATTCGGCGAACTAACGGCCTCATCGAGCTGCAGGGTGAAGCCAAAGCCGGAAAGCTGACCCAGGCTGCGAATGACGAAGGGGCGGAGGGCTTTGTCCGATTCGGCTGCCGATGCTGATATTTGAATAATTGTACTCACTAAGAAGAAAATTGTGAATTGTGAATGGTGAATTGTGAATTTATGTCTGTCCCTGCAATAAGCTTGACCGTTAATTATCCGGTTTGGAGGATTTTGCTGAGTGCGTCTAAAAGGTCGTCGTTTTCCTGTTTGATGCCGATGGTAACGCGAAGGCCGTTATCGCAGTGAAGCTGATCGCCGCGGTAGCGGACAATCACGCCCTGTTCAGCCAGCTTTTTGTACACTTCAGGCGCGTTTTCTACACGTACAAGCAGAAACTTGGCGTCGCTTTCCTCAACCTTAAGAACGCCGGATAATGTAGCAAGCTCTTCGCTCACCCGGGTGCGTTCTTCTAAAATATCATTAATTACCTTTTGGGTTTGGGCCGGATTACCAAGGGCTTTGAGCGCAATATTCTGCGTGAGGGAGTTTACGTTGTAGGGCGGCTTCACACGCATCATATAGCTGATAAGCTCTGCTGAAGCGAAGGCCATTCCCAGTCTGATACCGGCTAGCCCCCAGGCCTTGGAGAGCGTTTGCATCACCACCAGATTCGGATACGAGCTAAGAAGCGGAAGCAGGCTTTTATCACGACTGAAGTCGATATAGGCCTCATCAACCACAACAATGCCGCTGAATCCTTCAATTACTTTCCTGATTTCGGACTCGGGCTGACGATTGGCCGTCGGATTGTTTGGCGAACAAAGAAATATGATTTTCACTCCGTCGGTTTTGGCTAAAACGCTGTCTGCATCAAGAGAAAAATCCGGGCGGAGCGGGGCCTCAACAGTTTCAATACCGTGGATGTCCGCACTCACCCTGTACATGCCGTAGGTCGGTGGCGTTACAAGAATGCGGTCTTTGCCGGGCGTGCAGAACATACGAATGAGCAAATCGATGGCCTCATCGCTGCCGTTGCCCAGAAAAATCTGTTTCGGGGAAACGGAAGGCTTCAGCTCGCTGAGACGATTCCGAAGTGCATCGTAGTGCGGATCGGGATAACGGTTCAGATTGAGCTCGTGCTCCGGGCCCGGAGAAACGGGGTTCTCGTTGGCATCCAGCAGGATACCGCTTTTGAAATCGTCGCGCGCCGAGCGGTAGGGCTTCAGGCTGCGAATATTCGGACGAATAAGCTGATCAAAGTCGAATTTCATGTATTCAGATGAAAGAGTAAATCAAGTGTTGAGCCCGCTCCGAAAAGTCAATTTTGAACCACGAAGACACAAAGGCACGAAGTTTCACGAAGGTAATATGTTTTTGATAGCTGCAAGAAACTAAGTTT
>PWID01000196.1 GCA_003555145.1 Balneolia bacterium | reverse complement strand
TCCGGCGCATCAATTTACTTACTCTGTTCTTTCAGGTAGGTGTACAGCCAGGCGCGTGCTTTAATCCAGTCGCGATGGATGGTGCTTCGTGATGAGTCCATCAGCTCGGCGATTTCTTCTATAGGAAGGCCCGCAAAAAAGCGAAGGTCTACCACTTCAGCAAGGCGCTCATCAACCTTGCGAAGCTCCTCGAGGCCGTCGTTAATTTCGATCAGCTCTTCGGCCTGCATGCTGCTTTTCATGATGTCCTCATTCAGCGTGAGGTGAGAAACGTCTCCCCCCCGCTTCTTGGCCATTTTCTTGCGCGCGTAGTCTATCAGAATCTGACGCATGGCGCGTGCGGAAATTCCGAAAAAATGGCGTCTGTCCTGCCAGTCGATAGTAGACTGATCGATAAGTTTTATAAAAGATTCGTGCACCAGATCGGTTTTCCCGAGCGTATGCATGCCGCTTTCGCGATTTAGTTCACGAATTGCGATGTTGCGGAGATGGTCGTAAACCAGTCCATAAAGCTTTTGATAAGCTTCTTTATCTCCGTCTTTAATACTAATTAGCTGCCGCGTGATCTCTCCGCGGTGTTCTGCGCCATTGTCCATAACCATAACCAAAGCTTAGCAGGTAATTTTGCTCAACTCATTTTACATTGTTGAAAAAATTAATATACAATAATATTCCTTAATTGAATAACATACGAGGGCAGTTATATCTGTGATTTTACTGAGAAATAATACTGCCTTTTACTGATTCATATCTGAGTCAAAAACCGGCAAAATCCTAAGAGCAAACACCATTGAAACCGCTATAAACACAAGTGCTCCGATAATCATGCTGGAAAACTCCACGCCGGCATCAAGCAAGTTTCCCATTACAATCGGAGCGGCCGCGGTTGAAAACACCATCACAGAAACCAGGGTTGAGCGTATGGCCCCAAGGTGAAGTACTCCGTAAACTTCGGCGAACATGGCGGTCTTGGCATTCGCGCTGATGCCCTCCGTTACCCCGAGCAGCATCATATAAACCATGGCAAAGGCCGGATGCGTGCCGTACAAGAGCGCAATGAATCCAAAAGCCATAGGAATCAGCATAAATGGATACACTCTGCGGGCGGAAATTTTGTCAATCAGCGGGCCGGAAATAAGTGAGAACACCACCTTGGCCGCGGCAAAACCCACAAAACAGGTTGCCAGCCACTCCACGCTCCAGCCCTTATATTCGGCCAGCGGAACCTGATATAGGAAGAAACCCGTCATCATAATAGGTGAAACGAGCCCGTTCGGGATGATAAAATAAAACCGGGAATCGCGCAGCATCTCGCCTCGCGTCCAGGAGCGTTTTCGAATGATTCCGCTTTCGGCTTCTGATTTCTTTTCCTGCTCATCCCGTGCGGCTACTTCTGCACCGTAGCGTCGCTCCTGATTTCTGAGCAGGTACGGGATGAGCACAAAACCTGCTAACAGCACAAAAGCGGCGATGAGGAGATAGGTATTTCTCCAGCCCGCATATCCGATAATCAGCGCCACGCTCACGGGCAGGATGGCTTCACCCAGCGGATGGCCCAGCGACGCGATGCTGAGCGCCTTGCCGCGCACGTGGTCGAAATAGCGCGCCATGGTTGTCTGTGAAATATGACTCATCAGCGCCTGACCCGTGTGGCGAACGCCTAGGATCCCGATGAAGAGCATCACCAGGCCGTAGGAGAATGAAATCGTTGCGGCAGAGACGGCCATCACCAGAACGGCGGCCAGGGTGTAGCGCTTCAGGTTGTAGCGGTCGATGAGGGCGCCAATCCACGGAAGCAGGAAAGCCGATGTTAGGGTTGCGGCCGAATAGAAAGTCCCGAACCCTCCGCTCGAAAGCGAGAACTCCTCCTGAAACGCCGGCAAAAACAGCGAAAACAGAAACGTCTGACCAAAGCCGGAGAAAAATGTAAGCAGCACCCCAAACAGCAGCAGGCGCGCATTGTCCTTAAAAAATTCATAAAAACTCATGCGCGAAAAGATACGGTTTTAGGCTCTTCTTTCTACCTGAAGAAAGTCCGGAATGTCTTAAAAATCTCAGAGGCATTTTAAGACCGTTTGGCTGCGCTTCGCTCCGCGTTTAGGCCGGTTCGCTCCGCTCACTGCGGCAGTTTCGGGTTTGGGGTTCAATTCCCTATTTCGCATATCAGATATTGCATATCCTTCGCGTCCCAACCTAATTCACAATTCACCATTCACCATTCACAATTCTGAGCGAAGCGACCGATACTCAACCACACGGTAATAGTTCGTCGGGTAAATTCCGGCCTGAAGCAACATGGGCCGCAAAGTAAATCGTACGTTGAGGATTTCGGGCTGACCGTCTTCTCCCATCTGGAACCAGACGAATTTTTCGCGCTGAGCAGGGTTTCTCCATACGGCGCGGAAGGTATCATAATGCCAGTGCTCGAGATCAGCAATCTGGGTTTCGTCGTCCCAGAAATGAAGCTCGAGCCCGTTCTCGCCCTGCTTCACCTCAACATTGTCGTAAAGCGGATCATGATACTCACCCGTGTACACCGAAAGGGAATGTGAGGGTGAAGTATCCGTTACCCGTGCGGCATGAATTTCCTCACGAAGCGCGAGCACGGACGCCAGGCGATTTTCGAATGAGGTCAGAAAGGCCTCATGCCAGTCGCGCTCCGGCGTATCGGTATAGAAATCTTTGAGGTGGCGGCCGAGGGCGGTCATGAAGTTATTAAATGTATTCGTGGTGATGAATATGCCCACGTTTTCTTCCGGTATAAGAATCAGATTGGTGTTCATGCCGTCGGTGGCGCCGCCGTGCCGGTAAATGGTGCGGCCCGCCCAGCTGCTAACCGTCCAGCCCATGGCGTACGAGCTGATCGGATTCTCGCGGTTGCCGCCCGGAATTGCGGTCACCGGACGATAGGTTTCTGCCAGAATCCGGCTGCTCACAATCTGCTCACCATCATAGGTGCCGGCCTGCCCAAGATGCATGCGCATCCACTGCGCCATCTCGTAGGCGTTGGTATTGATGGAGGCCGAAGCGCCCACGTTGTCGAAATTACGCCGCGGGATAGGCACGATTTCGCCCTCAATCTCCTGATGCGGCCACGCGGCGTTGCTGCCATCAGTAAACTGTGTGATGCTGGTGTTGCTGGTTTCCATGCCCAGAGGCCCGAAAATCCGATCGGCTATGAACTCATCCCAGCTCATGCCGCTCACCGCCCGGATGACTTCACCCGCCACCATGTACATCATATTGCTGTACACATAACGCTCGCGGAACGGCGCCTCGGGCTCCATGTAGCGCATGCGGTACAGCAGCTCCTCCCGGTCACGGAACGGCATGTACTGAATCCGGTTGCCCGTCATCCGGCCGAGCCCGCTGCGGTGCGATAGCGCGTCGCGAATGGTGATGGTTTCCGTTACGAACGGATTATACAGCTTAAAATCCGGCAGATATTTGGTGATGGGGTCATCCCAGTCGAGCGCGCCTTCCTCAACCAGCATGGCCATCGCGGTAGCGGTAAACGCCTTGGTTGTTGAGGCCACGCCGAACAGAGTACGGTCATCCACGGGCTGAATCTCGCCCAGCTTTTTGAACCCAAAACCACGGGAATAAATAACAGAATCGTCCTTCACGATGGAAACCGCCATGCCCGGAATACCCCAGTCATCCATGCCGTTTTCGATGTAGGCGTCAAGATCGGGCGGGAGCAGCGGACGCGTTTCGGAATCCTGATTCGAGCTCTGCGCCTGAACGCTGAACGGAACGGCCAGAGCGAGCAGAAAAAGAGCCAGGCGGGAGAGTTGTTTCCTGAATGATGGTGCTGTGAGGGTGCGATTCAGCATAGTTATTGCGATGTATGTCGGGTTGTGGTATTCCGCCGGAAGGGCGCTTTGGTGATGCTCTTAAAAT
>PWID01000097.1 GCA_003555145.1 Balneolia bacterium | reverse complement strand
CTGTGTTATAAACGGTTTAAATAGGATGAAATTATCAGCCCGCTGAAGCCGCCGCGTCGTACATTTCGGCTACCTTTTCCCAGTTTACTACGTTCATGAAATTTTCCACGTAGTCGCCTCTGCGGTTCTGGTACTTCAGGTAGTAGGCGTGCTCCCAGACGTCGACCATAAGAAGGGGCCGCGTAGCCCAAAGGCTTAAATCGCTCTGTCGCTCAACCTGATGAATAATCAGGTTTCCGCTGTTGGGCTCATAGGCCAGAACGCCCCATCCGCTGCCTTCAACAGCGCCTGATGCCGCTTTGAAGTGCCGCTTGAATCCATCGAAGCTGCCGAAAGATGAATTAATGGCGCTGGCGAGCGTACGGTCGGATGGTTCTCCGCCACCGTTGGGGCCCATTACTTCCCAGAACATGGCGTGCAGAAAGTGACCGCCGCCGTGGAAAGCCGATTCCCGGCTCCAGTGCTTCACCAGCGAAAAATCGTCGTTTTCGCGGGCTTCTGCCAGCTTGGAAAGCGCGTTGTTAAGTCCGTTTACATAACCCTGGTGATGACGGCTGTGATGCAGTTCCATGGTCTGTGCATCGATATAAGGCTCGAGGGCATCATAACTGTACTTGAGTTCGGGGAGCACATATTCGCCGTTTCTGAAGGTGTCGACAGCGACGGCTGATGCAAATGATTCTTTGGGAAGTCCGAGACCGGCCGTGCCAAGCAGTGCGGCTCCGGCAAGTGATTTTTTGAGATATTCTCTTCGGTTCATGGCTGTAGGATTAGAGGAAGTATGAATTAATTGATAAAATAGATGTTAACAAAAGGCCTGATTTACAGGAATCATTCCGTAAAAGATTAAGGTTTAGACTTTTAACATCCAAAAGAATCGATAAACGAAAAGAAACCTGCCTGTTGTATCACTGTGTAGCAAATACGTACATTATGATATAAACTATGCAGAAAACCGCTTCCTGAATGAAAACAACAAAACGCAAACGTATTCCCAAAATTGGTCTTGCCTGTGCCGGTGGCGGCATTGAGGGAGCCGTTTATGAAATCGGGGCGCTGTGTGCGCTCGAAGAAGCCATTGAGGGCATCAGCTTTGCGGACGCTCATATATATGTAGGCGTGAGCGCAGGAGCCATCATTACAGCAAGTCTGGCCAACGGAATAACGCCACGCCAGATGAGCCGTGCGATTTTATCTCATCAGCACGATGTGCATCCCATCACCCCATCCACCTTTTATAGTCCGGCCTACCGGGAGTATTTCAGCCGGGCAGGGCATATTCCGTACACGGTAGCGTCGATGATCTGGGGGTATATCAAACATCCGGGCGACATTAGCCTGGGCGGATCTTTATCCAGAATGACCGAGCTTCTGCCGGTCGGAATTTTTAATAACACGCCCATCCGTGATTACATGAAGCTGAATTTCAGCTATGAAGGCCGCACGGACGATTTCCGCGAGCTTAAAACACGGCTTCGGATAGTGGCCACGGATCTGGATTCCAGTAAAAGCGTGGTGTTCGGTTCTCCTGGTTACGATGATGTGCCTATAAGCCTGGCGGTACAGGCAAGTACGGCCCTGCCGGCCATTTACACTCCGGTGCGTATTAAAAACAGAAACTACATTGATGGCGTGGCCCAACGGACGGTTCATGCAAGCGTGGCCATGGATGAAGGAGCCGACCTAACCATTTGTGTAAACCCGATTGTACCTTATGAAGCTTTGGAAAATGCTGAAGCTGAGATCCAAGAGCTTTTGCTCGACCGGGGCCTGACAGCCGTACTTTCCCAAACCTTCCGAACCATGATTCATTCCCGAATGAACGTGGGCATCAACCGATACAAGCAGGAATACAAAAATCAGGACATCATTGTGATTGAGCCGGATTCGAAAGACTATCGCATGTTCTTTACGAATATCTTCAGCTTTTCATCCAGAAAAGAAGTGTGCAATTACGCCTACCAAAGTACGCGGCTTCATCTTAAAAGAAACGCGGACGAAATTAACGCTATCCTCAAAAAACATGGTTTGTTTTTGAATGATGAAGCCCTACGCGACGACCTCAGGTCGCTCTACGAAGACCGCTACAGGAACACGGGAGAAAAAACAATTTCGGATCTGTCCATCACCCTGAAGAAACTGGATATGGTTCTGGACGATATGTAGGGAGTTGAGCATTTAATTATGAAAAGACTGGATTTGGGTTTTCTTTAAATAGGAGTGGCTTATATTAGCGCAACTTTTTTAATATGATTGGCGGTGGTTTTCTGATGATTTATATCAGTACAGCTTAGTAGAAATAGAGTTTATTCATCAAACAGAATTAGCTGCCGTTATTAAGCCTTATTAGTTGGTTGCGCTCATGAGACGTTTATACATTGCTGTCCGGGTATTATTCTTTCTTTTTTTATTGATCCCCGCCCACTTTTCCTCCGGTCAATTATTGGCATATGGCAATGGTGAAAGGGGCTTCATCCTGGACAACAGTGGCGATCGGGTTGAGGGTTTCTTCCCGGAAATGGATGCCTACGAACGAACCCGGCAGCTGCTGTTTATTCCGGAAGGTGAGACAGAACCTCAGCGTCTCGGTATAGATGATTTCACCTATGCAGAAACTATATCGGGGGAAAAACTTAAGCCATTCCCACAATCGGTCTCCGGGTCGGCTATTGGAGGATTTATTGGCACAAAAATGTATGATACCGATATCAAACTGTATTCAGCCAGACCCCAGTACAGTGTGCGTCATTTTTATGTAATCAACAGGGATGGGGCCGCTATTTATCTGAGTCCGCAGCTGTATCAGATCCAGCTACGGTCGGTATTTGGAGACTGCTCGGGTGTGGTGCGTGGTTACAGCGATAGCGATACAAGGTACAATGAAAGCTATATGAATCGGATGTTCCGGGAGTATGACCGCTGTATGGTTTCAAAAGATGAAGTTAAGGAGTACCGTGTAAGGTATGGTGCTATCGGCGGCCTGTCCAGAGGAAAAGTACTCACAGGAAGTATACTCCCGCTATTCAGAGAATCGGATTTT
This sequence comes from Balneolia bacterium, assembly GCA_003555145.1. Classification (GTDB taxonomy): domain Bacteria; phylum Bacteroidota; class Rhodothermia; order Balneolales; family Cyclonatronaceae; genus Cyclonatronum. Next base: position 866 of record PWID01000097.1, on the reverse strand, counting down.
GAATACGCTAACAGTGTGTCGGCAGGGTTATTTGTGGATATCGATTTACTGCGGAATTCGTTGTTTTTCCGTCCGGAACTAGGCTATCATAAAATCGAATCAACAGCATTTGCCGAAATTTCATCAAACTTCAGAGCTTCATCGCGGGCGAGGCTACAGATCCTTACGCTTGAACTGCCAATACGATATGAGTATGGTTCCCATACCATGAGGCCTTATGCTGGTGGCGGGCTGTCTTTGGGCTGGCTGCTGGATGATTATGCCAAATACATTACAAACGATGTGGTAAGGGAGATTGCCTCACTCGAAAGGAGATTCATGCCGGGTATTCATCTGGCTACAGGAGCCCGTTTTCATGAAGCTGCTATGGGCAAAGATTTATTTACTGAAATTCGTTTTAATTACAAATACGCAGAGGAACCAGAGACAAATCTGATTTCAGGAGTACAGTCAATCAGCTTTTTGCTGGGTATCAGCTTTTAATAACTGGACTACTCTCAGGTATCCGATAGGTAAAACGGTTTGCGTGATTTTCAGTATCTTTGGTGCTCATTTCAATTTTTACGCAAATCCCAGAACCGTTCCTGCAATGCGTTTTTTAATTTTCCCGCTTTTTCTCCTGTTCATCTTGCCCGATGCCAAAGCGCAGACATCGGCATCAGAGTCCGTTTCCGGCACGCTTATTACCGTCCGGGCAGATACACTCACGGGCCATATCATGGCTGGCGATCAATACGACCACTCCTGGAGAGTTCAGTTCCGCGAAGAGGGCAGCTCCACGTACAGACTTTACCGGCCGCATGAAGTCTTTTCCTACTCTAAGGATGGTGGATACAGGTACTTCAGCGTGGAGGGTGATTTCGAGG
>PWID01000179.1 GCA_003555145.1 Balneolia bacterium | reverse complement strand
TAGATTGTACTGTAGAATGCCCTTAACTGCATAGAAGATAAAGTTTCTTTGTGGTTAAGGGTTTTTTTATTGTAAATGGTAGTACTGTTACAATCAATCTTTTTATAACTAAGGATATAATTAATCATGAAAAGTGAGAATCTTCATTTTAAGAACAGTAAGGGTATTGAGCTTTCCGCACGGACAGACTTTCCAGATGATAAGAAATGCTTGGCCACAGTTTTATTTGCCCATTGCTTTACATGCAGCAAAAATCTGAAAGCTTTAGGGCACATTAGCCGTGCTTTAACTGAACAAGGCATCGGCGTTTTTAGATTCGACTTTACGGGTCTTGGATCAAGTGACGGAGAGTTTACCGATTCTACATTTTCAACCGATGTGAAGGATATAATTGCAGCCAGTGATTATATGAAAGAAAACTGGATAGCTCCATCTATACTGATGGGGCATTCACTGGGTGGTGCTGCTATTCTTCAGTCAGCATCGGGCATATCATCTGCTAAGGCTGTAGCTACCATCGGAAGCCCGTGTAGCCCGTCTCATGTGGAGCATCTTTTTGAAGATAATCTTCAAGAAATTAAAAAAAAGGGTGAAGCAAGAGTTATACTTGCAGGCAGGCCATTTACTATCAATGCAAAATTTATCGAAGATTTGAACCAGCAGGTTATGGATGAAAAGATAGCTGGTTTAAATAAAGCCCTGCTGGTATTTCATTCTCCGGTCGATGAAACGGTAGGTATCGATAATGCCTCCAGAATATTTAAGATGGCCCGGCACCCCAAGAGCTTTGTGTCTCTTGATAAAGCCGACCATCTTCTCACCAAAGAGGAAGATGCCCGCTATGTGGGAAGCGTTACAGCGGCCTGGGCTCACCGCTATTTTAGCTAAAAATAAAAAAAGGCCATCCGGGACTGTTCCGGATGGCCTCTGTATTTTAAGGTGCAAACCCAAAATAAAGGGACTTGCATAAGCTTTTTGTCGTGGTTAAGTACAGTCCGGAATATGAAATCAAGGGACTCGTACTACAATGCGTAGCTTTTATCTCAATTGTATCAAGAATTAATTAATTTTAATTCTTCATGCCTTCTAACAGTATTAATTAAAGATTACTCCCGGTCGTAGAACGTTACTTTGCCATTTGAGATATCGTACATGGCGGCACAAATCATTATGTCACCTTTCTCTTCCATTTTGCGAAGCTCAGGGCTTTGTTCCCGGATTTGCTTTACGGCCAATTGAACATTTAGAGCGCCAACCAGGTCGGTAAACTCATTGCTACCAGGCTCGGGACCGTCTTTGTGCTCAGATTTAGCAAGTTCTACGGCAGGCTTAATCTTTTCGACCAGGCCGGTAAGGTTACCATACTCTACATTGCCTATAGCTCCTTTAATGGCACCGCACTTGGTGTGCCCCATTACGAGAACAAGCATGGCATCGGAAAAATTAGTTGCGAACTCCATACCGCCAAGCACATCGCCGTTCACCACGTTTCCGGCAAGGCGGGTGCTGAACAGCTCGCCAATACGCATATCGAAAACGGTCTCCACGGGTACACGGCTGTCAATACAGCTCAGTACAATTGCGAAAGGATGCTGCTCATTACATGTTTCCTCAATTTCTTTGATAAACTCGCGCCGCTGTAGATTCCCTTCAACAAAGCGCTGGTTTCCATCTTTAAAAGCCTGTAGTACTTCTTCGGGTGTTGTTGGTCGTGGCATAGATCTAAAACTAATTGTTTAGTTCAGGTTTATATTCAGCAATTCAAAAGATACACTTTTTCTGCATTGTCCATAATAGGAGCGATATTATGCTTAGACGATTTTTGTAATAAAAACAAAAAAAGCAGCCGTGTTAGGGCTGCTTTTAGAGGGGACTTTTTTGTTGGGACAAAAAAATCTTGTCAAACTACCATTTCAGTTAGTTGGTAGCATCATCAATATCATCACCGAGGTCGTCCATCATATCTCTCATGGAGTCTCTCCAGTCGCTCAGGCTCGATGTTACGTCATCATAGACACTGCTTGAGCTTTCACTTATGCTATCCCATGTGTCGGAAGTAGCGCTTTCAACATCGCTGATGGCACGATCAACGTCATCGCGCTGACCGGTTAATTCTTCGTATGCTGCTTCCCAGTCGTCGCCCGCTTCATCGCCGGCACGATCCATTCTGGTTTGCAGCTCGTCAAGTTCGTCATCTATATCGTCGCGCAGCTCTTCAAGCTGAGAGAGCCTTTCATCGCGCTCTTCTTCCCATTGGGTATCCTCTTCACCATTGCCGCACTGAATGAGCAGTAATGATGAAATAAGGATGGCAACAATTGGAAACAGACTGCTTAAATTTGATAATCTCATAATTGGTTAAAATAGATGTTAGAAAAATGTTATAAGTATAATTACACATTGAGAGCTCTCAATGACCACTTTTGATCAATTGTCGAGAAAGCTTTTAATCTCAGAAGCGATTTCCTTCTTGGTTTTACCCAGCTTTTCCTGAAGACGGCCAAGCATTTCGTCGTCTTCACCTTCCACATATTTAAGGTCATCGTCGGTCAGATTGCCGTACTTCTTTTTTAATTTTCCCTTAATCTGGTTCCAATTTCCCTTCATTTCAAGATCACTCATACGATTCTCCTTTTTTATTTTAATAATATGTAAGTATAAATACGTATTTCGGTTAAATCGTTCCGGCTCTATGTGTTAGTTGCCAAAAATTAATAATAATGACCTTTAAGCCACATTCTGGCGATGTTTTTTGAGGAGACTTATGTCATGTGTCCGGCTGTTTTTCAAAAAAAACAAAACCAGTAAAAAATGTAGTTGCTTCGTATAGGTTTATTAGCCTAGCTTAAAACAATGAATTTTTCAGCAAAGCATACCATTTCAATTCTCTCTAACCGGCGGCGGCGGCCCCGGGCTTAGGTATGCGTGCGTCGTTCTCTCGCTGAGGACGTTTTCGTAACAAATTTCTAAAAGCCCGTTCAGATTAATATTTGAACGGGCTTTTTTTATGCCTTCCTCTCACGCATACCTCCCTTCCTTTTTTGTGCATGCTTCCGGGCAGAGCTGCACCTGTCTCAAACCTTTTCATACAGGTCTTTTTCCATCCAATATTTCAAATGCTATGAATACCATCACAAAAAATAACACCCAACACTTTTTATCACTAACTGACTTCTCCGCTTCAGAAATACAGCATATGCTTGATCTAAGCAGGTCTTTGCAGGAATCAAACGAGCCGGTTCTCAAAAACAAACACGTTCTGTTTATTTTTGAGAAACCGTCTCTGCGTACCGTTCTTGGTACCGAGGTGGCCATTAACCAGCTGGGCGGGCACGTGATTCATACCAAGCCGGAAATCATGCTGTCGAAAGGCAAGGATGTGCCGTTCAGCTCGCGCGAGGCAATGAAGGATACCATTATGAACGTGGCCCAGTGGTGTGAAGCCATTTTTGCCCGCGTGTACGACCATGCCACGCTTACCGAGATGGCGGCCATCAGCCCGATTCCGGTGGTGAACGCGCTGTGCGAAAAGCATCATCCTATGCAGGCGCTGGCCGATTTGCTTACGATTCAGGAGACGTTTGGCACCGAAACGCCGGTGACGCTCACCTTTGTGGGCGATGCCAACAACGTGGCGCACTCCCTGTTCGAAGGCATGCTGAAGCTGGGGCATTCGGTTCGTTTTACCGGTCCGGAAACCTACAGCTTTAAGACAGAAGCGGTTGTCCATTTTGAGGCGCTGGCTGCCAGCCACGGCGGAAGCTTCATGCAGTCAGCTGATCCGTCCGACATGCTTCCGGGTTCGGATATAGTGTACACAGACACCTTCATTTCGATGGGTGAAGAGCATCTGGCCGAGGAAAAGCTGGCCCACTTTTTTCCCTATCAGGTGAATGAAAAGATGATGCAGACC
>PWID01000059.1 GCA_003555145.1 Balneolia bacterium | reverse complement strand
TGGTTTCCAACCAGAACGCCATCATATTCAAGATAATCGAGCGCCTGTAAAAATGGGTAGTAACCTGACGTATCTACCCGGGCGAAATACTCGGCAAAGGGATTTCCCTGCAGCCAGTCACCGACGTCTACGAGCAGTATGTGCGATTTTTCAGCCCGAACGGAGTCAATCAGAGTGGCGGCCTTAAGAAGACTGTGCTCTTCGTCCGGGGTATCGCCATAATAATCCCAGGGAAAAACGTGGCCATGAACATCAGCGGTTGAAAGTATACTAAGCGTAGTATGCTCATTCTGCTGAGGGGTGCAGGCAAAAATAAAACCGATAGCGATTGCGAAAGCTGTGAGGTTTAAGAAGCGCTTCATGTTGAAAAAGGAAGTGGTGGTGGACTGAAAAAAAAGCAAAAAAAAAGCCACATCAGATGTGGCTTCTGTTACAAAAGCATTGGAAATGCGAAGGATTATTCGTCGTTCTTTTTATCCTGAATATCGATGCGAATTTCCTGAGCAAGTTTTTTAAGATCCTGAAGGGTTTTACGAGCACGGGTACCAGCTGTTTTATTACCCTTAGCGTAGAACTTGTCCATGTCTTCTTCTAAAGAATCTACAAGGCTTTTTACTTCGTGAAAACGACTCATGTGTTTCTCCGTTAATCTATTAATGTATGTTGTTTTGTCTGTTTAAGTGTAACGACCACCGAATCTAATTATATGGTTTGCATGAATCAAGCACTTAATTCGTTTTTTTGCCGTTTTTTTGTAAAAAAAGCGGTTTGAGAGCATTTTTTCTGCATTTTTGGACGAAATCAGCCAAGTGAATTGTCAAAACTCTTCCGGTTTGTAAGGTCAGTGATGCGTAAAACCCGTGGCGACACCCCGCTTTTTTCAAGTTCAGAAGGCATTGTTGGTTTAGCTTTTGATTCGTCTGATGCTGTGTTTACAAATATTTCGTTTAGTTCTTCAGCTGTGTCGAATGCAATAACATGATCGAATTGAAGCTGCTTTTGCAAGGCTTCTGCCAGAGTAGCGAGGTCTGCCGGACTTGCCTTTTTGTCTGCATCAGAAACCAGTGTGGATAGCAGCACGTTGGTTTGTGTTCCGAGATGCTTTAGGTAAGTGCTGTTAATTTCAAGCTTCCCTTTATCACCCGTTGTAACCGTGTCGCGCTGATAGCCGTTGATGGCAATCATAGGAATTCCTTCATCGGCAAATAAGGCAGTTAAACGGAGATTCAGCTCTTTGATGGACCGGATTTGAGCGTCTTTGCGCATAATGCCGGTTTGCATAATCCGATCTGTGTATTCGCTGTCGGCGTGTAAAACCATAAAAGAATCCAGACGCAATTCCGACAGGCGTTTGGCAAGAAGCTTCAGAAAACCACCGTTGTCCAGGTTTTTGTAATCGATAATAAAAAGATAGCGCATGTAAGAAAATACGGAAGTGAGAGTCAGTTCTTTTTGAGCACTTCACCACCAAAATGGTAGGGTAGAAGTTGTAAAGTAGTAACAGACATGGTTTGGTTATCGTTTTGATGCAGAACGATTCGGCTGGCTGGTAAATGTTCCATTAAAACCTGCCGGCATGCTCCGCATGGACTTACGTAATCACTTTTGGGAGCCATTACATACATATTGCCGAATGATCGGTGTCCAATACTTACAGCCCGGCTTATAGCCACGCGTTCAGCGCATAGTCCTAATTCCCAGTTCGAGCACTCTACGTTTACGCCTGGTACGAATCCACCCTCAACTTCCAGCAGGGCAGAAACCTGGAAATCTGAGTTTGGTGTTACTGCCAGCTCACAAAGTAAACTGAGGCGATTAAAAATAGCTTTGTCATCGAGCTTTTCCTTAATGAGAATATCGGGAGTATCGAAATTGAGCTCCGGGTTAATTTCAAAGCTGATGTCGTACTCCTGCTTCCAGTAGGTTGATAGCTCCTCCCGGCCCGGTTCGTCGGGAAAGATGATGGCTTCCGGCCTGCTCCCGCTTGCAAGACACGAAAATAAGGCGCTTTGAATCCGGCTGATGCTAAGAGGATAAGAAATGTTTTCCACCCTGACACCCGGGAAATATTGCCCTTCTGTGCTACGAACAACACATACTTTGGCAGTGCCGGAATACGGCACGTAAGAGTTTTTGATGAGAGTCTTAAATTCCATTCAAATAGATTTTAGTCGATAACAGATTCGATAACGGCGTCCATTACAGCTGAACGGACTCTGTTAATTCCTGTTGCTGTTCCCCTTTTAGGATATGTTCTGTTAGTTAATATAACAACTGAGAGCTTACGTTCCGGATCAATCCAAAAGCTGGTGCCCGTAAATCCGAGGTGCCCAAAAGTATCGTCACTGCTTAAGTTGCCAGCCGTTGTGAATCCTTCGAGGCTTTTTAAGTCGTAGCCCAGCGCCCGGCCCATTTGCCCTTCTCTGCGTTCAGTAAAGTATTGCAGCGTTTCCTCATTGATGAACCTTCGGCCGTTGTATTCACCCTGCTGAATAAGCATTTGTGTGAATTTCGCCATGTCTGAAGCTGTGGAGAAGAGTCCGGCATGCCCGGCAATACCGCCCATGTAGAAGGCCCGTTCATCATGTACTTCAGCCCGGATTCGCGTGTTGCGGTACTGCTCATCAACTTCAGTTGGCGGAATGCGGTTTACGGTCCAGCGGCCGCGGCGCTGCGGATTAAATACAGTATCCGACATTCCCATAGGATAGTATACCCTGCGGTTCAGAAACTGATCGAATGATTGTCCGCTTACACGTTCGGCAATTTCAGCAAGCAGAATAAAGCCAAGATCGCTGTAGACAATTGTTTCACCCGGCTGATTAATGAGTGGTTCGTTTAAAATTGCGTTGAGTATAGTGGCTTTGGTACGGTGGCGGTCCACATAGGTCCGGAAAGCCGGAAGCCCGGATGTATGATTGAGCAGCATGCGGATCGTAATAGCTTCCTTATTGTCCCTGCTGAATTCATCAAAGTACTGGCTCACTTTATCATCCAGTCCGATAATACCTTCATCAACCAGCATTTGAATAGCTGTTGTTGTGGCAACAGGTTTGGTAAGAGAGGCCAGGTCGTAGATATCGTTGGTTCGTACCGGCCTGCGCTTGTTGTAATCGTGGTAACCGAATGCTTCCTGGTAAGCTAAAACGCCGTCTTTTACAACGGCCACAACGCCGCCTGGAAATACAGAGTCCTGCACGGCCCGGTTCATAATGCGATTAACCTCATACAGCCTTTCGGCAGAAAGGCCGGCAGTTTCCGGATAATCTCTTCTGAGAATTGTTTTCGGTAGATGTATGCCTTCCCCACGCTCGTATAAACCAGGTATGGTGATGGGCAGTCTGCCGTTTACTTCCGTTGCCCCGAAAAGAGCAGCAGCTGCGGCTTCGGAATGCGAACCAAGCGAGGTCCAGGCAAGCGCATGGACATCTGCATCGGGCACTTCACTAATAACATACGGACTGGAAAAGGAAACCACCGCAGTTGGTTTGTTAAGCGCTGTGAGGCGATCTACAAACTGCCTTTGTGCCCGTTTGAAGGTGATGGGCTGTCCCGTGGTAAGCGGAAGGAAAGAACCAATTATAACCAAATCGGCACTCCTTGCAGAGGCCACGGCCTGATCCAGCTCTTCGCGAGATGTACGGTCGTCATACAAATGAAATGATATGCTGGGATGATACTGATTAAGAGCCGTTCTGAATCCGGAGCCAACCGTACCGCTCTGGCTGTTTGCAATGGCAATTACGGTAATGTTTGGATATCGATCGGGACGAATCGGCAAAATATCCCGGTTATTGCGAACAACGGTGATAGACTCCCGTGCTATCTGATCGGCGATCATCTGGTTTTGGCGCGTATTTACCAGTCTGGAAATCCGGTTTATATTTACATCAGCCCGGCGCATCAGGCCATGATTAATTTTGTGTGTCAACAAACGCATCACCGATTCATCAATGCGCTCTTCTGTGATTTCGCCCCTCTGTACGGCTTCTTCAATCTGGAATATGGCCGTAAGTTCGTCGGGGGAAAGCAGCAGTAAATCAGAGCCGGCATTAAGAGCAAGTACGGCCGCTTCGCCTGGAGCGTAATGGGCCGCAATTCCCTGCATTTCAAGGCCATCGGTTACGATAAGTCCGTTGAAGCCCAGGCTGTCGCGCAGAATACCGTTAAGCAACCTGCCGTCCAGCGTTGCAGGCATAGCCGGATCGGAGGCAATATTCGGGAAAGAAATATGGGCGCTCATCACGCTTTCAACTCCGGCATCAATCACCCTTTTAAAAGGAATAAGTTCTACTTCACTCAGGTTTTCGTAACTCCGTGTAATGGTAGGCAGAGCTGTATGAGAATCGGTATCTGTATCGCCATGGCCCGGGAAATGTTTAGCTGTCGATATCAAACCCTGGCTTTGTACGCCCTTAATAAAAGATTCTGCAAACATGCTTACAGTTTCGGGGTCTTCCGAGAACGACCGAACGTTAATAACCGGATTGTCTGGATTGTTGTTTACGTCCACTACGGGCGCATAAATCTGATGAACTCCGATTGCCCGTGCTTCCATAGCGGTTATCCGGCCTTTTTCGAACGCCCAGTGCGGATTTCCGGTGGCGGCCACGCCCATGGCAGGAGTAATTCTCGTGGTGCCTCCAACCCGCATGGCGGCGCCGAACTCCATGTCCTGGCTAATCCAAAGCGGGATTCGCGATCGTTGCTGCAGGTTGTTGTTAAGTACAGCCTGGTTATACACATCACCCCGGAAAAAAATAATACCGCCAACCTGGTATTCTTCGACCATTCGGGCGAGGTGCCTGAATTCATCGTGATCGTCGGCGTAGTAAGAACCGTTAGCGCGGATTATGATTAGCTGGGCGATTTTTTCACGGAGCGTCATTTCGCTAAGCAAATTCTCCGCCTGTGTGGATATATGAGCGCGCAGCCTGTCGTTGCCATCTTCTTGCGGTTCATTACTCCCGGTGGATGCCATGATAGCTAATCCTGTAAAAACTAGAAGAACGGCAACTGCGAGGACGGTTAAGTTTCTGCTCATAAAACGGAAGGTTGTCGGTTGTGAAATATTTAGTCGGATTGTGTTACGGCAGGAACGCTAAACTCCGGCCGTGAAATCAGATCAGTAAGATTTTTCGGGGTGTCCAATATATGAATTTCAGGATGATGCTTTACGAGACTGTGGACCATCATCTCCCTGAAATACGAATTTTTAAATAATCCCCCGTGAAGAGCCAGCTTTTTAACTAACGCATTGTTGGCAATGGCGGTATGCAGAAGTTCAGTAGTTTTGTTGATGTGATCAAGGGTGATGCTTTCTGCGGTGCCATCACCCTTCTCTGCCATATTTAAACAAACAGGTGCTAGCAGGGAAGGACGTTCAGAGAAAATCTGAAGCATCCTGGCATCATTTTTTTCTGTACTTAATCCGTACTGATTAAGCAGGTCTAGTTTGTCTGCGAAGCTGAAACTCTCAAAAAAAGGCAGGAAATCTTTTCCAATTTGCCGGCCCGAACCTGGCTCGATTGTATCTGGTCCGCTACCGCCAATGAGCCGGATCTTGCGGCTGTTGGTTTCACCTGTGGCCAGTACTGAGCCGGTTCCGCAAATCAGCAGGGCGTTGCCTGAAGTTTTGGTGCCAAATGCAGCAGCAAAAGTAGTTGAGACATCGGAGTAGATTTCGACACGGGCACGGTTGAGATTTTTTTTTAAATGCTGCTCAAGCGCCCGAGAACGGTCTTGGCTTGCAAACCCCGCAATGCCTGCGCGAAGAAGAGCTACGTTAGATACCTTATTCCCGAGCGTATTTTTTATTACATCGAAAATTCGTCGGGCAACTTCTTCAGCCTGCATAACAGAACCCTGAAGCGGGAGACCCTCGGCCTTTATCGTTTCATCACCGGATAGTCGAAAGGTGTACCTGGAGCCGGTTCCTCCACCATCTATCCCAATGCTAGGCATGTGTTCGTTATGCATAGCTCAGGGGGTGAGGGTTAAACGTGTATGGGATACGGAATATGATGTTCGAACTATTGGTCCGAATGGAGGCCAGGAATCCAGCCCGTTATTATAAAACTTTGTGAATGGGTTCGACGAGGTGCCCGGAATTAAAACGGTTACGGTTTCGGAAGCCTGCCCGGGTCGTCTAATGGTTTGTATTACCGCTGTGGTGAGAGTCTGTGTGCGTATGCTTTTGCCGTCGCTGTAAATGCGGGCCGCGTTGAGCAGATCCTGTTGACCAAGAACGGGAATATTTTGTGCGGTTTCGAGCCGTACACATGCCCGGCTACGGCTGCGGTATGTGTTGGAATCACCTGCATACCCGCAAATTAAACGGTCAGTAAATGTATTTTTATTTACATTACCCCATCTCCAATCGAATGTTTCTTCTCCGGCAACTGTCCGAAGCTCTGCTAAAGCCTCCTGCAGACGACGTGCAAAAAACGCGTTGGAAACAGGTGAAACCCCACCCGAACTCTGCTGCATAGCACGGTAATGCGCCCTGATAAGCTGTGTTCCAATTTCCTGATCAATTAGCCCGAGTCCTTCCAGTAGTTCATAATCTTCTGCCTCCAGATAGCTGCGAAGTGCATTTTCTCCGATTTTTCTGAGGCTCAGCTCCATGATAGATGCAGCTACAGCGTAGCGCTCATATTGCCCGTTCCAGTTTGTGAGATACTGTCTGGTAATGTTGATGTCGGGAATTGTATCAAGCTCACCAAGGATGTCACTTAGCTGTGCTGCCAGCTCTATTCTGCCCGGGTGCGTGTCATGAGCCTGAGATTGATTGAGCGTTAAAAGCTGTTCGTGGTCGAAAAGGCTACGCTCATTTAAGTAATCGGCAATTTCAACTGAAAAACCGGTGGTGATACTGCTGTCCTTACCAGCCGGGATTATGAGAAAAGGACCAAGTCCGGAAGTTTCGGACTCGGGATGGTTTCCATTGAAAGCCATTTCCCGGAAGGCACTAAGATTGATTCCCAGATTTTCGTTGAGCCGGCTGAACAGGAATGCAGGATTTGCGTTTTCTTGAGGGAGAAAACCGGATTCATTAAGCGGCAGTCGAAACAGATGTTGTTCGCCTTCATCGGTTTCTACGATAATGCGGGCGCGGTTCTGAATACTGTCGGCCTGGAGAACTATATCATCAGTTGCAAAGTTGCTCTCCGGTACCCAGCTTCTGTCGGGGCCAGATCCGGCCCATAAAACAGGAGTTCCGGGGATGGTGAAACCCGTTACTGAGTCTTCGTCGGAGTTTGAAATGCTTACATCATACCAGAAAGTCGGTGCCTGATTACCCGACTGCAGCGAGGTGAAGTGCACTACACTGCCATCCGCCGAAACTTGTGATACAGAGCGCACCGGGCCTATATGACCGGGAGCATTCAGAAGCTGTCTAAGCTGATTATCGGCTTTTAAAAGCGTGCGAACCTGTGGGAACAGCTCGTTTGGAAGTTCCAGTTTACGGATGATTTCCATACTGTCTTCACCAAACATATAGGGAAGAAGAGATGCGGGCAAAGATGCAGAGACCAGGGTGTTGGCGAGTTCCTGCTGCCAGTTGGTATGTAAAAGCCAGTTCTGCAGAACAAAAATCCGGAGCACGTCGTCGGCTGTCCATACCGAAGGGCGGGTGCCGGTAACGGTAAACTGTATGGAATAGTCACGGCCGCTTTTGCGAATGAAGTCGTTAATGCCATCGGCGTAGAAGCCAAGGAGCTCATAATCGAAGTCGGATACGCCAAGCGCTTCTTTCAAATTGCCATTGGGACTGTAAAGCAGGGCAGCTGACAGCTTGTCGGCCGGAAGATATTCGGTACCAAACAGCGAAGAGTACCTGCTGTGGACAGCCCAATGGAAGCGTTGCATCTGCCAGAGCCGGTCGCGGGCGTGGGCAAAGCCGATACCAGCCATGGTGTTGCGCATGGTTGAAGCCGTAACCATAACGTGGCCATCTGCAGAGCGGTCGAGGTGTGTTTGTGCCGATACAGATGCTGTTTGGAAACGCCCGGTCTCAGCAACAGTTGCATTAAACAGACTCGCTCTGATAACCAGAAAAGCGACAATAATAAGTAGAAGAAATCCCAGAATGAGTGAGAGAAATGGAATTCTCATGAAGCCCGAAGCCAACAGTTGATAATGATTTGAATAACTTAGTAGTAATATGTAAAAACAGCGTGTCTAAAAGGCTAAAACGCTTATTTTTGCGCTAAAGGTGTAACTAAAAGGCAAGTACGTGGCAGGCATAATAGCTTTAGCGTTCAACATGAGTTAAAATAAAACATATTTTATGCCTGAACTGTATTTGAACCAGTTAAGTTAACAAGCCGAAAGTGAAAACGGCATAACTGCTGTATGAGTGTTAATATAAAGAGAAAAAGGACGACCATTGGCTAATAATGAAAAGGTTGCTGTTGCCAGACTTCTGGAAGCCGCCGATAAGTTTGGAACACCACTTTATGTGTATAATGAAGCAAAAATTGAGGCTCAGTGCCGCCGTGTAACGGAACAGTTCCACGGCCTTCCTGTAAACTGGCTGTATGCGATTAAAGCAAACGATAACCCGTTTATAATGGAGATTATCCAGAACCAGGGAATCGGGTTCGATACTGTAAGCTACGAAGAGGTTTTGCTCAGTAATAAATTTACGACCGATCCTGCCAGAATATTTTACACCGAAAACAGCATGTCGGATGTAGAAATGGATGCCGCGATCGATATGGGTGTAGTGCTCAATATCGGCTCGCTAAACAGACTTGAACGCTTTTTCCAGCATCCGAAATCTACGGAATGCTGCATTCGGATTAATCCTGCTATTGGCGACGGACACCATGCCCGGGTAAACACAGGAGATCCCGAAAGTAAATTTGGTATACGGATTGGTCTTATTGAAGACGCTGTAAAGATGGCCGAAAAGTATGGCAAAAAGATAACTGGTATTCATGCGCATATCGGCAGCGGTATTAAGGAACCGGAAAATCTAATTGCAGCCATGAAGGTTATGCTCGAATTGTCGCAGGAATTCCCGCATCTGGAGTACATCAACTTTGGTGGCGGAATGCCAACGCCGTACCGCGATTCCGATCAGACCTGGGATATGGCACGTTTCTCGGAATTGGCATCGCCTGTACTTCACCGCGATCTGGAAAAACGCCCCGATGACTTTCAGTATTTTTTCGAGCCCGGCCGCTGGTTTGTAGCCGAAGCGGGATATCTGCTTACCCGTGTGCAAACGATTAAGGATCAGGTAGAAACGACCTACTTGGGTACAGATACAGGCATGCATCATCTCATGCGGCCCATTATTTACGACTCATACCATCGTGTAGTAAACCTGAACAGCTACAACGAAGCAGCTGATCAACTCTATACCATTTCGGGAAATATTTGTGAAAGCGGTGATATTCTTGCGTTCGACCGAATGATGCCGGAAGCCAAAATGGGCGATATTCTGGCGATTTGTGATGCCGGCGCTTATGGCATGACCATGGCCTCTCAGTATAACCGCAGAGCGCTCCCGGCTGAGGTACTCTTGAAAACAGACGGAAGTATGAAGCTCATTCGGCCGGCCCTGAGCCCATCCGAGACGGTGAGGGATTTTCTCGACCGCTGCGGGTACGACAAAGCGTGAATTCCCTCTTCAAAAAAGCGTTTGAAATGTTACCTTTAGGGCAATGATTCGAACCTGCTTCAAAACTGAAGAATCTGGTTTTGACCAACTGTTATAACTAATTATTAAAGCTAAAGACGATTCTCGTATGACTATTAAAAAAGTAGCCGTAATTGGCGGCGGTACGATGGGCAACGGCATCACCCATGTGGTGGCTATGTCCGGATTCGACGTAACCCTAATTGATATTAATGAATCGGTGCTGGAACGCGCTCTTGCAACCATCACCAAGAACCTCGACCGAATGGTCTCCAAAGAGAAAATTTCAGCTTCGGATAAAGATTCCACGCTCGGAAGAATCTCTACATCAACAAGTATGGAAAATTCCGTTGGTGATGTGGATTTGGTAATCGAGGCCGTTAATGAAAACTTCGACCTGAAACGCAAAATTTTCACCACGCTCGATGAGAAAACCAAGAGCGATTGTGTGCTGGCTTCGAATACCTCCTCAATTTCGATAACCAAGCTGGCCGGCGTTACCAAACGTCCCGGAAAAGTGATTGGAATGCACTTCTTCAATCCGGTTCCGGTTATGAAGCTGGTTGAAATCGTGCGCGGCCTGGATACTTCAGACGAGGTTTACAGCGCCATTGAGGAAATGTCCAAAACACTCAAGAAAGTACCGGTTCCGGTAAACGATTCTCCGGGATTTGTTTCCAACCGCGTGCTCATGCCAATGATTAATGAAGCTATTTTCTGCGTGTACGAAGGTGTTGCAACGCCCGAGCATGTGGATGAGGTGATGAAGCTTGGTATGGCCCACCCGATGGGTCCGCTTCGTCTTGCCGATTTTATAGGTCTCGACGTTTGTCTTGATATTCTAACTGTGTTGTATGATGGTTTCAAAGACCCGAAGTACCGCCCGTGTCCGCTTTTGGTTCAGATGGTGGATGCCGGTAAGCTCGGTGACAAAACAGGCGGCGGATTTTATTCCAAATCCTGATCTTTATACGACGATAGATTAAAATCAAAAAGGGCGCTGTGAGGCGTCCTTTTTTTTGCATTATATTTGGGAAGGGATGTTAATCAGCGAACAATGCGCACAAAACTAAAAAACATGGAAAAAATCGATCTTCGAAGCGATACCGTTACACGACCAACGCCGGAAATGCTGCAGGCCATGGTGGCCGCCGAAACCGGAGATGATGTTTTTAAAGAAGATCCAACCGTAAACGCATTTGAAGAGCGCGTTGCCGCTATGTTTGGTCAGGAGGCCGGGTTATTTGTGCCGAGCGGTGTAATGAGTAATCAATTGTGCGTTTTCGAACTCACCAGCCCGGGCGATGAAATCATCCTCGAGGAAAAGGCTCATATATTTAATTATGAGGCCAGCTCTGCGGCAATGATTTCCGGCGTGCAGCTACGGCCCCTAAAAGGTGTTCACGGACTTCTGAGTCCCGAAGATGTGGAAGCCGCCGTTCGTACCACCAACGATTGGGATCCGCATACAAGGGTGATTGCGCTTGAAAATACGACCAATAAGGGCGGAGGCGCTTTTTATTCGCTCGATACCATAAAAGAAATGCGCGAAATCGCTGACCGCCATAAGCTCTTTCTGCATCTCGACGGCGCCCGGATCTGGAACGCGCTTGCAGAGGCCGGTTACGATGCAGAAACTATTGGGCGTAATTTTGATACCATCTCGGTCTGCTTCAGCAAAGGATTGGGGGCTCCGGTTGGCTCGATGATGCTATCCACCAGGGAGCGCATCACCCGGGCAAGGCGTACGCGTAAAATGCTCGGAGGTGGAATGCGGCAAATCGGTTTGCTGGCTGCAGCAGCTGAATACGCCCTGGATCATCATTTTAAAAAGCTGAAAATCGACAACCTCCGCTCCAAACAGCTGGCCAAAGTTATTAGTGAGAACCCACATTTCACTGTAGAACCAGACTCCGTGTTTACCAACATACTTCTGTTCGATACGCCCGGTCCAGCCAGTGAGGTGCTTGAAATATTAGATGAAAACGGTATTATGATGACGGCATTTGGTCCTCAGACAATACGTGCCGTGTTTCATTTTCAGATAAGCGATGAGCAGTTCGACCGCGTCTGTTCCTTTTTTGAATTTTACGGCAAAAGCTGATAGAATCCTGTAGTATGAAAGGGGGGCAGGAGGGCATCACCCTTAACGGGAAAAAACAATTTTAGAGAAGTAGGTTTCAAGAAACGTCCCGGCCAATAAGCTTTGATAACCGGGCATCATAAACTCAACACTATATGATTCGATATTACGGAAAACTTGCCGGCTATGGCAAAGCTGTGCCTGAAAAGATTATTACCAACCAGGAGCTTGCAGAGCGAATCGATACCAGCGACGAATGGATTACCGAACGAACCGGAATTAAAGAGAGGCATGTGGTTCGCGAAGATGAACACTGCTCTGAACTTGCCACAGAGGCCTCCAGAAGGGCGATGGATAAAGCCGGTATTACGGCCGAAGAGGTCGATTTAATAATCGTGGCAACCTCCAGCCCGGATTACCTCACGCCACCGGTTTCATCGCAGGTACAGCACAATCTGGGCGCAAACAACGCCGGTGCCTTTGTGATGGTGGTTGGCTGCACGGGTTTTGTGTATGCGCTTGTTACGGCCGATCAGTTTATTCGCTCGGGTCAGTACAGAAACATTATAGTGGTGGGTGTTGAAGTCACCAGCCGGAACGTAGACTGGAACGACCGTAACACATGCGTGCTTTTTGGTGATGGCGCTGCCGCGGTGGTGCTTCAGAGAACGGAAACCGAAACCGGCCTCATCACCCATCACCTTGGGTCAGACGGGAGCGGATTCGAGCACATTATACAAGTTGCCGGCGGAACACGAAACTCTGTAACGCACAAGAGCCTGGACGAAGGGCTTCAGTTCCTGCAAATGAACGGGAGGGAAGTCTTCAAATTTGCATCTGTTATTATGGGGCAAGCTCTCAAAAAAGTTGTTGATGAAGCCGGGTACACAATCGATGAAATTGATTTATTTATTCCGCATCAGGCGAACGCCCGGATTATCGAGTTTGCGGCCAAACAAGCAGGATTACCTGCGGAAAAAGTATTTGTTAATGTAGATAAATACGGGAATACATCAGCTGCTTCTGTGCCTATTGCAATTGCTGAGGCATTTGAACAAAACAGGTTAAAAGAAGGTGACCTGCTCGCACTGGTTGCTTTTGGATCTGGTCTTACCTGGGGTTCCTGCCTTTTCAGGGTTTAATTTGATATCGCTATTTGGCAATTAGAACTTATTGATATAAATAGACCGACTTCGGCTTCAATCAGCACACTCTTAGTATCCGCTAAGGGTACGCTTTGAGGTATAATTAAAATTAAGGATAATGAATGCTGGTTGAGCGGAGTCGAAACCAGCCTCGCCGAAGTATTAACCGTTTCCTTTTAGTATCTCCGGGAATTGGTGAGCCAGGTTTTAAATAAAAAAAGCATCCCGGTTAACCGGGATGCTTTTTTTGTAATGATGTGATGTGTGAATCAGCTGTCGGTCATGCTCGCGCGTGCTGCTTCAAGCTTTTCTGTAAGTTCAGGCCCGAGGTGTCGCTCGAGAATACTACGGTAGGTTCTGGATGTTCGAAAGCCCATCCCCTGGTCGAAAAAGTCGGAGAGCATAGGGCCCCAGTCGTTATCGAGCGGCATGATAATACCAAAACGCTCGCTGGCAAGATCGGCTGCGGGATGCTGTCTCAGGTTTTTGCCCCGCTCGGCGGCACGCCAGTAGTTGTAGATATCGACATATGCAAACAAATCGTCTCTTGAAGAGACCATATCGATTATTTGTGCATTCGAGGTTGCGAACTCCATTTCAGCACCGGGCAGGTAATGGTCGCGAAGACGTTCGAGCCGGTCCTGGTGCAACGTTCCCTGGAAAGCCAGCGCTTTCATGCCTTCAAAGTGTTCAGAAATATCGCTGAGCTCGTTAATCTGTTCGATCGAGTCGTTGGTAATAAGAACGGCAACATTGGTAAGGTAAGGAGGGCTGAACCGAATTTCTTTTTTACGGTCTTCGGTAATAGTTACGTTACCAAGCCCGAATACACCACCACTGGAATTTTTGACATCACTATAAAAATTGCTAAAGCTTTCATCAGGGATAAAGTTAAAACGCAGTTCGATTCCCTGTGAGGCCTGGACGAAATCGGCGAATTCCTTAAGAATATCGATTGCCACACCGGTAAGGTTTCCTTCATCATCAGTATAGGCAAAGCCATCGGCAGGTATATAAACGACGCTTAAATTGGCATAACCTTTCTGCTGGGCTTCTTGATAGAAATCACCTTTATAGGGCACATTATCATTACAAGCCACTGCAAAAATGAGCAATAGAGCGACGGCCGCCGGTAAGTATCTGTTCAGATTAAACGTATGTACCATTTTGAGCTGCATATAAACGTATTTTGTTTAGGTGATAAGGTGAAAAAGCCGGGAATCTAGCTGCCCGGTTCAAGCTGATAGGGTTTATGGTGCGACAAAATATATTTCAGACAGCTTATAAGCTGTTTGCGGAGTGGCTGTGCATCACGCCAAATCTCCGCCTGTTTTTCTTTGTATAACCTTCTGCCTGCCTCGGTTTCGATGAGTATAGGCTCGTATCCGATGCTGCGAAGATCGTACGGACCGGCCTTCATATCGAGTACGCGCGCTTTCGAAGCCATTTTAAACGCCTCAAGAGTAAGGTCTGCCGGAATCCACGGGCTAAGTTTGTAAGACCATTTGTACAAATCCATGTTTGTGTGAAGGCAGCCGGGCTGTTCGTTTTCGAGCATGGTTTCACGGCTTAGCTCTACCGCATTAAGAGGCTGCGCTTCCGGTGTGAAAAAACGAAAGGCGTCGAAGTGGGAGCAAACGACCGGATTTGAGTCGACCAGGTCACGAATCTCTTCGCGTTTTAAACGAAGAGGAAATTTTTGATGACGAATCTCATCGGCTTCATACACCATGGCCCATTCGTGCATGCCGCAGCAGTTGAGGGTCGGGTTTCTGTGGTCGGTGGCTTCAAGAAGAGCCAGAATCCATGTTGTGCCTCGTACTTTCTTTTGAGGGAAAGATGCGGGGTTAATCCACATGCCTTCACCCGAACCAAAACTTTCATAATTATCAGAAACGATATCATCGTGGATATCGGCATCTTCGAGCAGCACACCGGCTCCGGGAGTCCATACTTTAAGTTTAGAGGGGCTCAGCTTGTAATAGGTAAACATGAAATCCATTACCGGATCCTGTTTCTGGCTGAATTTTTCTTCCACGTATAGATCGACTAAGGACGCAACTTGTTCACGATGCTGTGTGGATTTGTTTATCCACGCATCACGTTTAAGACGCGGTTTCGCCGTATATTCAGTTACGGAGCCCTTTGTAACCGGAATATTATAGATAGTTTCTTTTATCAAAGCCTGGTAAAAAATCTGAATGCAACTGAGAGTTGCGGTGTTTCTAAACAAGAATATAGGTATTAAGGCTTCACCCGCAAGCCGTGGTGCAGAATCTAATTAATTTTTACATATAAAGATATTTTATCCCCATTTATAATGGAAAGTATTACACAAAAAACTGATCAAATTACGGGCGAGATGTCGTACAAAGAGTATCGCGACATGACTGACGCACTGCTAAAAGAAGGGAAAACGACGGGAGACAATCATTCAGAAATGATGGTGAACTACACCAAAATGAATGTAACCCGTATGCGGCGCATAGATAAATATATTAAGCTAAACGACGAGCTCGCCGGGTTTGCCGCTTCTCTTGAACAACCCCAGAAGTGGACCGTGCTCACGGAATCCTGGTGTGGTGATGCCGCACAGATAGTGCCTGTGTTTAATAAGGTAGCAGAAGCGTCGAACGGAAAAATTGAGCTCGTTTTTGTGCTTCGCGATTTTCATGAGGATCTTATGAATCAGTATCTGACTAACGGTGGTAAGTCAATTCCTAAGCTGATTGTGACCGATAAAGAAAACGGGAAAGAACTATTTTCCTGGGGTCCGAGGCCAGCTCACGCTCAAAAACTGTATAACGAGCTGAAGGAAAGCGGAGCTGATTTTGAAGAGTTCTCCACGAAATTACACAAATGGTACGCCGACGATAAAACGCTGCATACCCAGGAAGAGCTGCTTCGGTATATAATGCTGTTTACCGTATAAGCGTAAAGGCAGCGGTTTGAGATATGGCATCTGAACCGCTTCCGGCTTCGCGTGCGGTAATCCGGTACATGTAGGTGCCGCTCGCAAGACGCGCCGCGTCATAATAAACCGCGTGTAAACCAGGTGAAAAACTTCCGGCCCGGATAACGTCCGTTTGGCGCCCCTGAATATCGAAAATCTCGATGGTTACCACAGCCGATTCCCTCAGCTCAAACTGCAGGTTAGTACCGGGGTTGAATGGATTCGGGTAGTTCGGTTTAATTTGCAGCGTGGCGGGCAGGTCCGTGATTTCTTCTGTAGATGTTTCACTTATTGGAACGAGGGATGTTTTCTCGACCTCTCTGCCGTCCAGAGTGGCCAGCTCCTCATCGATATTAATAAAATCGTTTTGCAGGGTGATGCTGATCCGGGTGGCTTCAAGCTTTTCGTATACGAGCCCCTTTTCCTCAGCGAAGAAAAACTCAGGGCCGTAGTTATCGACTACTGTGAAGGTAAATGGAAATGTACCAAAAAATTGTACTATAACATCTACGGTTGCTTCAATACTTACCCCTGTTTTAAATCCGATGGCTTCAAAGTTTCCCAGATCATTTTCGAAGAAACGGTTTTCCAGCCTGGTATTCCTGAAGTTTACTTTAAGATCTAAATTTTCCCCAAGCGTAAAGCCTGTTGGGAGATCAATCATATCTCTGAGAGAGTCCGGGATTTCAACGGTTAGGAGCTCCTCAAAAATGACTACTTGCTCTGTTTCGTCCAGATCGAGGCGAATAACGGGTACGCGCTGGAATTCATCAGGATCAAGGCCCAGTGTTGCTAAAATTTCAGGGTCTATCAGCTGAGCTGTGGATACAAAAGCCG
>PWID01000325.1 GCA_003555145.1 Balneolia bacterium | reverse complement strand
TCGAAACTAATCTAAAACAGCCTTTTGCGCCCTCTGCGCACCGAGCCTGCTACGATAGTTCGGAGCAGGCGCAGCGATTCCCACGAAGTGAACACTTTTCGCCTTTGCGTGGAATAAGCTGCCGCAAGAAGCTCGCAGAATATGTGCTTGGGTATGGAAATCATCACATAAAACGAAAGTAATCCTGCTGATCTCTTAATCCCTCCATCCTGTCCTGTGGTTAAAGAGGCAAGGACGCTGAGGAGCACGGAAGTAAGAGGGGCCATTTGGGAGATGGGGCGAGTGGTTGTGCAACGGATTTCGAATACATCTGAGAAGTTTGGGATATCGTATATCGCGTATCGCAATACGTGATATTTTTTGGTTTATGAATTGAGTTTTCCAAAAATAACGCTTAATATTGCATATCGCGATATGCAATATTATTATACTTTATGAAAAATTATAGCCATCAAATTAAACCTCAGGACGTACTGCTTTTACTTAAAATAGTAAGTGAAAACAATGCTTCATGGAATCAAAAGCCCATGGCAGAAGCGTTGGGTATGAGTCAGTCGGAGGTTAGCGAGTCTGTTGCTCGCTCCAAATATGCCGGCTTTTTAGATCCATCGGGTAAAGTGGTCTTAAAGATGGCCCTCATGGAGTTTTTGCAATACGGCCTGCGCTACGTATTTCCACAAAAACCCGGACCAGTGGTGCGTGGTTTACCTACATCCCACTCGGCCTCACCCCTCAAAGAGCAGATTCAAAGCTCTGAAGATTATGTGTGGCCTTATGGCAAAGGTACCGTTCGCGGACATAGCATCATGCCGTTATATCCATCCGTCCCCGTGGCAGTACTTAAAGATGAAAAGCTGTATGAGTTGCTGGCTCTTGCAGATGCGCTGCGTGTAGGGCGCGCGCGGGAAAAAGACCTGGCAGTAGTGGAGCTCAAAACACGACTAGGTCTTGAAGAATAGAACCATAAATATTGATGTGGTTGCTGAAGTTGCCGCTTAGCAGGACACAGAGGCGCGCGGATTATGGCGCCGATTAACGCAGAAAAGTTATGATATGTGATATGCGAATTTTGAAATAAAGTGAGGTGAGGCAAAGTCAGGGGGTCATTTTTTTGTGGACGCAGAATTGCGCGGAGTACACGCGGAGTTGCACAGTTTTAACCAGGCAAATTCGACCGCTGTGCTGGAAATCAAGAGACCTTCGTCTTTAGACCTTCGACTTTCGACTTTCGACCGCATCACACTACATTACAAAAGACTGGTAATTCCCCGGAGAGATGACTTCGTATGTGGCGTTTGAGTACGTTTCAAGCCACTCTTTTTGGGGCTTGGTTTTCTTTGAGGTGTTTGGATTCCATTTGAATTCGAACCCCCTCAGCTTGCCGCCACTTTCTTCAATCAGATCCACTTCCTTCTGATCGTATGTTCGCCAGTAGTAATAGTTGGCTTTAAATCCCGCATAGCTGTTTCTTTTTATTCGCTCTATAAACATGTAGTTCTCCCAAAGCTGGCCGGCATCATTGCGTAGATCCAGCGGATTAAAGTTTGCAATGACTGCGTTTCTGATACCAAGATCCATGAAATAGTACATATTCATTTTTGATACCTCTTTACGCAGGTTGCGCGAAAACCCGTTCAGGGATACTAATACAAATGATTTTTCGAGCAGGTCCAGATAACGCTGCACGGTTTTATTATCAAGCCCAAGCTGTTTCCCCAACTCTACTGTCGAAACCTGGTTTCCGATTTGGAAGGCGATCAGTTTTAGGAGATTCAGAACAACATCAGAACGTTTTAATAGCTGAAACTCAAGAATATCTTTAATCAGATAAGAATTCTTTATTTCTGTGATGCGGTTTTCTTTCTCAGCCTGGTTGCTTGTACATACAATCTCCGGATATGAGCCATAAACAAGCAGGTTCTCCAGTTTCCGTCCTGCTTCATACGGTGTGCTGTGTTTTGCTAACTCCTGGAATGATAACGAGTACAGGTTTAATACGTTTTTCCTTCCTGTGAGTGGCTCTTCGGTTGTATTGGCCAGATCAAACGAGGATGAGCCCGTAACCAATACATATTTATCCGGGTGATGATCAACAACCAGCTTCAAAGCTGTGCCTATATTTTCAATCTTTTGTGCTTCATCTATTACAAGCAGGTCTGTGCCATCTACCATGCTTTGAATAATCCGGAGATCACATTTTCCGAAATCTGAAGCAAAAGCCATATCATCGCCAGTATAAAATACATGCCGGAGAGATGTATTGCTCACATACTGCTTAACCAGTGTCGTTTTCCCAACCTGACGGGGACCGTACAGTATCAAAACCTTACCAGGTTTCAGGAAGGTCGAAAGCTCAATTGTTCTTTTATATTGGGAATCCATACCTAAAGCAAAACAATTCCCCCAGTTAAGTATAATTAGAGGAATTAGAATCCCTCAATTTATGTGAATTAGAGGATCGGAAGGTTTTGATGTGCGATATGCGATTTTTGAATTGAAGTGAGGTGAGGTGAGGTGTGGCAAAGTCAGGGGTTCAAAACATGCAATCAATTTGTGTGATAAGGGCTTTCACAATTGTAATGTGGCCATATACAACTTTTACAATAACCTGCATACAGGCGTCTGATTAAACAGCGTTTATGTCTTGATTTTCTGTGGAATATCCGGATTCAGCAGGTTCAATACCGGTTAGCAATACCGCTGACTAACATTTTTTGATTTTTTAGCGGCATGAACCTGACCCTGCCCGGTAAATCAATAGAAAGCTTTGTCACCAACTACTATTACACTATACTACTTATGAAAAACTTTATTTCAGCAGCTGCGTTAAGCGCAGTTCTTTTAACGTTCACCGCCTGCTCCAACGGAGATTCGGGCTATGATTCTAATTCCGCTAACGGCTACACATCTGCTCAATCAGGTGAAACCAGCCAGGCCATCACCCGCGACATGATTCAGTCCGCTCAGGAAGTGTGGATCGATCAGCTGGTTCGAATTGGTGAAGCCCATGCCACCGACGGTGATGCCCGCGCGGTAGCACGCGAGGTGCTGGATACCTATTACGATTATGCCACCAACCCGGTATTATTCAAGCCAACGCTTACCCACGGCGAGCAAACCTTCCGCCATACCGTTGAAGGCGCCCTGGCGTACTTCGTAGGCGGTGATGACAACTTCCCGAACGACAGCGGATTTGCGCTTCAGCCCTATGTTAGCGGCGTTACTGATATTTCAGAGGTGTTTATCCATGGTGATGTGGCTATCGCAATGGGTAACATCACCCTAACTGCAGCAGACGGCAGCACCGTAACGGTCGACAAAACCTTCGGCTACCGAATGGATTCCAGCGGAAACCTGCGCATCGTTACGCATCACTCCTCCCTGCCGTTTACCCCCTGATATAAACAGCTGAATTAATATTCCGGCCTGGCAGCTCCTTTGAGTTGTCAGGCTTTTTTTTGTCCAGCGAATTAAACAACGCGCCGCGCCCCGGTTCATCGGGGGATTAGAAGGATTAGTACGAATTAGATTCAGGTATTCATTGATTTAGGGGGACGCAGTGCCTGGCTGTCTGACGCGGCGAAGCCAGGCAGGCCTGTCTGACACGCCGAAGCCAGGCAGGCGCGGATTTTCGCAGATTATAATTTGATTCGCGCAAAAGGTATTAAGTGTGGGGCTTTATTACTTACTCGATACATGACTCAGCCCTCTTCGGCTCCGCAACATATGCACCGTGCCTCTGGCACTCATAGGTTATGGGGCTTTTGCAACCCCCGGATTAAAATCCGGGGTTACAAAATCTGGTCGTGCCGCTGGCACTGTTGGGATCTGACCATCCCGGGAATTTTTCAATGTCCGGTCTGATAGGTGTCGAATTCTTTAAATCGTGTTCTAAATAGCAGTAGTTCACATTTATATG
>PWID01000270.1 GCA_003555145.1 Balneolia bacterium | reverse complement strand
GGTTCAGATATCGGTTCGAGATCCTCAATCGAAATGGGGGCTATGCGAGGGTGTCCTTCGGGCATACTTTGTTTTAAAGGCTTTTTTGATGCTTTTTGGTTTGGTCGGTTCTTAGAACAGTTTGCCACTCAGGAGTTTTGAGTTTGGAGTTTGGAGTTTGGTCGAAAATCTATTTCCTTTTAACAATATCCCTTTCTGAGAGCCTCATTGGTGTTTAGAAATTTCTGTGCTCGATATGGCACTATGTTGCTTACCCAAAGCATGGCCGAAAGCCTGTCCCGACCCTGAACAGGAGTCGGGAAATCTCCCTGGCCTGCCCTGAGCGGAGTCGAAGAGGCAACTCCTGTGCCGAAGGCGATACGCCCATTCGGAGGTTGACTCTAAACGAATGCCAGCCCTATTCGAGGGGATCTTATGTCAGGCTTAATTTATATCCGTCTTGTTTCATCGTTGTATAATATCATCTACCGTTTAAACACCAGAGAGATTACTTTAATACGTTTTTTAATCTATGGCCCACCTTCCTCCACTATTGCCTAACAGACAGTTATGTGATTAACGGAACATTCTCTGCTTCATTTGTTTTATAGTATACAGAGTATGTTTTATAAAACTATAAGAGGTTAGTGATTATGAAAAAGTTCGCATTCAGAAACGGAGACAGCATAGACGCTATTGGACTCGGAACCTGGAAATCAGATCCCGGGGAGGTGGGTTCAGCCGTTAAAGCGGCTCTCAAGGTTGGCTATCGCCATATTGACTGCGCCGCTATATACGGGAATGAAAAGGAAGTTGGTGCTGCGCTTACCGAATCGATGAAAACAAATAATATTGATCGAAAAGAGCTATTTATTACCTCAAAGCTCTGGAATACAAACCACAGAAAAGAAGATGTACTTCCGGCTTTAAAACAAACGCTTCGGGATTTACAGCTTGAATATTTAGACCTCTATCTCATTCACTGGCCCGTAGCCTTTCGGCCCGATATCGACGATTTCCCTCAAAGTGACGACGACTACTTGTCCCTCGAAGATGCGCCCATATTCGAAACGTGGGAAGCGATGCTTAACGCCAAAAATCAGGGATTAATTAAACATATTGGTGTCTCAAATTTTAGTGCCAAAAAACTGTCCGGTTTGTTAACCGAAACCGATCATGCCCCTGAGATGAATCAGGTGGAATTACACCCTTATTTGCAGCAGGATGATTTAATTTCATACTGCAAAGACAATAACATTCTGGTTACGGCCTATTCTCCTCTCGGCAGCTCTGACCGGCCAAAAAATATGAAAAAAGAGGACGAGCCTTCGCTTCTTGAAAATGAGGTTATTAACTCCATTGCTCAAAAGCATGATGCCACCCCTGGCCAGGTATTGATTAAATGGGCCGTAGAGCGTGATACCATTGTGATACCAAAATCCACAAATCCCGGTCGTATTGAGGAGAATTTCAAAAGCAGGGAAATTAGTCTCGATCAGGAAGATATGAACCGAATCAGGCAGCTGGACATGCACTACCGCTATCTCGACGGCAAAGCAATGGAGACTGACGGAGATATGTACAAAAATATTTTTGATGAGTAATCAGGTTATGAGCTAAAATTTGGCTCAGAACTCCCTTGCGCTCAAACGTGTTAGGTTACTAGTAGATCTTTTTCACTTCTTAAACGTTTTTTATTATGAGTCAAACTATGAAAGCAGCATTTTATGAGGGATTCGGAGAACTTACCGACGAGCAAATCAAAACGGGCGATTTACAGAAACCTGAGGCCGGCGAGGGTGAGGTTCTTATTCGCATCAGGGCTGCAGGCGTAAACCCGGTTGATGCCTACGCCGCCATGGGCATGCTGAAGGACGCTATTCCCTGCCATTTTCCTCTGATTCCGGGCTGGGACCTGGCCGGCGTGGTTGAGGAAACCGGTCATGCGGCCTGTCGTTTTAAAAAGGGTGATGAGGTCTATGCCTACGGCCGCCGCCCGGAGCTTCAGCACGGTACGTTTGCGGAGTATATTAGCCTGAGCGAAGCCTACCTTGCTAAAAAACCAACGAAGCTAAGCATGAATGAAGCCGGCGCGCTGCCGCTGGTGGGCCTTACCGCGTGGCAGGCACTTTATGATGCGGGGAAGCTCGAAAGCGGTCAAACCGTTATGATTATAGGCGCATCCGGCGGCGTGGGCTCGGTGGCCATTCAGCTGGCGAAACACACAGGCGCGCGCGTCATTGCCATTGCCAGTGAGAAAAATCACGCCTATATGAAAGAACTTGGCGCCGACATCACCCTCGACTATTCCCGCGACGATATTGCCGATGCCGTAAAAGACGCCGCGGATAACGGAAAGCTCGACCTCATTTTTGACTGCTCCCGTGGTGATGTGCTCAGCAAAACGCATCAGCTTCTGAAGCAGGGCGGACATCTGGTCTCCATCACCAACAGCAAGCCTGAGCGCCGCGATGATGTCAACTTCAAGTATGTATTCGTTGAACCCAACGCGCCACAGCTCGAAAAAATGGCCCGACTGGTAGATGAGGGCAAACTCAGGATCGAAGTCACCAAAACCTACCCCCTCGACAAATCCGCCGAAGCCCTCAGAGACATCTCCAAACTCCACACCAAAGGGAAGATTGTGATAACGCCGTAGGATAGACGACGGTCAAAGGTCAAAGGTCGAAGGTCGAAGGTCGAAAGTCACTTAAATTCTGACATCCCGGTGAAGAGCAGGCTTTTTCCTAAACCCTAAACTCCAAACTGGCGCTGTGAGCGTAAGCGAACCTGCCTGCTGCGGCAAGCCATCAGGTTTGGCAGGCAGGCCGCCCCAAACGGTTTCAAAATGTCTTGAGCTAATTCAATTCACAATTCACCATTCACAATTCACAATTTTTATCCTTGTTTCGATCTGCTAAACGTGCTTACTGGAAAAAGCAGCCGCTTCCCGGGGAGTGCTTGAAATTGCTTTCTCATTCCCCGCTTGTTCCGTTTTGGGATGGTCTGGGTGATGCGCTCCGTAATCATATCAGCCGTGATATGCAGGTTCTGCTGAACGAAAAGGCCTGGGAGGGCTGTGGCGGCCTCACCCTCACCGATGAGCACCGCTGGATCATAGCCGCCAACGCCGCGCTGATGATGGCCGGTGAAATCAGTGATTATTTTCCACATCTGGATTCCATTCTGCTCTATCCGCAAAAATATGTTGCCACGGTGGAAGAGGAGTACGAGGGTGGCATCATGAGCACCGGCGAAGAGGTCAGAAGCGGCGAAAGCTGGGAAGGCGGCGCCCTGGTTTTATCCTGGGAAGAGATTCGTGAGGGCGGCATCACCAAAATGGATGTGTATGGTGATGGCCGGCCGGTCGACATCTACAACAATCTGATTTTCCACGAATTTGCGCATCAGATTGATCAGGAGCTGGGCATCACCTACAGGGTGGAAAGTCTGCTGCACAGTAATGGTGATGATGACTCAGACCGGGACCGGTTCCCGTGGATTGAAGCCTTCACCCCGCACTTCAGCCGCTTCCTGGAGCAGATCAGAAAACGGCGCCCCCTCCTCTTCGATCCCTACGGAGCCGATCACCCCGCCGAGTTCTTCGCCGTCGTAACCGAAGCCTTTTTCGGCATCCCAAGGCGCTTCAAAACGGAGGAGCCGGAGCTGTACGAGTTAATGAAGGACCTCTACAACCTCGACCCTGCCAGGTTTTCAGGACGCTGAGACTCGCGGATTATGCCGCGGAGTAAGGTTGGTCGAAGGTCCAAAGTCAAAGGTCACAGGTCACAGGTCACAGGTCTTTGGGATTCGAACCTTTTGATCGAAAAAGTCTAATCTTTTTTTAATATCAGCTGTCAGAAATCATAAGATGTATTCCAACGCACTGAAACTCATACAAAATTATATAGATCCAGCAGGATAAAGATCCGGAAAGTAGTAACC
>PWID01000356.1 GCA_003555145.1 Balneolia bacterium | reverse complement strand
TCAACCGGCAACCGCTGGTGGTTCTACGGCACCTACGCTTTACAGTACGACTGTGAAGATGACAACGGTGATAACGGAGATGTTTGCTTCGCAGAAGACACTGCATGGAGTGACGGACCACGCTATGAAAACCCGGGCAATTGGGCAACTTATACAGTTGTGGATGGTGAAGATATTACCGTTACCCTGTTTGCAGGCCAAACAAACGATATCGGTACCGTAAGTTTCGAACACGATGGCGACGGACATGTAACCATTACTATTAATTTTGCAGATGGCGCAGGCCTGCAGGATGATGAAGAGTCCGTGAAAATTCAGGGCTACAATGAGGCCCCTTCAGGAAATCCTTCACCTGGTGGATTTACTACCTACAAAGGTACAGATACTGAAGTAACCGTTGATGAGTACAAATACTATGGTGTACACATCGATTCCAAACGTGAAGTAGCTTGCGACTAAGCTTGAAATAAAGCAACTACTTTAAGCATTATCAAAGCGCCTTCCGGTCTGGAGGGCGCTTTTTTTGTGCCACAATTTTAGAAGGAACTGATGTGAAACATCGAACAACTGTTCGTAAATTTCGTAGAAGAATGTGTGCTATGAACCTTTTATCAATCTTAAATTTTTCTCTAATGAAAATGGTTATCAAATCCTCGCTATATGCTCTTGCCATAATAGCAGCGCCTCTTTTTCATCCCATAATTTCTCAAACCTCGGTTGCTAATGCCCAGTATGCCGAGTTTGGCGTGAATCTTCAGCTTGGTCTGCCGCAGGGACCGTTCCAGGATCAGCTCGATGAAATTGGTTTTGGCCTGCAGGGCATGGCCGGCTTCCATGTTCCCCGCACACCCGTGATGTTCGGTTTAGATGTTGGTTTTTTTAGCTTCGCAACTGATTCGCGTTCAGAGCCACTCAGCTCGAATATCCCCGATGTGAGAGTTATAGTCGAGAATAGTTATAACATGGCTCATATGCATTTTCTGACCCGCCTCACCGGTCAGAACTACTATTTCAAGCCGTATATGGATCTGCTGGTTGGTTTTAATTATCTGTATACGCAGTCTTCGGTTCGCTCCAGTATTGGTTCTCAGGAAGACGTGTTTACTGATACCAATTTTGATGACTTCGCGTTTAGTTATGGTATTGGCGGCGGTATGCGTGTTCTGGTTTGGGATGGCTCCGCGGCGGGGCAGGGGCGAGCGTTTATAAATGCTCAGGTAAGGTACATGGTCGGCAGTGAAGCTGAATACATAAAGCCCGGTTCAATTTCTACAGGTAACGGTAATTTCGACTTCGATGTAACTTCATCCCGTACAGATTTGCTCTCCTTCCAGCTTGGCGTTTCTTTTATGATTCCCTGAAACAAACTTACATTATGACTAATAATTGCCCAAATTATTGAGGCCTTAAATTTGTATTTTAATTAATCTAACGCTCTTTCCTGCCTGTATTTATATGTTTATTAGATTACCACAATGATTTCCAGCCTTATCCGAGTTTTCTTCATTTTAATTTTGTTTTCCCTCATTACGCCGACAGCTGGTTTTGCTGACCGGCCGCTATCAGTAAAAAGTGATGGAGTAAACCCGTTTCCATTTTCAACCAATGAAACCCATATCACGGTTTGGAATGGAGAAGAATACGTACCCTTATTTATTAAAGGCGTAAATCTTGGGGTTGCCGTGCCGGGTACTTTTCCAGGCCAGCTGGCGGCGACACGGGAAGACTACAGAACATGGTTTCGTCAGATCCGTGATGCGGGTTACAACAACATCAGGGTGTATACGCTGCATTTTCCACGTTTCTACGAAGAGCTGAAGCGGTTTAATGAAGAGAATCCGAACTACCCGATTTTTGTGTTTCACGGCGTCTGGCTGGAAGAAGAAGTTCCGGGATATAACGAAGATCTTTTCACCCTTACCGATTTATTCGACCAGGAAATGCGTGATAATGTGCGCAGCATCCATGGTGACCATACTATAGCTCAGAGACTGGGTAAAGCTTATGGTACGTACACCGCTGATATTTCACCCTGGGTAATCGGGTATATAATCGGGAGGGAGATTCATCCGCCCGAAGTATTGCTAACCAACGAGCTTCATTCTTCAGTTACCTCTTATGAGGGGGAATATTTATCCATCGAAGATACTAATGCTACCGAAGCCTGGCTGCTTGAGCGAATGGATAAACTCCTTCAGTACGAAATGGATAACTACGGGACACAGCGACCTGTTTCTGCATCAAGCTGGCCCACGCTCGATCCGCTGGATCATCCTTTCGAGGAAAGTGAATATGAGGTTTCTGCTTCCGTAGATTTTCAAAACGTAGATATTTCCCAGGCACATGCCGGATTTTTCGTTTCCTACCACGCCTATCCATACTACCCTGATTACATAAGCAGAGATCCGCGCTATACGCCGTTTTTCGACCATTTGGGCCAGAACAGCTACCTGGGTTACCTCACCTATCTGAAGGCTCACTACGAGCGTTTTCCACTCATTATTGCTGAGTTTGGCGGATCATCGAGCTGGGGAGTAGCTAAATATGCCCACAACGGTATTCATCACGGGGGCTACTCGGAGCGTGAGCAGGGTGAGAACACCGTCCGGATGTTTAAAAACATGCATCAGGCGGGCACCGGTGGTGGAATGCAGTTCTCCTGGATCGATGAATGGTTTAAACGCACATGGATAACCGATCCACTGGATTTTGATATCGAAAGAAGAATTATCTGGCATAATGCTGCTGCGGCGGAGCAGAATTTCGGAGTAATTGGTTACCGTGCACCTAACAGCAACTTATCGCTGCTTGAAGAGTTTTGTGACGGCTGTGCGGTCGAAAGGCTGCATACGGCTTCAGACTTTTCCTACCTGAAGCTTCAGCTCGATATTCCAGCTCATATTGGCGAATCCGATACCGTTTGGATAGCAATGGATACCTACGATGCCGACCTCGGGGAGTCGATTTTGCCCAACGGCCAAACGGTTACAAACCGCGCAGAATTTGCCCTCATGATAACCAACTACAAAGCTGAACTTTATGTAACCCAAGCCTACGATACCTTTGGTATCTGGTTCGGGCTTCCCGGCGAAAATCAGCTCTATCGCTCTATTCCAACCGATGGCGCTCCCTGGCGTCTTGTGCGCTGGAAAAATAATTTTGGTGATGAAGAAGCGCAGGACATCGGCAGCCTTCGGGTAAACCGCCTCGATATGCCGCAACACAGCAACGACGGCGTAAGGTTAAAGACAGACAAAATTGAAGTAAGGATACCCTGGATTTTGTTGAACGTTACTGATCCAAGCCAGCGCAGAGTGCTTCACGACGACCGGGATACGCCCGAACGGGAAACACGGATATCAGACGGTATCGCCTTTGCCATAAGCTATGGCGATTTCTTTGCTGAAACCAACAACCGTTACGCATGGCCGGTTTGGAACCATGCGCTTGGTGCTGTCCCTTACGAAAAAGATTCCTATTTCGTGATTCAGGAGAATCTTCCAAGACTACCCGGAGATCCAATTGCTGTAAAAGATGTATATAACGTGGGAACCGGCGGTTTAAACGAAATTTCGGCCGAATTAGGCGTTATGGCTAATGATCTGTCGCTCGACGGCACGCCCATGTTCGCTACGCTCAACAAGCCCGCGATGAATGGAATGGTTCAATTATATGGTGATGGCAGCTTTTCCTATACGGCACGGGAGGGCTTTACGGGCACCGACAGTTTTAGCTACCGGGTTCGCGCCGGTGCTAACTGGTCGGAGCCTGTAACCGTAACCCTTAACGTGGATGGCGATCCGGTAGGCCGTGGTTTTGTCACGCTTTATCCGAACCCGGCAAGCAGCAACATCACCATCGAGTCGAACT
The DNA here is from genome assembly GCA_003555145.1 of Balneolia bacterium. Classification (GTDB taxonomy): domain Bacteria; phylum Bacteroidota; class Rhodothermia; order Balneolales; family Cyclonatronaceae; genus Cyclonatronum. Next base: position 79 of record PWID01000356.1, on the reverse strand, counting down.
CTGTAATCGACAAAGTTGATATCTACTCCATTCTTGGAAGCAGAGTGTTCTCGGTAGAAGTTGGCTCTGTGGTGGCTTC
>PWID01000036.1 GCA_003555145.1 Balneolia bacterium | reverse complement strand
GTTTCAAGCAGGATGATATCATTCACACCGGTTTCCGTGAGCTTTTCGCAAGCCCATTCGAGGCGTGTCCGGTTTTTGATGAGACCAAGACAGATACTAAGGCGGGGCTCTGTTTTTTTTATTTTTTCAAGGGTGATGACCTCTGCGTCGGCTTTTCGCTTTCCAGACGGTACCAGCCTTGCTTTAGCTTTTATCCCGCTGCCGTTAAAGAGCACAATTTCATCATTCTCTTTTAAACGCAGTACCTGCAGCGCATGATGCGCCTCTTCTTTGTTTAATTCAACAAAGCTGGTGTTTTCGTTCAGGTCGGGAGCAAAAAACGTATGCAACGCTATAAATCAATGTTTGCTGTTAATATATACATCACCGGGAATAAAGCGTGTTTCTCCGGTTACAAGCATTTTTTGAACGTAAGGATGACACATTCCGCATCCTTTACACGCAATGTCTTTTTCCTGAATATCTTCCACCGTTTCGCACTCTTGCTGACGAGCGAGTTCGAGAATCAAATCAAACTTTTTCCGATGGCATACGCACATCTTTACTGTTCGTCTGTCATAAGCCATAAAACAACCTGTATGATTTATTTCGGCGTAAATGATTAATTAGTCGTCTGTTTTAAAGTGTTTGCTAAGCTTTAGATCCTGCCCCTGGTAGTTACTTTTAATGTCGAATCCGTATGTAAAATCTGGAATAGATGTGTTAGCTTCAAAAAGCATGCTAAAAAAAGTCTGGCCGTCTTCAATCAGAAAAGGAACATCGTGCGATCTAACTTCGAGTACAGCCCTTGCGCCTCCTTTGGCATCACCAAAGCCGCTGTCGAAAAATCCTGCATAATGAGTTCTAAGCTCCCCGGATCCTGTATCGTAGGGAACCATTTCTCCAGCCAGATAATCCGGAATACGGCAGCGCTCTTTTGAGGCAAATATATAAAAAGCCTCAGGCTCGAGAATCATGTACTCTTCTTTTCCGGCGTAAATCGGCTCCCAGAAATCAAACCGTGAATAATGGTTGATTTTATTCAAATCAATTACAGCCCGGTTTTTGCGGGCCCTGTAGCCAATAATACCCTCGCCGTTTCCTTTTAAGTCAACGCTCATAAAAAGACCGTTATCAATTTTAAGCTCGGTATCCGGAATGGGATCGTTATGTTCGTCGAACAGTAGCGGGCTAAGCGCATGAGCACGGAGAATTTCTTCATCGTTTAACTTACTGTTCCCGTGACGCAGACGAATTTGATTTAACCGCTGCCCTGTTTGTACACGAACAGGAAACGATTTCGGCACGACCTCAAGGTAAAGCGGGCCTTTATATCCTGGAGCAATTTCTTCGAACCGATGGGAGTAATCCGTTACCAAACGGGTAAAAATATCAAGACGGCCGGTGGTGCTTTTGGGATTTGTACGGGCGCTTATACGGTTTTCGGTTTCGAACTCAAGCGAATCCTCAATACCCATAACTGAATACGTTTCAGAAGTATTCGACGGCAAATTCAATTGTTCCAGAAGCGGAATAATGTAGGTACAGTTCGGTTCGAGCACGCTGCCCTCTTCAATAGAAAACTGATGCTGACAAAGCTTATCGATCTTACTCTGAACCGTTTCATTTTCGGGTAAAAATCCACAGCGAACGCGATACGCAATTTTGCCGAGGCGGAGATCAATAGAGTTGGGCTGGAATTGATTATCCTCAAACGGGTAATCATTATCACATTGGATAGCACCATACTTTACGAGCTTCTTCAGCTCCTGAACCGGAAGAATTCCTTTTTTTCGAATCGTTAATTTCATAGACATAAATATATCATATCGCCATCACTTTTTGAATTTTTAAAAGTGTGGATAATGAGTACAATTGAAGGTTTTATGATACTAATTTCAGCAAATATTTGACGTTGCAATTATTCAAATAATGGCATTCGAATAGATAATTGTTTAAACGTTCAGGCAAAAAAAAATCATCAGCAAAATAAAAGCCCGTATCATTACTGATACGGGCCTTCAACATAACTTTTTTTACTGAGAGATGTAATGCTATTTAATGAGCGTCATTTTTCTCGTAAATGATTCTCCGCCTTCTAACTGCATGCGGTACATATAAATACCACTGGCCAGTCTGGATGCATCAAAACTTAGCGTATGAGTTCCGGCATTCATTCTCTCGTTGTTGGCAAGCGTGGCTACTACCCTTCCTGTAATGTCGTAAATACGAAGGCTTACCTGCTGCTCTGCCGGAAGTTCAAACTGAATATTCGTAACCGGGTTGAACGGGTTCGGATAATTTTGAGCCAGACCTGCTCTTCTCGGAAGCTCGTTACCTGGTTCATCTATACTAACAGGCGGAACGTTGAATGTATCTTGTCCGCCGGCCTGCCAGTACCGGGCACCGTATTCCTGGAAGTACTCATTTGCCACGCGCGCATTTCTGATGATGAGCGTGTTTTCATCATTTCTGAAGTTCGCATTGGCCGACCAGTTGTGCGAGCCGGTAATAACCGTGGCATTTTCGCCTGCGAATTCACCATCCACAATGGCAAGTTTATGGTGAAGCAGCCCGAACTCACCCTGCGGCAGGTGATGAACATCGGCCCATCCGCTGAGGTAATCAAACTCATTGCCCTGTCCGGTAACCTGACCAAACACACCACGAACCTTAACTCCGTTATTGAAACGGCTAAGCATGGTGTTGGAAATCGCGCGGCGCGTGAAAATATTCAAGTTCAGATCGATAGTTTCTTCGGCACTTGCTAACGTTCGGTTAATCTGAGCCTCCGTATTTGCCTGCGGGCTGAAGTACAATTGCACGTAGGTTTCATCTTCACCAATCCAGAAAGCTGAAGCATTTACGACTTCCTTAAACTCGCTGAATCTTGCAGCCGAAGCGTTGAACGGCCCTGATTCTCCACCCCACATCTGGTTAAATTCGCGCCAGTATGAGCGTGCCAGAGCCACATCCTGAATGTTGAGCATGTTCTGAAACTGCTGGAAGGTACCGGAATCGGTCGCATTCCATGAGCTGGTTACAACCCATGATCTGGACGGATCCTGATGATGTGCATCAATTACTGCAAATTTGTTGTGCATTTGCTCCATACCCAAACTCTGTACAGCAGGAACGCCTGCAGAAGAAAGGGCGGTAATGATGGGATTGGTGTTTCCGGTATGCCCGGATGCTATTACGCGCACATCAACGCCGCGGTTGTGCGCAGCTATGATGGCATCACGAATGTCGTTACCAACAGTTCCGCTAATGTTGTAAAAAGCGAATTCCGCCGTTTCCTCAGCCTGATCGATAAACGATATAAGCTGCTGACTGAAATCAACGTTTTGGTCTGCTTCACGGAATACAGCAAGTTCGTGCGCTACGTCTTTATTGAAGAAGCTCAGTATTTGTCCGGTTGATCCCTGTGGTGAGGCTGTAGACGACAGATACACTGAAGTCGCGCTGGTATCGGCATCAATCGCAGAACGGAGCTGTACGGCATAAGTACTGGCTGCATCAAGACCGGAAATGGTTACGCTGTGCTGTGTCTTTGGCGTTTCGTCTACGATGGAGCCAAGTTCAAAAGCGTCGCTTGTACCAAAACGAATTTCAGTATGTCCCGGCTGCTGGGTTTCCCATTCGAAAGTAATGGTGCTCTCGGTAGAAGAAGTCTCGTACGGAGGAGCAGAAACAATTACCGGTCCGCTTGTAATAACGATATCAGAGCGGAAACGAGGCAGAACTTGTCTGGTATTCATAAACCTTCCGGCAACTCCTGTTACCTGCGAAATACTGTTAGGAATGTTCGCTCCCGGCAAGTTCGTGAAGTTGTCAATTCTCAGCTGACCTTCATCGCTTGGATCGAAGATATCGTAGTTGGTACCCCCTGAAAATATTCCAGACGAAACAAACTCAACATCATCCAGACGAATAAGCTGTCCTTCAAATGCACCCGTATTTAAATCAGCCAGCGTTAT
>PWID01000024.1 GCA_003555145.1 Balneolia bacterium | reverse complement strand
CCAATCCTGATGGCCTGCCACAGCCGGCACACACGTTCCACCGTAGCAGCTCATGATCTCAATTATGGGCGCAAAAAATGGCCAGGAATTAGAATTAGGTTCTAACCCCAAACTCCAAACCCAATTCGTAGCGAAGCGAAGAACCGCGAAGCGCTACTGCGCAAACCGCGACACCGGTTTAGCCGAAACGGTCTTCAAATGCATCTGAGCTAAGCCCGATCAAACCCGCCGGGTTATGATCAGCTCTTCAGGCACCTCCACGTCGGCGATGCCGAGGCCGAAGAGGGCGTAGTCATATTTTGACGGGTCTTCGGGGTCGAGCAGCCGGAGCTTTTTTGTGAGCTCCTGAACGGCACGCCAGTCGTTTTGCTTGCGGCCAAGAAGCCCGAGGCGGCGGGCATGACGCGCAACGTGAACATCAAGCGGGATCATCAGTTCGGATGGGGGCATGAAGTCGTATATACCGGGATCGATGATGCTGTTTTTGCGGACGGTCCAGCGCAGATACAGATAAAGTCGTTTGCATGAGCTGCCTTTTTCACTGCTTGCAATATGCTTGCGCGTCCGCTGCGGACCGGTATGATATTCGAAAAAGCGCTCATGAAAAGTGGCGATAAGCTCGCGGTTCTGAAGCTTAGACTGCTCGTACACGCTGCGCCAGAATCCCTCGAAATCTCCGTAATCGGCAAGTATCCGGCTAAGGTTCAGCACAAGGTGATGCACATCCTCTTCGGTAAAGGTCCGGTGCTTAAAGCCTGAGAGGGCCTCTCTATTAACCTCGGAATACGAGCGTATAAACTGCGCCGGCTGATGCCCCATTCGCTCCATCAGTTCGCTTACTTTGGCAATTACGATATCCCGGCGTCCCCAGGCCATGATGGCGGCAAAAAAGCCGGCCAGCTGTTTATCAACCACATCATCATACGCGTGCAGAAACAAAATCGGATCCGAATCGATGTATGATGGCACCTCAACCTTCCTGACAATCTCATCCAGAAAAGGCTTCAGCTCCGGTATGCGCTTCAGAGGGATTGTGCGGTGTCGGGAGACTTTAGACATTAGAAATTGTGAATGGTGAATTGTGAATTGTGAATTAGGGCTCTGGACGCCGCTATACGCCGACTATTCCGCGGATTAACGCAAATAAATACAATTGTTTATTCTTTATTGTTAATTCCCTTCTGACATACTGTTGGTACTGTAGCCCTGACATACTGGAAAACAGGTCTACTTTTTGCCAAGTAACAACATAGTTAGTTTGCGGTTCGCCTTCGGAAAAGGATGATTCTCCAGCTCTTCCGGCTGAATCCATTTTAGTTCTTTGCTGGCTTTTGGTTTTGGTTCGGGCTGATCTGGCTCAATGCGGCATTCGTAGGCGTTGAGGGTGATCTTGAAGTGGGAATAGGCGTGCTTTATCTCGGTGATCTTTTCGCCCACGGAAATCATCACCCCGAGCTCTTCACGGAGTTCGCGTGTTAATGCCTGTTCTTTCGATTCGCCCTGTTCGACTTTGCCGCCGGGGAATTCCCAGAGTCCGCCGAGCATTTTGTCCTCGGGTCTGAGGGCGATGAGCATACGGCCGTCATCATCGCGGCAAACGCCTACCACAATCTGATGATGCGGTACTTTCTTCTTCGGCGCTTTGTACGGAAGCGAATCCGTCTCGGCCGTTCGGAAAGCAACGCAGCTGGTGGAAACCGGACACATCATACAGACCGGATTCTTTGGCGTGCACACGGTGGCTCCGAGCTCCATTACCGCCTGATTAAAATCACCCGGACGCTCTTCATCCAGAAGCTGATCAGCTAATTGTTGAATTTCATTTTTGGTGCCGGTTTTGCCCACATCATCCCGTATTCCAAACAGTCGGGAAATGACCCGGATTACGTTTCCATCAACCACGGCATGCGGCAGGCCAAACGCTATGCTGGATACAGCGGCTGCGGTGTACGGACCAATGCCTTTCAGTGCGATGATGCCATCATAAGTCTCAGGAAAAACGCCGTCGAATTCATCAATAACCTGTTTTGCGGCATCCTGCAGGTTTCGGGCGCGGGAGTAGTATCCGAGGCCTTCCCACGCCATCAGCACGTCGTGGCGCTCGGCTTTGGCCAGATCCTTTACGGTTGGAAAGCGCTTTAAAAACCGGTGGTAGTAGGGAGTGGCCTGATCCACGCGGGTCTGCTGAAGCATGATTTCCGAAATCCAGATGTAATATGGATTTCCGCTTCGTCTCCAGGGTAAGTCACGCTTGTTGTGATCATACCAGCGTAATAAGGGCCCGCTGATTTCCTCTGCGTTTAGCTCTTCTTCGATGTTTTTTCTGCTGCTGATATCAGTTACCCCGGCTGAGTTCCATCACGTTAACGGTTACGGTGAGGGAGGAGGCCGAGCCGTACTGATCGGTTGCTATTACCTGGAACTCGTGCTCTCCGGCCTGTCTGCGCGTGGGAGTCCACGTAATCATCCCGGTACGCTCGTCAATGCGGGCTCCGTCGGGAAGATCAACGCCGAGGTAGCGAATGAGGTCGGGATCTGAGCCATCAGGGTCGCTGGCGCGAACAGGCAGGCTGAAGGGCTCGCCTACGGGAATAGACAATGGCCGAACGGGATTGAAGCGGGGAGGAGCGTTAAAGGCGCGGATATCAACATTAAATGAGGTGCTGTCTACCTGTCCATCGGCCGTGCTGGCAATAATGGTAAAGCGGCTGCTGCCGATATCTCTGGAGCCCGGCTGCCAGAAAAAGCCCTGATCGCGGACAATGGCGTTCGAAACCGAAGTGCGGACCTGAAAACTGACTTCATTATGATCGATCGGGCGCTCAAACTGAATCGGAATGATAACCGGACGCGGGTAGGGCACAATAGTGTTTGAAATTTGAGTAAGCTCAAGCCTTCCGTTTGCGCTGCGGCCATTTGATGATTCGCCTCCGTTACGAGTAACGGTCCGGGCCTGACGGCTAAGCTGTGTTACCTGGTCGTATTCATTCATCCAGAGCTGATTACGGGTGAGCGCCATCATATTTCCTGCGCGACCGTCGCGTCGGAGAAGCTCGGCATCACCGTTGCGCTGTGCTTTCCAGACCTGACCGTCGCGTGTGCGAACCAGATAGAAGCCGTTCCAGTACTTGAGGTCATCTATGGCGCCGTTCACCTGGAAAATGCTGTTAAGGTTTCCGGATGATGAAATTTCGTACACGGTTCCCTCAGACCCGGTAACAACGGGCTGCTCATCTACTATAAACAAATTGCTCACGGCCGGTCCAAAGCTGAAGCTCTGCTGATGTATAAGCTCACCGTCTTCAACCCGGTACTGATGCATCTCATTATTGGACGCCAGCGCCAGAAGCGTGCTGTCGAATACGCGTACGGCATAGACGCGGTTGCGACGAATCCGGTCCTGCTCGATCTGTACAGGAGCTGAATCCACGTCCTCAGGAGTGGCAAGCGATAAACGGAAAAGCCCGGTTGAGTCCATTCCAAGAAACAGGTGATCTCCGCTTCGTGCCATGGAAATAGGGCGTGATGGCAGATTTGTAGAAGAATACACGCCAAGAACGGAGGTGGGTTCAACTATAGTCAGGCGGTTGTTGGAGCCTGTAAGGTAGCCAAAGCGCACATCGGCCTGCATGCGGTTACCGCGCCTCTGCATGCCTTCGGAGCTGTACAGCCACTGAAGCGAATCGGCATGAACGCGGAATACCACCAGCCCGTCCTCACCGGAAAGGGCGTATAAATGCGTTTCCGAAGCTGATAACGACTGAAGGTCCGGTATTTCCATCAGCGTATTCATATTCTTGACCAGCTGATAGTCTCCGGACTGCGCCTGCGCATCAGAGGTTGTGGAAAAACCGGTTAATACGCTAATGGCAAAAAAGAGCAGCAGAGTGATAGTAGCAGTTTGCTTCGGCATAGTTGGGTCAGGTGTTAATTTTAAGCTATAATTAATGTTTGTCCAGAT
>PWID01000228.1 GCA_003555145.1 Balneolia bacterium | reverse complement strand
ATAGGAATCCCGTTCACCGAAATAGCTGGTGCTCGACCTGCTGTTGAGCTGTATGGTTTCACTTTTCTGCTTGGAGGCTGCAAAACCAAACTGAAGACTGCCCGACCAAGATCCTGCGGTATCGGCCTCAGCGCGATAGCTTTCTACATTCAGGACCTGGGCATGAAGCGGCGATCCAACTAGTGCGAGTATGATGAAGGCAACAGCTGCAAATACAAGCCGTGTGCTAAAACGAAAAAATGGCGGTACAGCAAAAAGAGCGTTCAAAGCGGATCGAATAAAATTGTTGTATTATGATGGCGTTAACTGATACCTTACGTGGCTGAAGCTCAACTGAGCTCACATCAGCTGAAAAGTATGGTTTTTGTGAATTTTTTCAAGTTTAATCTTAAGAAACTGATATTAGCACGTTATGAATAAAGAAGCACTGCTGCCGTATCTGCTGGACAACCGCGAGCTGAACAAGAAGCAGGAAAAGGCCCTGAAGTCTCTTTTTAAAGAAATCGCCGCCAAGAAAAACGACGAGCGCGATGCCGAAGACTGGTTTATCCTGGGAGCATCCGAACAGCGCGACGAGCAGTTCGACGAAGCCCTCGATGCCTTCACTTTTGCCATAGAGGCAAATCCTGAATTTGAAGCCGCATGGAAATTCCGTGCCACAACCCACGGCCTGCTCGGTGATTGGGAAAGCGCCAATACCGACATCAACAAGGCCATCGAAATCGATGATTCCTATGTGGACGCTTACGTAGAGCGGGCCGCCATCCTCCGCCACGACAAAAAGTGGAAAGAAGCCCTTGCCGATCTGGACAAAGCCCTGGAGCTGGGGCCGGAGAGCGATGAAGCCATTATGCTCAAAGCTAAAACGCTCTACGATTCAGGTGATTACAAAGGCTCAATTGAAGCCTACACCGAAGCGCTTGAGGAAGATAATGCCAACGTAGAAGCCCTGGCTTCCCGCGGTCTGGCCTACTTTTTCGAGGGTGAAGCCGAACTGGCCCTTGCCGATATCCGTAAATCACGCACCCTTGAAGGCGGCAGTACCGTATCCGAATTTAACATGGGTCTGGTAATGAGCGCCCTGCCTGAGCATTCCAAGCAGGCGTACCGCCACTTCGAAAAAGCCTTCAAAAAAGACCGCAAGATGCTGGCCCGTTACGTTGAAATGTCGGAATCTTTCGAGTCCAAAAGACTGCTTTCCCGTCTGGATGATATCCTGAAAGACCTCGAAAAGCGCAAGGACGAAAATTTCTATACCAGCGAGTTGTACGATCTGCTGGATCGCCGCATTCAGGAAGCCCGCGAGGTTGCCCAAAAAGACTAAGGTTTGATATAATCAAATAGAATAAAAAAGGCGGTTTCTGCTTCGGTGGGGCCGCCTTTTTATTTGAGTTAATTGTTTGCTAATCGGTTTAGAGAGTTGAGAGATTTTTGGTAGCTGATCTTTGAATAGAGGGTGATTTCTCAGTCTGATAACAGCATTGGCACCCGAATATGAGAGACCTTCGACCTTCGACCTTCGACCTTCGACTTTCGACTTTCGACTATCGACTATTCTCAATTTCAAACAATTAAATTATATTTGAATTTGCGGGAACACTACCCGCCTAACGGCTGTTGTGAATGTAGATTAATCCGAAAAATCTAGAATTAATAAAACGCACACCTGGCATTGAGGCAGTAATAAATGGATACCAAGCAGCTATATGAGCATATTTCGGCATATGTTGATGGTGAGTTAGGCAATACCGACACAGAAAAACTTTTGGACCTCGCATCAAGGGATAAGAGCGTTCAAAAAGCCATTGAGTCCGAAAGGAAAATTAAAAAGCTGCTTAAAAGCAGACTGCATCGTGTCGGTGCGCCATCCGAATTCAAACAACGCATTAATTCTTTGATCGCGGCCGAACAGCTAAAAATGCAGTCGGTACAGATGAACAATCAGTCTTCTTCTCAATCATCAAACCCGGTTGACCGGCCTTCTTCAAGTAGAAACAGGTTCTTGTTTTCCGTGGCAGCGATTGTTTTGGTTGGACTTTTCCTGGTATTGGTACAGCAGTTCAACAGCAACTCAAATACTTTTAATGCGTTAACGGTAGAAGATCTGACCTATCAGCACTATGCCAACCACAGTGGACAGATGTTGCCATCTGAATTTGAAATTATCAACACTACTGATGCGCAAATGAAGCTCAAGGAAGTGTACGGTTGCAACATCACCGTACCGGAACTTCAGGGAGCACGTTTTGCCGGGGTAATTTATGCCGATTTCCACGATGGATTCCACACTCCAATGTTGAAATACGAAGTATCAGACGGCGATAACATTTATATGTTTGCCTTCGAATCGCACCTGCTGGAAGAAAACCCCAAGTTGATAGCCTACGGTAAAGCCACAGACGCTATTATAAATCATGATGACGTATTCATTACTAAAGTGAATAATTACGACGTTGTATCCTGGAAATGGGGTGAGGTTTGGTACACGGCCGTTTCCGAACACAGCGGTGATGTACTTGCCGCCATGCTGCCCCACTAAATTTACCCGGCCTACTGAATGGCTTTTTCCCAGCAGCATTACGATATCATAATTGGCGGGACCGGCTGTTCAGGACTCTCACTTGCTTGGCATTTACTCTCTCATGATGCCCTCCGGAATCAGAATATTGCCATCATCGACGATGGAACGCAGCAGCCATTAAATAAAACCTGGTGCTTCTGGCACACCGATCATCTGCCCGATCCGGTTCCCATCCATAAGAGCTGGAATACGCTTGAGATTTTTGCCGGAGAATCCCATCACCTTGCACCCCTCGAAAACCTGAGCTACCACTGTGTGCGCAGTGAAGACTACATTCGCGAAATGACAAAAGCCCTTAGGGCATTTCCCAACCTGGACTGGTTTGCCGGACCGGTGAAGTCATCCGAGTCGAATGAACGCCGCGCGCTGGTTGAAATTCCGGGCCGAAAGTTAACCGGCTCGCATTATTTCCAGAGCTTCGGAGATGCGGACTTATCACGTTCGCGTTACAAGCTGCTCCAGCATTTCAAGGGCATTGAAATCAAAACGAAGACCGCAAAATTCGATACCGAAACGGCCCGCTTCATGGATTTCAGAACGCCGCAAACGGAAGGAGCCACCTTTTTTTATGTGCTTCCCTATTCGGAAAATCAGGCGCTGGTTGAGTACACCCTTTTTTCGCCCGAGCTGCTTCCGAAGGAGAAGTATGATGAGGCCATCAGAACATATCTATCGGACCACCTCGGCCTGGAAGATGAAGACTACGAAACCGAACGAAGCGAGTTTGGTGTGATTCCCATGGCGGATCAGATTTTCCGTGCGGGGGAGTCAGGTCGCATCCACTATATCGGCACGCGTTCGGGTATCCCAAAAGCCTCAACCGGGTACGCCTTTTCGCGTATCCACCGGCAGGCACACGCCATTGCCTCCGGCTATGCCCAATCGGGCAGGGTGCGCATCACCAATCCCTCGGCGGCAAAGTATCGCAGGTATGATGCCATTATGCTGGATGTGCTCAGTCGTCATCCTGAGTTTGGGGTGAAGGTTTTCGAAGCCCTCTTCAACGGAAACCCTATCGGGCGCGTCCTGCGGTTCATAGACGAAAAAAGCACGCTCAGCGAAGATGTAAGGGTGATGGCCTCCGTGCCGAGAATCAAATTCCTCAAAGCAGCAGTGAGAAATTTTAAATTTTGAGTTTTGAATGGGCGGCCGCAGATTCCCGCTGATTATACCGCCGATTCACGCAAAGAACAGGAAAGGGTAGCTACAACCTCAAACCCAATTCGAAGCGATAAACTCAAAACCCCAAACTCCAAACGTGTGCGCCAGCGAACCTCTTAATATGGAATAAATCTTAATTAAAGACTTAATACGCGGAAAACGCGCATTAATCGTATATTCTAATCCGAATATGTGATTAATTAAGTCTTTGTTGTGCTGCGT
>PWID01000345.1 GCA_003555145.1 Balneolia bacterium | reverse complement strand
TGATTTTTTTCATCAGTCCGTGATAGAAACCACCCCGGAATCCCGAAGGCGTCTGCGGGTTTTGCCATAAAGACAAGTGGCTGAAATAGCAGACAGGCCCATCATGAAGTCCATCCCATCCCATTCCATTATACTTCTACTTCATAAGCCGTTCGGGTTCTGATACCATCACTCCAGAAAAGGAATCAAACCAGTTGCTGGCTGACTCATTCATCCTGTACTACCTCATCAACTCTTCGAGCAGGGCAATTTCTTCATGCCAGGTTTCCATCGGGTGCATTGTTAAAAATGTAAGCAGCCGGCCATACATATAGTCTTCGTAGTAGTTAAAGGCAGCACTGTTAGAGCTCAGAGTGGCGTAGGATTCACGAAAGATGCTATCACTCTCTTCGGTTGATCCGTTCACCGCTTTGCAGTATGCGAGAAATACAGAAGTTACAACCGTCCAGCTGTGCGCAGGCCCGAGCGCTTGTTTGTAAATCGACACAGATTGATTAAACATCTCTTCAGCACGTTCAAAGCTATTCGTTGAAATATAGTAGCGGCCCATGCCATCTATTGCAGCTCCAACCCTCCAGTGTTCATCCCCGTACCGCTGCCGAATAATAGGTATACGCTGCAGCAGCATGGATTCTGCTAATTCATGTTGTTCATTGTCTGCATACGCACCAGCAAGGTTACCCATAACCATTAAAGTTTGGGGGTGATTTTCTCCGTAGATAATCTGGTGACCGTCCAAAGATTTTAAATAATATTCAACGGCCTCAGCAGGCCGGTCTTGTAATACCATCAGATAGCCAAGATCATTGTATGTAGAATACAGGTCATTATTTTGTCCGTGGATATGGAGAATTTCCTGGTACAGTTTTTCACTCTCTTCGTAGCGCTCATTATGCTGGTAGGCCTTTGCTAAAGCACGCTTTATGTTCATCACTGTAGCCGACTGCTGATCGTGCTCAGCGTGCATCACCATAGCTTCTTCAAGAATTGCTATAGAGCGTTCTGTTTCCCCAACTTCTGAGATTGCTGCTCCGTAAGTGTGCAGAAATCCGCTTCTAAGATGGTTGAAATCGCCACCCATGGAATCCATTATATCCTGTGCTTCTTCGAAGTATAGAATGGCTTTGTCGAAAGTACGTTGTGCTACGTATGCTTTTCCAATACGAATGGCGCTTACTGCGAGCTCTTCAGAAACGCCGTGGGTTGCCCGGGTAATCTCATAGGCTTGTTTATAGATAATGATGGCTTCATCGTAGTTCCCAAGGTTTAGGTAGGAATCAGCAAAGGCCGTCAACAGGTTTGGTTTTGCTCTGAAGCCATCATCCAGTTCAGATAAACCTTCTTTACCGATATCCAGCAGCTTAAAGACGGAAAGCGTATCACCCTGATTTGCCGTGGGCGAAGCGGATTGGAAAAGGTTCGTAAGGTAACTGGTAACAAATTCGGCCTGTTGCTGGCCCGCAAGGGCTATATCTTTCTGTTTCTCTATTTCGGAAAGATGAAAAGAAGCAAACCCGAAGATGATGAAAACAACCAAAAGAAGAGATGAAAGAACACCTTTATTCCTCCTGGCAAATTTCGAAAAATGATAGCGTACAGATTCCGATCTGGCATTAACCGGCAGGTGGGTCTGATACCGGCTAATGTCGTGAATAAGCTGATCAGCTGTTACGTACCTGTAGTCCGGCTCTTTTCGGATTGCTTTCAGAATGATGGCATCGAGATCGCCCCTCACTTTTCTTGCCAGCCGCGGGTCTGGGATAATTGTACTGGGCTTTTTCGGTTCTTCAAAACGAATAATCTGTTCGGCCTCTTTCAGATTTTTCCGTTTCATGTTAAAGGGCTGCCGGCCTGTAATGATTTCATAAAGCAGCAGACCCAGGGCATACACATCGGTAGCGGTGGTAATTTTCTCGAGCGTTACCTGCTCCGGTGCCGCGTACTGCAGGGAAAGCATCTGCTGGTTCTCCCGCGTTTGAACCAGCATTTCGGGAGATAAGTCATCATTAATAATTTTTGCAATGCCAAAATCCAGGATCTTTACAGTACCGTCTGGTTTTACAAGTATATTATCGGGCTTCAGATCTCTGTGAACAATCAGATTGCGGTGGGCAAACTCGACGGCTTTACATACCTGTCTGAACAGATCGAGCTTTTCGCTAAGGGTTGCGTTGGTATCGTTACAGTAGGTTGTAACCGGCAGGCCGTTTACATATTCCATTACCAGATAGGGGCGGTTATCTTCGGTAACGCCTACGTCGTATAAACGGGCGATATTGGGATGTTCCAGCCCGGAAAGGATATTTCGTTCAGACGAAAAGCGTCGTATATAGTTCTCTGAACTGAGCTCATGACGAAGGATTTTTACAGCTACCTTTCTGTTAAGCTGTCCGTCGCTGCGCTCTGCAAGGTACACATTACCCATACCTCCCCGGGCAATATGCCTAATTATTTTATACGGGCCGGCCTGCTCTAAAGGAGGGTGAAACGGAGAGGTATCGAATTCGACATCAAGTGTTGTGATTTCATCTGCCAGCGCACTTCCCGACTCGAACATCTTTTCCCACAGGCCCTCAGAAGAATCAATATTTTTCAGGAAATTGGTTACGCTGGTCTTAAGAACCGGGTCGTCTTTACATAGCTTGTTAACAAATCCTGTGCGTTCATCCGGGTTGAGTTCGAGTACACGATCTACAATGGATGATATTTGGTTCCAGTTGTTCATTTGTTTTTATTGGAGGGATGTTTATACAGGTATGCGCTATTTTTGAACCGTTTATATCATCGGATCATCCTCATTTAATTGCCGGAAGAGCCAGCCCCTCGCTTTTAGCCAGTCGCGGTTGGCGGTAGAGGTGGATATACACAGTATTTGGGCCGTCTCCTCGATACTAAGACCTACAAAAAAGCGAAGCTCAACCACGTTGCACAGTCGTTCGTCAACGTCTTTGAGGTTTATCAGCAGTTCGTTAAGGGCCAAAATCCGGTCGGCATGTCCATCGGTTCCCAAATCGCCGGGGCCAAGTTCGAACACATCAAGGGTGAGGCGGGAAAATTGCCCTCCCGCTTTGGCTGTGTTTTTTTTACGGGCATAGTCGACCAGAATCTGCCGCATCGATCGGGCGGCTATGGAAAAGAAATGGGCCCGGCTTTGATAATCGGCATGTTTTTGATCCACCATTTTTTCATAAACCTCATGCACCAGCTCCGTCTTGCAGATGGTGTTTTTCCCGAACTCCCTGTTCAGCTGCGACTGGGCTACGCTCTTGAGCTTTTCATAGACGAGCGGGTATAGCGAGTTGTATGCCTCCCTGTCCCCGTCTTTAACTTTCAGAAGTAGTTGTGTAATCTCCAAAAGAACTCCATTTACGGATAGTAAAGAAAAAAGTACAAGACGTCTCTTGCTTATCTTGCGGGTGCAAAATCATTATGTTCATATGAGGTAATATATCTATATGTAGCTAATAATCAGCCGGCTGGGAGATTATTTTTTTAGAGAAAAAAATATAACATCATAAAGCATATTCCTGCCTGCTGCCTGCACTTCGATATTTGCCCATAAAACGCTTTGTTTGGCTCTTAGTAGTTCTGCGCGAATTATTTAAACTTGTCTTTTGTTTATAATATCATGTACTTAAAGAGCCCGGAAACATCACAAACGAGATTTTGCCACCAGGCAGGCCAGTGTAAGCTTGGTTGGAATCTGCAAAGTCTGTGGAAAATCATCTTCGCATAGAGTCAACGGATGCCAAAAAGCAGGAGTTAATTCAAAAAACGGAAAATCCGTATATTACACGTGATAAATTATCAGGATAATGTGACGGCAATAAAGCGATTCCAGCGGCTGAAAGTCATACTACAGAAGAGGTCAAAAGCCTCATAACTTCAATCAAGATCTAAATTTTTTGGTGCACCTTATGGAAAATATGGGATACAAATGGTCCTTCAGTCTAATAATATTTATCGTTC
>PWID01000194.1 GCA_003555145.1 Balneolia bacterium | reverse complement strand
GCCTGAGGTCGTGTGGCTCCAAAGAAGTGTTTACAACGTGCAGCGCTTCATGACTTACATCAGCAGATACCACCCGCCTCAGGGAAGGAGTCAGAACGCTCTCGGCACCGGCTCGCTGCTGCAGCTGAGTGGTGAGCCGGTTCCAGGTTTCATCATAATATCCGGTTGCTACAGTTCTTGGATAGCTGATAAGCCCGCTGCCGAGTTCAGCATCATAAAAAGAGAACAAACGGTTCAAGGCTTCCTGACTTTTTGCATAACTACCGTTCACCGATGCCGGTAAAAAGGCCGTGGAAACCGGGTGGTTTATGGAAGGGTAGAGCACATCACCCCTTATTAATTCGTCGCTTTGTGCAGGCTTTGTCTTTAAATGAGTACCTGCCTTTAGGGCAACAGGCCTTATAGGCTTAAATGATAGTGAATAAGTTTCATCTGAAAAATCTATGAACTCTTTTTGAGTAAGCACACATCCTAATGCAATAATCTCTTCAAACGAATACCGTTGGCCGAATGCGCTGCGAACCGCATCAACAAGCATAATTCGCGAACGAAAGTAACGCTCCAGTGAAGATGCTCTGTCCTGGTTTACAGGAACCGCAGAATCTAATAGCAGCTGAACACCAGACGGACTTACTGTACCAAGATTTCCTGAACAGATTTTTTCATCTTTACCCAGAAATCGATAAATGGATTGGGCTATAAACTCTCCGCTGGGGTCTGAATCCGTTGCCAGAATAATCTTGTTGGCAAACTGTGCTTTGCTCTTAAGCGCTTTGCGAAAGTCTCTCTGATCGGGATTTGCCCTAGCCTTGAGCTTACCGGTAATCGGGTCTCGATTAGGCAACCATGCATAGCCAAAGGTAGGGAGGACTTCAAGCCCGGGGATTTCGCAGCTTTCAATGGCCCGTGCCGTAACCCCGGATTCTACAATAAGCAGGGTATAAGAGCTGAGCTGCATGAGGAGTTACGATAATACTCCAGCCGTACTTCTGCCGGCAAAAGTGCTTTAGTTTATTTTTTCGCTTCCGCTGAGATAAATGCTTCCAGGCTGGGACTTTTCTCCGGAACCGAATACCAGCTTGGCAACCATTTCCTTCATCCGGTCGATTCCTACTTTTTCGAAGTTGTTCATCATAGCGTTTTCGATAATACTCTCCATATCCGTATGATTAATTATACCGATATTGAAAAGTTCGATGAGATAGCCATAAGCCTCTGTTGAAATAATAGTGCGCTCCGCTGCATGAAGAATACGCAGGTTCTGAGAGGAGTCGCCGGGTCTGGCAGCATTGAGCTGACCGGATTCAACCTTTTGCAGAATCCAGGAATAGGCTGCAGATGCTTCAGATTTATTGGCAGTAGAAAAAGAGTTCGGATCGAGATCCCTGATGGATTCACCAGAACGAATCTGGCGAACCATTTGGATAATTAAATCGATTACGCTTGTTCTCATAAATAGTGCAGTAGCTTTAAATAGGTGTTTTCAAGTTCGGTCATGCGGTTTTTATCATCAGGAGTTGAGTCTTCGTAACCGCAAAGGTGGAGCATTCCATGGATTACAATACGTACAAACTCTGTCTCTGGCTCTGCATCGAACTCTGCTGCTTGTTCAGCAATTCGTGGGGCGCAGCAAAAGAGAGTTCCTTCTATGGGCTCGTTTTCCTCATGATAGTGAAAAGTAATAATGTCTGTAACGTAGTCGTGCTGCAGATGCTCAGTATTGATTTTTACGATTTCGTCTTCATCCACAAATACGACCTCTATGAGTGCAAAACGGGCGTTTTCATTATCCTGTAAAAGTTCAGCAATGTCTGCAACAACATCTTCATCTACAGATACTTCAACATCTGAGGTATTGTCAACTATAATTTCAACACTGTTTGGTTTCAATTGTCCTCGTCGAAAGAGAATCCTTCAAAATCTACGGATTCGGTGAGCGACAGCGCTACGCTGCACATCATAATTTCGGGGGGCAGCTTCGTAAAGTCACCGTTAAGGAGTGCATCGTCCACGTTTGCATACAAACTCGCTCCTCCGGTCTTTTCGATAATGAGTCCTGTTGTCTGTCCGCCAATTTTACCAAAAAAGGTAACCTGTTGAAGGGTTTCACTTGCAACAAAGGCCGTGCAGTTATGGAGCTGCATAAAAACGTTATGGGCATAAACAGAAACGATGTTCGTCGTTTTTCCTTCAACCTCGAGACCAAGATGTATTTCAATAACCGTTTTTAATTCGCTCTCATCAGGCTGTATGGCAAAGCGGTATACAGCACCCGTTTTCTTTGGTTCTGAGCCAAAAACACGGGTAATTTCCTCAATATTTTCTGCGGAGAAGGTAAGGATCATAAAATTATTCGGTTGAATGAAGTCGGCTTTTCGTACGTAGTTCAAATATAAGCAAGTGGATGCAGGATTACCACATCCACCGGCATCATATAAATATACGGCTAAAGGCTTCCTCGTTCTCAGATTGGGTCTTCGGGAAGTTGGTATCTGCTCCTACCATCCGGTTGATTTCATCGGCTATGGCCTCAGCTTCAGCGCTGTAACCGGTTAGGAAATAGATGCGCTGCATAACAACCAGTCGGGAAAGATTACTCGAATAAGTACGATGGAAACCTCTTAATTCGCTATCCAGAGCCTGCATACGTCCCTGAAGTCTGGCGCGGCGCTCCGTGTTGGTTCGTACGGCAGGTTCACGTAGCTGCTGTTCGATTCTGGCCATTTCTTCCTCCGTACGATCCATATTACGTAGAGAACGTCCGAGTTCATCCATAAAACGTGGCAGAAACTCATCTGCGAGACGTTTGCCGTCTTCAGCGTTATCCGCCTGGGCATAGCGAAGCGCATAGGTAAGGGCAGAGGTAAGATCGGGAGTTACGGTAGTAAAAGGTATGAGATCTTCACCCCAGGTAAGCCAGTAGTTGGCCTGATCAAAATCTCCGCGCTCTATGTAGGCATTCGCTTGTCGCGTAATAATCGTGCGATAGTTATCAAGCATACGGCGAATGTTCTGATCGAAGTAATTCCCTTCTTCGTTTACGTAGCGCAGCTGAAACTGATTCAGTCTGGAAGCATGAATTTCGGTATCCAGGTGACCAAAAGCCTCTTCATGGAATTTTGGAATTACACGAAAGGCTTTGCCTTCAAGCCGGAGATAGTTTTCCATACCAAGCTTGGCATCAGATGCTACCGTAATTGCAAAGTAGACGGGACGCTCGTTAAGGTTTTCCCTAACAATATCGAGCACAATATCGTCCTGAACTCTGGTATAGTGGTACGTTTGCTGCCCGTCAGAAAACAGAACCTGACCCTCATGGCGGAATGCAATTTCATCATCAAATTCTTCGAGCGGGGTGTGGAACGTGAATTCTGGCTTGTGGAGATTGGATGGCCATTCGGTACTGCCGGTTGCAATATGCTCCTGAATCGTAATTTGTCCCGGCTCAGGTTCCGGCGCCGTAATTCTTGCGAAGCGCTCTCTGTCGAACGGAATTCTGACGGTACCTGGTCGGTGGAAATCACTTTCGCGCTCGAACCTGAACTTCTGCTCAATATCCCGAATCTCACGGTCGGTGTATGAAAGCTTCACAGGCGGCGAATCGTAGTTCCATCGATTTTTTACCTGATCTATGTACCATGTTGTATTCAGAAGACTCAGACATACAATTCGTACATCGGTTCTAATGCCGTGAACTTCCTGCAGGAACCAAAGCGGGAAGGTATCATTATCACCGTTTGTGAAAAGAATACTGTACGGCTCTACTGAGTTTAGAAGGTTGTATGCATAATCCGGAGCCACGTACTGTCTGCTTCGGTCATGATCGTTGTAATTCTGTGTAAGTACCCGTAATGGAACAAGCAAATACATTAAAACAACGGCACCGAGCAAAGCGAACTTGTTTTTGACAACCGTTCGCAGCATATCAATGAGACCTGTGGCACCAATTCCTATCCAGATGGAGAATGC
>PWID01000068.1 GCA_003555145.1 Balneolia bacterium | reverse complement strand
GATTTCCTTCGGTGACACCCTGCCACTGAGAGCGGAAATTCTTCAGCTTCACCATGGGAATGCCCACCTCACCCGCGAAGCAGGTCACAAGGTACGTTTTGCCCGTGCCTACGGGTCCGCAGACCAGATAGCCCATCGGAAGCACATCACCCCTTCCCTGCTTTAACGCAAGGCTGGCACTTCGGAGGTGCTTTTTGACCTGCACATGACCCGCCACATCATCGAGTGAATAGCGCGTTTCCACGAATTCGAGCAGCTCGTGGGCCTCGGCTTCTATCACTTCTTTTTTGGTGATGCTGAGGCGGTCGTAGGTCAGGGTGTCTTTGTTTTCAACCGTGTGGGCGAGCACGTTTTTGAGCTGTATAAAGCTGAGTCCGGCCGTTTGCTGAGCCAGCACCTCCTGCTTCATTTCGCAGTGTTTGTCGTAAGTTTGCACATCATCACCAAAGAAGTGACGGATGAAGCTCAGACGCGCATCGTAACCTGGAAGCCCCGCCTTGATGGCCGCGTTGTACGGACTCTGTACCAGGCTCCGGTTGATATCAGCCAGGTTTTCGGTCAGCAGCACCACGGTAAAATCGGCCGCCAGAAACAGCGGGTCCTGCGCCCATTTCAGCAGCGTGACCAACACATTGCGGTCATCGGCCCCGGATGATGAGGTCTCCGAATTGGGAACAATAGTTTCGGCATAATCAATAATGATAGCGATGCTTTTTCCCTGCTCGATGCGAAGCCGGAAGTACTTTTCGAGCAGCGCCATCACCGAGGTCGGCATCTTGGGCAAAGGCTCCTGAGGCGCTGACCTCACCGGAGCCGCAACACCCTGACGGCGATAATTGGGCGGCAATGCGCTGTTGAAATCATTACGGGTATCCTGATCCCGGAAATGAATTCCGCCCGAGCGGTCGTAGAAAAGAACCAGGTCGCGTGAACCAAAAAGCTCATCACCCAAAAACGAAGTAAACCGCCGAAAGCTAACCTGCCCCCCATCACCCTTAGATTTCTTCCTAGCCTTTTTCCTACCCTTCTCAGCCTTAACCTCAGCCTCAGTCTCATCATCAACCACCATCACCAAATCCCTCACGTTTCCATAAAGGGTGAAGTGATTCAGCGTTTTACTCAGATATTTTTGGGCAAAAGTCCGCGCCCACTCAGGATAATGCTGCATAGGGGAAATTGTGAATTGTGATGCGTTAAAATTGTCATTGAGCATAATACGCATTTTAACTCTTCCGGTTACGGGAAGGACGCAGAGGAACACAGATTTCAAAAAGAAAGTCGCGCAAAGGCTGGAATAGTTACTTCTTTGCAAGACTTTTTTCACATACTTCGTGAACTCTGCGTCCACCAAAAAAGGCGATCCGGATAAAATATCCGAACCGCCTTTAATATTATTTAGCTACAAAAACGCCCTCTGACATACTGTAGCCCTGACAAACTGAAGAAGCCCATCCGGCTTTATAAAACCAGACGGGCTTTTCAATATCTAAGCATCGTAAAAAAGCA
Organism: Balneolia bacterium; assembly: GCA_003555145.1. Lineage (GTDB taxonomy): Bacteria > Bacteroidota > Rhodothermia > Balneolales > Cyclonatronaceae > Cyclonatronum. The sequence continues at coordinate 2,474 of PWID01000068.1, read as the reverse complement.
AACAAAACACTGTTTACTGATTACTGTTCACTATCAGAACTTCAGTAATCTTTCCAGAGCTTCGTTTATATCCTTGTCGTTTGGAAGCAGGAAGTCTTCGAGCGGATCTGCGAAACCGATTGGGGCGAACTTGGCACCAACGCGGGCTACAGGAGCATCGAGATATTCGAAGCATTTATCAGCGATTTGGGCAGAAATCTCAGCACCGAAACCGATGAATTCATAATCCTCATGAAGCACCAGCACTTTGCTGGTTTTCTTCACTGACTCATGAACCGTCTCAGCATCGTAAGGCACAATGGTACGAAGATCAATCACTTCAATTTCAACGCCTTCTTTGGCATGAGCCTTGGCCGCGTTGAGGGCTTTCTGTACCATGGCGCCGTAAGTAACGATAGTCAGATCACTACCCTCGCGAACAACTTTAGCCTTGCCGATTTCTACCAGGTAGTCTTTGCCCGGCTCCGGAGAGCGTGCAAAACCCTGACGATAAAGAAACTTGTGCTCCAGGAACAAGGTCGGATCCTCAGAACGGATGGCTGTTTTCAGCATGCCTTTCGCATCGGCTGCGTTGGACGGCATCACAATTTTAAATCCCGGAATGTGTCCGAAGATGGACTCGATATTCTGACTGTGGCACAAACCACCGTGAATGTATCCACCGCAGGGAACGCGAATCACCATCGGGTTGGCGAAGGTGTTGTTGGAGCGGTAGCGGAGCACAGGCACCTGATTGCGGAGCATCTGCATGGCCGGCCAGATGTAGTCGGCAAACTGAATCTCAACAACCGGCTTGTAGCCTTTCAGGCTGAGTCCGCAGGCGGTACCAATAATGGATGCTTCAGAAATAGGTGAGTTGTAGCAGCGGTTTCTGCCAAATTTGTTGGTCAGGCCGCGGGTGGCGGTAAATACCCCGCCTTTTCCGTCGGCAACGTCTTCACCGAATACCAGCATTTTCTCATCTCGCTCCATTTCCTCATGGAGCGCATGGTTGATGGCATCTACAAGTACAATTGGCTCGCCGGATGGCTCTTCGGTTTCGTACTCGAGCTCGGGAGAATCTTCACAAAGAACGTGGGTCATGGCGTCTTCAGGCTTGGGATCATCCTGCTCCTTGCACCAGTTCGTGTCGTCATCAACCTGCTTCTTCACATCGGCCTGAAGCTGATCGATTTCTTCCTGAGTGGAAATTTTAGACTTGATGAGCTTCTCGGAAAGCTTCCTGATTGGATCATTCAGCTTATCAGCCTCAAGATCCTCTTCAGAGCGGTATTTACGGTGGTCATCAGATGATGAGTGTGGAAGCAAACGAACCACGTGCGCATGAACAAGAGCCGGCCCTTTGCCGCTGCGGGCGTATTCAACGGCCTTTTCCATAGCGGCATAAGAGTTGAAATAATCAGTACCGTCGCACTCAATAACCTCAAGGTTTTCGAATCCGCGCACGGTTTTGGAAATAGATTTATTGCTTGTCTGTTCGTTCACCGGAACCGAAATAGCGAATTTATTATCCTGCACCACAATTACGGCCGGTACTTTGTCGCGGGTTGCCCAGTTGAGCAGTTCAAAGAAAGAGCCTTCGGACGTGCCGCCATCGCCGGTGGAGATGTAAACCACCTCTTCGTCACCTAAATACTTGATGCCTTGTGCGATTCCGAGTCCCGGCAGAAATTGTGCACCCAGAGCGCTCGATACCGATACAATATTAAATTCTTTGCTGTTGAAGTGAGACGGCATCTGGCGACCGCCGGATGTATCGGTCACTTTAGAAAGGTGAGCTGAAAGCAGCTCACGGGCGGTCATTCCCATACCGAGAGCAAACGCCATATCGCGGTAATAGAGCATGCCCCAGTCTTTTTTAGGGATCATGTTGCGGGTTGCGGCCGTTTGAATGGCCTCATGACCGGAACCGCCAATATGGAAAAATCCGCGTCCCTGTTTCAACAGGGTGAGCATTTTATCGTCGAGACGACGGGAGAGCATCATATTACGCAACGCATCCATCAGCTCGTTCTTCTTAAATTTTTTGATGGATGTCGATCTGATTTTAAACTCTGAGTCGGCTGGCACCATTTGGGCCGTTCCGTTTAACGTTTTAACGCTCATGTACCTAATAATTTATGTGAAAATCTACTCAATGATTACGGGCCTAAAATAAGATATTTGCCAATGTTCTCCCAACGTGCGGGAAGGATTTTACAGCAGGTTAATTCGGTAATACAGATCAAAAAACCGCTTTCAAAAGAGCAGTCTTCAGTAACCAGAATAGTCTAAGGTCTAAGGTCGAAAGTCTGAGGTCATGTAGATTTATCCATGCTTTGGAATAAAATTTGAATTAGCCCAGCCCCAACGGGGCGTCCAGCATCAGCATAGGGCAACGCCCTATGTATGAATAGCCAAACAATTAAAGCCCCAACGGGGCGAAAGCCAAAGGATTTTTGAGAGTTGAGCGAAGCGAAACCCCGGCCCGAAGG